>NZ_JBNNSS010000001.1:693441-717416 GCF_050277945.1 Lysinibacillus sp. NPDC097214
GAAATGGGAGCACCTGACGCTTCTCTTTTGATATAGATAAATTACTGCCCGTTAAAACGGGATAAAAAATAAACAATTTAAACAAACTAAAACCAGTGCCTTTTACGGTCACTGGTTTTAATTTTAATTGCTGATTATGCAATTATTGGTTGTTTGGCATACCTTTTAATTGAGATTCTGCCATTTGTACAAGACGTTTAGTGATTTCACCGCCAACGGAACCGTTAGCACGAGCTGAAGCGTCAGCTCCTAATTGAACACCAAATTCTTGTGCAATTTCGTATTTCATTTGATCAAGTGCATGCTCTACACCAGGTACAGCAAGCTTGTTTGAACTGCGGTTGTTGTTGTTTGTCATGTTTCTCACCTCCTTGTGAATATAGAATGTGCGTTATTAGATTTTTAATACAAAAAAATTATAGGTAAATTGTACCTCAGAAGGAAGTAGACAAAAAAAGCCGACTCAAATGGACATTTGAGTCGGTTCTTATGAAATCACAAGTTTCTTCTATAGAAGATCCGCAAATTTATCTGCTTCTTGTTCTTTTTTCGGGAAAATATAGACTTCACGATTTTTCACTGCTCGTTCGATGAGTTCATCAAAATCCGAGAAGCTTTCGTAATGCTCAACCTTTTCAAGCTTTGGCTTTGTTTTTGGACTTGCAGGAGTAAAAATTGTACAGCAGTCTTCAAATGGCTGGATAGACGTTTCGTATGTGCCAATTTTCTCTGCAATATCGATAATTTCTAATTTATCTGATGAGATTAATGGACGTAAAATCGGTGTGTTCGTTACGGCATTAATAGCTGTAAGGCTTTCAAGAGTTTGACTCGCTACTTGTCCAAGACTTTCACCTGTAACAATAGCTAGTGCACCAATTTCTTCACGTACTTTGTCAGCAACTTTTAGCATCATACGACGAGTTGTTGTCATTGATACATTAGAAGGTACTTTTTCTTTTATAAGAACTTGAATTTCAGTGAAAGGAATAACGTGTAAACGTATACTAGCTCCAAATTTCGTTAATTCATTAGCAAGTACCTTTACTTTTTCCAATGAATTTTGGCTTGTATATGGTGGGCTAAAGAAGTGAATCGCTTCTAAGCGCACTCCACGTTTCATCATTAAATAACCGGCAACAGGACTATCGATACCACCTGAAAGCATTAATAAAGATTTACCATTCGAGCCTACAGGCATTCCACCTGCACCCGGAATTACTTGTGCCATCATATATGTTGCATCATGACGCACCTCTACACGAAGTTCGATATCAGGCTTCTTCACCTTTACTGATAAATTTTGATATTGTGGTAATACATAACCACCAATTTCGCGTTGAATGGCATGTGATTCTAACGGAAATGTTTTATCTGTGCGCTTTACTTCTACTTTAAAAGTAAGCTGCTCATTTTTAAATGTATCCATAATTGTTATGGCAAGTTTTTTCATGGCCTCGATATCTTTTTCACATGCTGCCACGGGACTAAATGATTGGATACCAAAAATTTTAGGTAATCCTTTTAATAGAACATCCATTTGTGCTTCATCTTGAATGGCTATAAACATTCGATCACGCTCTGTGCGAATGTGTAAATGTCCTAAATCCGAAAACGCATGACGAATGTTCTCACGTAAACGACGAATAAAATCCATCTTGTTGCGGCCTTTTGTAGAAAGCTCTCCATATCGAATTAAAATTTCTTTCCAAATCATTTTTATAATTCTCCTTTAAGTTCAGTCAATACTTCATCTAATACTTGTTTAAACTTTTCTATATCTTCATTTGTTACATGCGCGCCAAAACTTATACGAATAACACCATTTTTAAAATGCTCATCGATATTTAGAGCTTCAACAACATGACTTGTTTTTGTCTGTTTCGATGAACATGCACTCGATGTCGATACAATTACATTGCGCTTTTGCAATGCATTGATAATGACTTCACCTTTTAAGTCGCGAATACTAAAAGATAAAATATGTGCCGCTCCTTTTGGTGTTGATAAAATATGCACTACATCCCCATATCCACGTAATTGCGTACATATTTCTTCATACCATTGACGGTATTTTTTCGCACGGTCACTCATCGTCGCTATGGCTATTCGGGCTGCTTTGGATAAGGCTACAGCTTGCGGTACAGCTACTGTTCCACTACGCAAACCAAATTCCTGCCCTCCGCCAAGTGCATACGGTTGCCATTTCATCTTTTTACGGAATGCGAGTACACCCGAACCTTTAAAGCCATGAATTTTATGACCTGAAATTGAAATACAGTCTGGTCCCTCGTCATCGTTAAATGATATCGGTAACTTCCCAAAGCTTTGTATCGCGTCTACGTGAAAAGCTGCACGACTCGATTCATGAATAATTTTTGCAGCTTCAAAAATTGGTTGAATTGCACCCATTTCATTATTTACATGCATCATACTTACTAAAATGGTATCCTTACGCACTTTTGTGCGAAGCTCCTCTAAAGAAATAACTCCGTTTTCATCTACCTGCAAGTATTCTACATCAAAACCGTCTTGCTCAAGTTGCTTCACAGATTCTAGGACAGATGGATGCTCTATTTCAGTTGTTAAAATATGATTTCCTTTATGTGTGTTGCTACGTGCTAAACCAAATATAGCTGTGTTATTGGATTCAGTACCACCTGATGTAAATAGCACATTTTTTGCTTCTGTATGCAAAATATCTGCTACTTGCTCACGTGCACGCATTAATAATTCGTTTGATTCAACACCCATTGCATGAATGGAAGCAGGATTGGCATAATACTGCTCATTCACTACCATAAATGCTTGCATAACCTCTTTTAAAGGTTTTGTTGTTGCACTGTTGTCTAAATAGATTGTATTAACTTCCATTAATATTCACACACTTTCAAAACGTTGATTTAACGGTATTTATCATAACGCAATCTTCAGCAATTGACTACTAACTTTAACAATTATCCTAATTTAATCACTTATTTGTTTGCTTTTAATGTGAAAAATCACCCTTTATAGAGCGGCACCTTAAAGACTTACTATGAACGTTTCTAACTAAAAATTAAGTAGCATAATAAATTTGATTTTTGCATTGTTAGGCTCATCACCATAACGTGGGGTTGATTTCCGTTCCGACTGGGCGCTTTGTTGTTGTTGTTGCTGTCGCTTCGCTTTCGCGCAGAGCAGAGCTTCCTGGGGGCGTTCGATGAGCCGCTTTGTTTGTGCGAAAGCGCAGCGACAGCAACAGCACCGATGTTGGTCACGAAGGTTTTATCACAGGATGTGATGATTTTAGCCTTCGTTCCCCTAACGCAAATCCCCGAGGAGTCGCCCAGTCGTAACGAAGATCAACTTATTTACATAGCATACGTTTTTTGAAATGCCACCCTCTACTTTCAGCAAAAGCCAACTCTGCTATATTTAACTGTATTGTAAGCTTATTTCACACTAGTAGTTCAAGAAAAACAAGCGATCCACAAATTTTTCTTAATTGACTAGCTGATTCATTAACCTTTCTTCATTGTTATAAATTCAGTTGAAGCAGTGAAGTCCATAACTTTTTCAAAGCCTAATTTTTCATATAGGTGAATGGCTCTTGTATTAAAGGTAGCTACTGTTAAACGAAGAGGACAATTTTTTTCTTGTTGTAGCTCATTTAAGATAAATGAAAAAAATTCCGCACCATAACCTTTTCCTGTCAGCCCAGGCTTCATCCCTACCCCAACATCCATGCATTCTTCTACATATGCGCCATAGTCATGTCCTTTAGGTACTTGCGCAGATGTTCCTGTACAGAAAAAACCGACTAGCTCTTTTTTATCATTGACAATAGAATAATACGGACTTTCAAGAAATTCTTTTAGCGATTCGTCGCAAAGTTCATTGTTGTAAAAATCATATGGTTCTTCATATTTCCAATTTAATATATCAGTCGCATACATTTCATTCATTTCCCGACTATAAAATTGCATTATAAACACCTCTACTTTAAACAATAATTGGGATGAGGCATCATATATAGATTCCCCAAAAGTCTGGAGAAGGTCTTCCCAACAAACATTTATTTGGAGAAATTCCGCATCATAAAAACAAAGCTGTCAAAAAAGTAATGACAATACCTTTTAGACAGCTTCTGTAATTTCTTATTATACTTGACTATTTTGACACTGTTTTTTCTGCTACAAGTTCTTGAATTCGCTTTAAAGCACCCGGCTCCATTTCTTCAACTGCTGTTCCAGCCTCTTCTAATGCTTTGGAATAACGGAATTGATTGAAAGATCCTTCTGCTTCTTTTAAACGAGAATTCAATTTTGGATTTGTTGCACGATGACGATTACCATACTGAATAATACGCTCAATCAGCATTACATTTTCAATTAATTCATGCGACTTCGCTTTTACATCCTCTACACAAAGTGTTGCAGCATTTAAATTATTATGAACTGTTCCCATGTTGAGAGGTACCTCTTGCAGGCTTTGCATAACTAAATAAATATGCTCTGCTGCCTCATCTAGACGGGCATCCATCTCTTCAGGGATACCTGGAATATTTGCCTTATTCAATAGACGATCTGTTTCTTGTAATGTTTTCTTTAAGTTTTCTACTTGCGTGCGAGCCTTGTTTTCATCAATTCGTAGCTTCTTCATCGTATTTGACAAATGACCTTGCTCCTCATGAATCTGTTCTAGCTCATCGTTAATTTCAATCAATTCTTCCTGCAAACTTGAATATGCAGATTTTTCCTCTCTAACACGCATCGCCAATAAGTCATAGCGACGTTGTAGAGCCTCTAATTGCTTTAATGCAGCTTTTGGAATTTCTGCATCTTTTTCATTTAAGCGATAGCTTTGCTGCACAAAGGTTGCTTCATCACTTACTAATCTTGTTGAACTAATAACATTGGTGATTGAGCTTAATAAACGATCACAATTTTGGTCAACATAATTTTTAGCAATAACCTCTTTTTCAAGTAGATCGTAAAAATGATCAATCTCTTCATTTATATCCGTAACACGTGGTTTAACAACATTTAAGTTAAGCTCTGCTAATTCACTTTTTAATGTCACAAATTCTTCATCAAATTTATTAAGCTCTTCAGTTAACTCTAAATGCTGTAAATAATAGGATTGCTCCTCCATTTCACGTTGGCCACTTCGTAATTCCTGTACCGCTCCTGGAAGCTTCACTTGCAATTCAGTCAAAATTGATGGGACATCATTGATATATTCAAATGTCTGTTGTGATTCTTGGTTTAAGCCAATAACAATTTCTCGCGCCTGCAAATAATTTCCTTCGCTAGTAAGCACATCGAATTCCTCAAACTTTTGAACAAACGTCTCCAGCTTTTTCTCCAAAGCTGGTAATGCTACCCCAAATGAATGTTGGTGTGCTAACAATGTTTTACGTGCAGAGCGATAGTATTCTTTTAATTGTTCAATTTCAATACGATTTTTTTCTTCGCTGCCAATTAATTCATTTAGTTCTTCTAAAATTTTATCTTTATCTTGTTCACACTTTTTAATGTACTCTTCTATCTCACGTTCAATTAACGTTGCTTTATTAAAACGAAGTCTATTGATTTGATCCTCTGCATCAAATAAAAGTGAATCAATTTTTGTCATATGTACGTCGATGACTTCATCCCAACTATTACGCCATCGTTCAAACATTTCTTCCGTTTCACCGTTCATGTTTAAAGATTTAACTTTTGAAATTTCCTCATTTATGGGATTGTTTTGTATTTGGGATTTTTCATTTTCAAGTTTAGCAATGATTGTTGTATGTTTTCGTCGCATCATAAATCCTACTATCGTTAAAATTAATAGTAGGATAACTGGAATGATGATATACTCCATCGTAAGCCTCCTATTTCTACAATAAACGAATTGGCTAGTTGTATTTATTATATACTATGTTATCGCCTTTTGTACTAAAATTTGAGTGTTTTTTGTGTAATTATGCCTTTTAAGAATAACAACTACTTAATTTTTGAACAATATGCGCAAATATAAGTGTTATTATCCAAAATATAAAGGAGTGGTATTTATGAAATGTGACGGCCATGTTCATAGCCCATATTGTCCACACGGTACTTCTGATTCATTTAAGCAGTATATAGAAAAAGCAATCTCTCATGATTTCACAGATATTAGCTTTACAGAACATGCACCATTGCCATTGAATTTTGTTGACCCTACACCACAGCAAGACAGTGGTATGAATCCAGAATTTTTAATGCCTTATTTTGAAGATTTACAGCGCCTTCAAAAGGAATACACAAAAGACATTCGCATTCATATAGGACTAGAGGTTGACTATATTCAAGGCTTTGAACAAGAAACTCGTCAATTTCTTGATACATATGGACACTTTTTAGATGACTCTATTTTATCTGTTCATTTTTTACAATGGCACAATACCTTTGAATGCATAGACTTTTCTCCAGAAAGTTTTATGGCTTTTTCAAAAAAAGTGGGCTCTATTGAACAAGTGTATAATTTATATTACGATACCGTCCTACAATCCATTAAAGCAGATTTAGGACAATACAAGCCTAAGCGCATTGGGCATCCTTCACTTATTCACAAATTCCAATTAGCACATAAGGTGAAAATTGATGATTCTGCACAGATTCGAAAAGTTTTAGATTTAATGAAGGAAGAAGGCTATGAGCTAGATTTAAATAGCGCTGGATTAAGTAAAACACATTGTCAGGAAACTTATCCACCATTTTCCTTCATAGATTACAGTAAATCTATTGGGCTTCCCGTTGTTTTCGGTTCAGATGC
Source organism: Lysinibacillus sp. NPDC097214 (assembly GCF_050277945.1). Taxonomy (NCBI): domain Bacteria; kingdom Bacillati; phylum Bacillota; class Bacilli; order Caryophanales; family Bacillaceae; genus Lysinibacillus; species Lysinibacillus sp. NPDC097214. The sequence continues at coordinate 700,228 of NZ_JBNNSS010000001.1, forward strand.
CCATACTGTTGCTGATTTGCATCAACACTATAATGTTGTATATCCAAAATAAATAACTTTCAAAATGAGGTGCTTTTATGTTTACTCAAATTAATTATGAAGGGCCAATCGCTGAGCAATATAATACTTTGGCCAAACAATTAGATGCCCTACTTACAGGAGAAAGCAATCGCATTGCTAATTTAAGTAACGCCTCTGCATTACTAAATCAATTTCTGCCGAACATTAACTGGGTTGGTTTTTATGTATTACAAGGAGAGGAACTTGTATTAGGGCCATTCCAAGGCTTACCTGCCTGCGTTAGAATACCTATTGGACGTGGTGTTTGTGGAACAGCTGTAAGTAAAGAAGAAACAATGGTGGTAAAAGACGTACATGACTTCCCAGGGCATATTGCCTGCGACGCCGCTTCCCAATCCGAAATCGTGATTCCCTTGAAAAAAGAAGGGGAGATCATCGGTGTTCTTGATATCGATAGTCCAATCGTTAATCGCTTTTCTAAGGGAGATCAAGAGGGGTTAGAGCTATTCGTAAAAACCTTACTCTCCCATTTATAAAAAAAATACCCTGAAATGATTTAGTATCATTTCAGGGTATTTCATTGTGAAAAGATGCCCGACATTTTATTTCGTGAAGTCGATTTCTGTTCTGAGCGGTTTCCTAGCGGCGTCCGATGTGCCGGATTGTTCATCCCTAATTTTAGGCGAACTATTAATTTATTTGATACGGTCGATCATGCATACAAAATCGATTTTTACCACTGTTTTTCGCTTCATAAAGCGCTGTATCTGCATGTAGGAAAACAGATTGAAACGCTGGACGATACAGTTCATCCCATGTTATAAGACCTGCTGAAATTGTCACCTGAGGATCTGTTGTATTTGGAATTACTGCAACGATTGCTTCTGCCAATTCGATTGCTTCTTTCTCCTCAATATTCGGGACATACACAGACATTTCCTCTCCACCCCAGCGTGCACAAATACCACGAGCTCCAATCATTTCTTTTAACTTTAACGCAATTTGCATAAGAATCTTATCACCAATTTGATGACCATACGTATCATTCACACATTTGAAATTATCAATGTCAATGAGTAAGAACATCCCTGATTGATCACTTTTAAGTGACTTTTCTACATACTGGTCTAAATAACTTCTTGCATACAATTTTGTTAAATGGTCTAAATCTACCATTTCCTGAAGTTGATTTCGTAGTATTGAGTTTGCAATTGCTAAAGAAGAGTGATGGATTAATGATTGCATTAATTTAAAGCTATCAAACGAAAAGAAATATGGCTCCTTGTGTAACACAATACTAAAGCCATTAATTTTTTCTTCCATTAAAATCGGGATTGCCATAATTGAACGATATTCAATTTGATTAGGGGTTAATCGGCTGAAATCAGCAATAAATAGTGGATCATCGGTATTTTCAAAATGTTGTTCAACATGTTTTATAAATGTTTGACCCTTTTCTGTATTAAATAAGGTCGTACTAGCATCGGTCACTTCAAATGTGTCATTATGCTTAAAAGCGAAACAAACTTCCATTGGTTGAAAGGATTTCATTAACTGCTTTTGAAGGAAAAGTAACATTTCATTAATGTCTATTCTCATATTTAAACGATGTGATGTTTCATTGATGAGTTGCAAATCACTCACAAGGCGATGTGATTGATGATATAATTTTGCATTTTCGAGCGCATTTCCTGATGTTTGTGCTAGCATTCGTACAAAATCTTTTTCAGTCGTTGAAAAAAGATACGTTGTAGGTGCACTTACTTGTAAAATACCATAAATAGCTTGTCTCCCTTTAATAGGGGCGTTTAATACTCGACAATTCAAATCGCTAGCAAGTTCCGTCGTCAGTTCTCCTGAGACAAAAGCCTCAATAGTAGCAGGCCTTTCAGATAAGTAATCAAAAAGCTTAATATCGATAGTCGTATGGCGGTCTTGATCATTCGATAGTATAAGCTCCACATTAAATTCAGGAAAATTATCCTTAATATTTTTTAAGACATTTTCTAAAATTAAATCAATATCCATAGTTGAATGAAATAAATCTGTCATATTATACAATTTTCTATATTGATCTTCATTCACTTTTACTTCATAATTTTCTCTCATCAACTGAAGAACTTTCGTTAGCGTTTCTATACTTTCTTCCCCGTAATTAGAAGTCATAAAGTCTGTCCAAGCATCTGTTGCCTCTACAAGTAGCACACCAATTGGATTTTTGCCTTCTGCTTGGAAAAGGACCATATCTGTCATCATCGTATAGTCTACTTTTTCTTTTAATATATAAGGAATTTTTACCATTCTCTGTTGATAAAAACTAGCTTCAATCATTAACCATGACACAGCATTTAGTTTTGTTTCAATTGTTAAAGTAGCCATCTCTTCTACAGGTATTAAAGAATTACCTTCTAAACTGAGAAATGCCACATTTTCAATTCCAAAATGCTTTTTTAGACACTGTTTTAATGGGTGAAAATACTCATTTAAACCAGTTTGTTCTTTAGAACTCACCCAAATGCTCAAAACATCTGATTTTATATATTTTAGCGTTTGTAAATGGTCTGTCATGAAATCACCTTTTCTATATAACGTACAAATCAATTACTATTAACTTATTGTATATTATACATAATTTGTGTCATTTTGACTATGTTATTCTACTTTACTTTTATATTTTACATTTCACACTGCATCATTAACTATCCCAAAATTTTGCATCGTGTATAGAGAGGAAATTTTTACTATAGTTCTTTTTTGAAAATAGTTAGTGTAATAATTGACGTCTATGAAATAAGCAGTTACAATGAAGTTTGTGTAAAATAAACGCAGCAGTGGTATGAGCTTATTACTGTATTTTATTCCTCTATTTTATTTAGGTTAACTAACAGATTCAAATAGATGGTGTATTGTGTAACCTAACGGCTGCATAGGCGAAAATACATGAAAATAAAATGCGTATAAGAATGGGTACTACTGGTTTTTGTTTTACAACAAAAAAACCAAATTTAAAGGAGGAGACAACAATATGTCTCGTTATACAGGTCCATCTTGGAAATTATCACGTCGTCTTGGTATCTCACTAAGCGGTACAGGTAAAGAAATCGAAAAACGCCCTTACGCACCAGGTCAACACGGTCCAAACCAACGTAAAAAATTATCAGAATACGGTTTACAACTTCAAGAAAAACAAAAACTTCGTCACATGTACGGCATGAACGAACGTCAATTCCGTACTCTATTTGACCGCGCTGGTAAAATGAAAGGTGTACACGGTGAAAACTTCATGATCCTTCTTGAAACTCGCCTTGACAACCTAGTTTACCGTTTAGGTTTAGCTCGTACTCGTCGTGGATCTCGTCAATTAGTAAACCACGGCCACATCTTAGTAGATGGCAAACGCGTTGATATCCCTTCATACAGCGTAAAACCAGGTCAAACGATTTCTCTTCGTGAAAAATCTCAAAACCTTGCTGTAGTAACAGAAGCAATCGAAGTAAACAACTTCGTACCTGACTACTTAACATTTGATGCTGACAAAAAAGAAGGTACATTCACTCGCCTACCAGAGCGTTCTGAATTATCAGCTGAAATCAACGAAGCATTCATCGTAGAGTACTACTCTCGTTAATTAAATTGCTCTGCAAAGAGTAGTTTAGAAAACCCTAGAAAACCTTTTATAATAAGGTTCTCTAGGGTTTTTGCTTTTTATCGACAATGCACAACAATGCATTAAAAACCATTGTTTCGGGGCTGAATTGCGGTAAGTTATTAATGCTTTTGTAATGGTGACAACAATATATCTAATAAGAATGAATCTTACCCACTCTTCACATCCACCACTTTAAAACGCTCACAAACAAGAAGCATATCTTCCGAAAATTCACGTCCGATTGCGTTTAACTCATTTCTGAAGAATTTTTCATGAGCTACCCACCAATATTTATAGGTTCTATCTCCTTCACCTTCTGCAATAGCGAACTCTTCAGTGACCTCATTCATAGGAGTTAGCGTAACTTCTACTGTTTTAATAATTGCTACAGGTTTATCATTGCTGTTTAAAATAATGCTGTAATCCTCCGTTGTTGGCAGTGGTTCATTCTCCAGTTCATAAAAAATATATCCTGAGCACGTTGCAGTTTTACTTCCATCTACCACCAATTGCGCGAGATAATCAGGATCGGCCCCAAATTGCCATGCACTAACAGACTGAGGTTGATTTTGATTCTTCCAATATTCATTCCAGTATTCCTGAGCCGCCTGATTCATAGTATTCCTCCATATACGTCTTTTATTTTAGTAAAATTCTATCATAAATAGATTAAGCAATCTAAAAATCTATTTTCATTAAATGACCAAATGTTGAACAAAGGTCATACAGCACTCTTCAACTATCCTGCCCCGTTAGCCATCCATGAAGCGCAAAAATAAGCTCTTCACCACAGAAAATGAAAGATAATTAAGTTCTTTCATGGGAGTTGAATAAAAAAGAGCTGTCTGATCAGCTCAAAGTTCTTCTACTAAAGCGCCCGTTAATTGAATTACCCAATATATAATACCAGTTCCGGTATCTCCTTATTCCGATTACACTGCTAATGTTAATTCTTTTCCTTATCAGTCCATAAAACTCTGTATAAAAATGCGAGCTCAGCTTCTGCAATGCTGGCAGGTAATTCACCATTTTCGCTTCCTACAGAACGCAGCTCATTTTTTGTAGTGCCTAGCCATGCGGCTAAATAAACAGGTTTGTTTTTCTTTAAAGTAACCTTTTCGCCTACTAAATTACTGAAAGAAGAAGACGTCATGTTATTTGAATAATTCGTTGTAGCAAGCCCAGAAGGTATGCCAGATATCAATTTTAAGGGACGAACTTCATCGTTAAAGTCACTTATTCCAAATGAAATGAGGATATCTTTATAATTTTTTTCGGGGTCATCCCAGGTTTTTAGTAATTCTTCTTTAAACTTACCTTTTTCAAATACTTCCACCGAGATTTGCAAATCATCATCTTCAGCTAAAGTGCCATTTAGTTTAAAAAATTCAATATGCCCTACTCCCGATTTGCTAATAAGCAGACTTTCTTTTTCACTCATGTTATATGGCTCAATAGTTATCTTCGCATTTGAGGACGTTTTATCTTTTTCCACACCCGCACACCCTGTTAACAACAAGATAAGAATTACAAACGAGCAGTAGCGTTTAATGCCTTGCATTTTTACTCCTCCAATCAATTTGTCAGGAATTATTTCTTATTACTCCCATGTTCACAATGAATTACTTTATTATACTTTATTAATTGGCCCGATTGTTGAACACAAGTTAAACAACACTCTTCAACAAACCTGCTCCGTTAGTTGAGTAAGACAAGATAAAACAATAATCGTTACGAACAGAATCATAAAAAATAAACCAAACATATTATATATAATATGTTTGGCCTATTTATTTACATACGTTTGAAGGTTGTCACCCTAAGATAACTTGATATCAGTCTTTCCACTTCCAAATATCGTAAGTTTAACCTAACGCCTTTAGTTTAAACGCATTTGAGTAACCCTTTAATACTATTTCACTCGATAATAACCTCTGCAAAAAACCGAGTTCTTCGGTTTAATTGCAATTAAAAATGAATTTACGATATCTGAGGAGGAAATCACCGAGTTTATCCAACTTACAAATAATATGATTGATTTGGTATTTCCAGATACATAGAACGACATAATGCCAGGAACCACCGATAATACAATAAACGGCAAGCTCATAAAGACCAAAAATCTCATTTTGGATAGGATTGCATTTGTATTTAGCCAAAAAAATATTCCGCTAAATGTTAAGCTAATATCACCTTTTTTGTTTATGACAAAAATGTGTAGACATTCGTGAATGACGAAGACAAAGACACCTATTATAATGAGAAGAAATATATTAATATGAGTGAACCCTGTTCCAAAGAAATAGGGTATCAGAAAAATGATAATCTGAAGTAGATATACAAACTTCATATAATGTTTTCGATACCAATTATTCTGTATGAAAGGAGTCCATTTTGATAAATCCATACTTTTCGGTGGTAAGTGTCGAAACCACATTATCATAAGTGTTCCCCTCGCTCATCATTTAATCTACTAACATCGATGTAAAACTTCACAAATTCAATATGTTTATTTTAACATAAAATCCCACAAAACATACAAAATATTCAATTAACGGCTTCTATGATCTTTATTCATCGCTACACTTATTATATTTTAACGATAGCTGTTGTAGTTGATTTTAATACAATTTCCCTCTCCAGCTTTTTTCGTTTAGTTCGCAATAGAAGCCCAACCATTAGGTAAAGAATTGTAGTTATAATGCCTGCCGTTGGAGAAACAAGAAATTCTTTTCCCTGAGCAATTTTGATATATCCATCAAGAATAAGTGGATTTACAAGCGCATCTTCTGTCATATGCATAAGGACAAGTGGCCAAATACTTTTCGTCATTAAATAAATTTCTGTATACATTACTGTCCAGCAAATCATCGTCGCAATACCTATTAATGCAAATAGCCACCTATTTACAGGAAGCACATTGAGGATATCACTTTCTGATAAGAACACTAAAAAGTATGGAATATGCCACGCTCCCCAAACACCACCAACAATAAAATACAACCAAAAATCATTTACTTTTAACGTTAAAAGTTTACTTGTCAAATAACCTCTCCAAACTGATTCCTCAAAAAAGTTTTTAACAAATTGAATCAGTAAACCACCAACAAAAACTGAAACTAATGCATCTACATTAAAATCCGAAAAATCCATCCAGCCAAATAGATAGCTTACTAACAAAACTATAGAAGTGATGACAGGATAGACTAGGAGCGAGACAATATACCATTTTATATTACCTTTCAAATTAGGTAATATGCTTATATCTCGCCAACCATCTCCTGCAAAAACACGTAACAGTATAGTTGTCAGCAGCGGAAATACTAGCCAAATCCCCATTCCAAGTGTGTCACCTCTAGGCTGTCCAGGGATGAAGCGATCTACAAAAACACCAAGCCAACCACATAGCAAAACGACAACTATAAAGATTATTAAGTTGCGTTTAGTTTTCATTTTTCAATCCGCCTCCCTGTTTTCAAGGATTGAAATAACCCACATTACATTGGGACAAGGAGTTTCGGGATGCAGCGCAATGTATTGAGCGATTCCTTGAATAGAACACCAAAATGCTACCGCAAGCGCTTCAGCATTTCCCTGTTTAATTTCACCTAGCAACTGCCCCTTCTTTATTAAAGGAATACTCTTTTTTATTAATTTATCTGCTTCCATAAGCATTTCTTTTAAATCTTCCGACAAGGAATCAAGATGTTGTGCATTCTCCATCAGCACAAACATTTTTGCTGCAGACGGGTTTGTACGGATCATGTCAAACAAATCTTCAGCAGCCGCTATGAAAATTGCCAACGGTGATTCATTCATAACATTAAAATCCATCTTAAGTCTTTCACAGCCTATGCGAATTAGCTCTTCAAAAAGCATTTCCTTAGAGTCAAAATAATGAAAAAGCAACCCCATGCTCATATTAGCAGCTTTAGCAATATCAGCAACTTTCGTTTCACCATATCCCTTCCGAATAAACAAATCTAATGCAGATTGTAAAATTAAGGCCCTTCGTTGTTCTTTTTGTTCATTTCTAATGGACATTTCCACCACCCCTTTATTGAACATATTTTCATTGAAATATTATTCAATAAAATTAAAAATATCCCTGAAAAGTGCCCAAAAAATAAAAGATTTAATAAGTTTTCATTCCAGTTTGTAAATATTAATTAATATGTATCAATGAAAAAGGAACCCTTTTATCTTTACGGAAGTCTAAATAAAAAATATTAGAAATGAGGAGGAAATAATGGGGGTTTCTGAACTTACTGTGATGGTTTTAGTTTATAGTGGCATCATGATTTTTTCTTAGTTCCCTTTAAAAAGCGTCAAAGCAAGGAAATACAGCGTCCAATTTCTTTTAAAGAAAGTCTGCTGCACATCACTTTTCATAAAAAAGCTTTACTGACTCTCCTTTTAATCAGCTTTTTGTTAGTAGCTATTTGGTTCGGTTATGAGCAGGAGGTATATCATTTTAATGCTCACAGTGGTTATCCTCCTATATATTCTGATTCAAAAGTAATTTTCTATATGTGCGTATTACTCGGATATACGGTCATTCTTTATTTAGTTCTTGCATTATGGATTTCCTTAAACATTTTAAAAAGAAGGATCGAGTAATTTTAAATATTCCTATAAATTATGACGATTTTATGTACTTTAAAATAGTAATTACACAATAATAAAACAATATTTACACTACGAATATATCAAAAACTAATTATCAGTTATTTACTATTCAATACTCCTTTAAAATAGAACACATTTCCAAAAAATATATTTTACTTTCATAGGAAAACAATTTTCAAAACGTTTTCAAATCAATACTCCTAGACAATTCAACCTTTCATCATATCAAATAAACATCTAACTTTTTTGTAAAATAATAACACGATTAAAATTAACAATTTTAATAAAAATACGAGTTGAACTTTTACAAAAAATAGAATAATATGAATTTCGAAAGGTGGTTCGCCATCATTCAAGCAATAACAATTATTTTAAAGGGGTTGGAAATATGTCAGACGTTCTAAAGCAATTTGTTATGCCGAAAACAAACTTATTTGGACCTGGAGCAATTCAAGAAGTTGGTAAACGCTTAAATGATTTAGAAGTGAAAAAGACATTAATCGTAACAGATGAGGGCTTACACAAATTAGGTCTCTCTGAACAAATTGCTAACATCATTATAGCTGCTGGAATAGATGTAGCAATTTTCCCGAAAGCAGAACCGAATCCAACAGATCAAAACATTGAAGACGGAATTGCAGTGTATCATGCTGAAAACTGTGATTCAATCGTTTCTCTTGGAGGAGGTAGCGCACACGATGCAGCAAAAGGTATCGGACTTATTGCTTCGAATGGTGGACGCATTCATGATTACGAGGGCGTTGACAAATCAGAAAACCCACTGGTTCCATTAATCGCTATTAACACAACTGCTGGTACAGCAAGTGAAATGACGCGCTTCACAATTATTACGGATACAGCTCGTAAAGTGAAGATGGCTATCGTGGACAAACATGTTACTCCACTACTATCGATTAATGACCCTGAACTAATGATTGGCTTACCTCCTGCTCTAACGGCAGCAACTGGTTTAGATGCATTAACACATGCAATCGAATCATTTGTGTCGACAAACGCAACACCAATTACTGATGCATGCGCAGAAAAGGTACTTCAGCTAGTTCCTGAATATTTACCACGTGCCTATGCAAACGGTGCAGATTTAGAAGCACGCGAGCAAATGGTTTACGCACAATTTTTAGCAGGCATGGCGTTTAATAATGCATCACTTGGCTATGTGCATGCAATTGCTCATCAATTAGGTGGTTTCTATAATCTACCACACGGCGTATGTAACGCTATTTTATTGCCACATGTTTGCCGCTTCAACTTAACAGCACGTACTGAGCGTTTTGCGAGAATCGCAGAATTGTTAGGCGAAAACGTTGAAACGTTAAGTAAACGTGATGCTGCTGAGAAAGCAATTGTAGCAATTGAAAATCTTTCTAGAGATTTGAACATTCCAAGTGGCTTCCGCGAATTAGGTGCGAAGGATGAGGATATCGAGATCTTAGCGAAAAACGCAATGCTAGATGTATGCGCTGCAACAAACCCACGTAAAGCAACGTTAGAGGAAATTAAACAAATTATTACAAATGCGATGGGCCCTGTAGCGAAAAAAGAAGAATCACTCGAAGCTATCGCACTTTCTTAATAAGTCATCAAAAGGCATGTCTCTTGCAGGCATGCCTTTTTTGTTGTGGACAGCATTCGGGCATTGTATGTGACCCCAACACTCGCTATACTTTTCTTAAAAAGAATTGGAGATAAGAAGATGCGTTTAATCTCAATTTGTCCGAGTAATACCGAGCTTGTGGCTTATTTAGGCCTGACTGAACAACTTGTTGGTGTCGATGATTTTTCAGATTGGCCATTAGCAGTAAAAGACTTACCTCAACTTGGCCCAGATTTATCAATTAATATGGATGCATTAGAAGCATTACAGCCTGATCTTGTCCTCGCATCCTTAAGTGTCCCCGGCATGGAAAAAAATATTGAAGCGTTACAAGCTAGAAATATCCCCCATATTGTTTTTAATGCTAATTCATTGGAGGAAATCGCTCAGGATCTCCATACTTTAGGTAAAGCTTGTGGAGTTGAAGGGCGTGCAAAAGAAATTTCTGAGGAATATTTACAATGTATCGATCGTCTTCGCACAGTTGCTCAAACGATTCCTAAAAAACCTACTCTCTATTGGGAATGGTGGCCAAATCCTATTTTTACTCCAGGTAACATTAATTGGCTAACTGAAATTAGTGCCATTGCCGGTGGGCAAAATCTGTTTCAAGATGTAGAACTAGCAAGTGTGCAAACTGATTGGGCTGATGTAGTTAGGCGTGACCCAGACTATATTATGATGGCTTGGGTAGGCGTTGCCTTTGAGCGTATTCAACCGGCCAATTTATTAAAACGTTCACATGCGCAGGAGCTACAAGCCGTTAAAATGAAACAGCTTCACGTAATGGAGGAATGGCTTTATTGTCGTCCATCACCACGCCTCATAGAGGGTGCATTGAAGCTTGCGAAGTTGCTTCACCCCAAAGAATATGAGCACATAAAGCTTCCAAGTTTTTTAGATAGCTAAAATGAAAGTATAGCTCTTCTGCAAAAGAAGGGGTTGATTTCCGTTCCGGCTGGGCGCTTTCCTGGGGGCGCCCGATGAGCCGCTTCGCTTCGCTGCAGGGTCTCATCTGTGACGCTGATCCCCGAGGAGTCGCCCAGCCTTCACTCCAATCAACCATTTAATTATCTTATATCTTTTGGTCATGTCACTCTCATTTATTAATATAGAGAAGCGTCACCGGCAATGTTTATCTGTGCAAAAGCGAAGTTTCAGCGCATACAAAACAGAGAAAACTGATTTGACGCTCTCCCACAGTTGAAAGAGTAAAGATTTCCTTGACCATTTTAATTTCCAACATAACAAAAAAACATCCCCTCAAATATTAGGGGATGTTTCGTTTTATTGTATGAGTCTGAATTAAACAAACTTCACCATATGGTATTTTTTCTTACCACGACGAACAATGCTGAATGCATCTTCTAAACGATCTTTGCCGTCGATCACATATTCTAATTCAGTGACCTTTTCACCGTTCACGCTAATCGCACCATTCGTTACATCTTCACGAGCTTGACGTTTTGAAGGTGAAATACCCGCTTCCACTAATAATTCCACAATGTTTTTATCTTCTTTCGCCATTTCAATAGAAGGAACATCTTTAAACGCATCCTTCATTTCATCAGCAGAAAGTGCTTTTAAGTCGCCTGAGAATAAAGCAGCCGTAATACGGATTGCTTGGTCTAATGCTTCTTGACCATGAACTAAGCGAGTCATTTCTACAGCTAGTGCTTTTTGCGCCTTACGTAAATGTGGTTCCTCTTCTACAGATACTGCTAAAGCTTCAATTTCTTCACGAGAAAGGAATGTGAAGATTTTTAAGTATTTTATAACATCAGCGTCCGCAGCATTAATCCAGAATTGGTAGAACTCATATGGAGATGTTTTCTTACTATCTAACCATACAGCACCACCTGCTGTTTTACCGAATTTCGTACCGTCTGCTTTCGTTACTAAAGGAATAGTGATACCAAAAGCTTTCGTCTCTTCCTCATGTGTTTTACGAATAACTTCTAAACCAGTTGTAATATTGCCCCACTGGTCAGAGCCACCTACTTGAATGCGACAATTGTAGTGGTTGTATAAATGATTGTAATCAATACCTTGAATTAATGTATAGGCAAACTCAGTAAATGAAATCCCTGTATCAAGGCGTGATGCAATCGTATCCTTTGCTAACATGTAGTTCACGTTAATTAATTTTCCGTAATCACGTAAAAACTCAATCGTATTTATATTGCCAATCCAGTCACGGTTATTAACTAACTGAGCACCATTTCCATCTTCTGCAAATTCAAAAATACGCTCTAACTGGCTACGGATACCTTGAACATTTTTATCAATTTGCTCAACTGTTTGTAATTGGCGTTCTTCAGAGCGACCAGATGGATCTCCAATCATTCCAGTTGCACCACCAACTAATAAAATCGGACGGTGGCCCGCTTTTTGGAATCGACGTAGCGTTAAAAGAGGGACAATATGTCCAATATGCATAGAATCCGCAGTTGGATCAACACCACAGTATAAAGATACAGATTGTTCATCTAATAATTTGGCCATACCTTCAGCATCAGTTTGTTGGTATAACAATCCGCGCCATTCTAAGTCTTGTAATAATTCGTTCGTCATTTTTATTCCTCCTTAGTGTTTAATAATTCCGTGTAGGGAGAAACAAAAAAGTCCCTACACGCAAAACATTGCATGCAGGGACGTTATAAACTAACGCGGTACCACCCAGCTTGAAGATGTCATCCATCTTCCTCTTCATTCAACCGCCTTTATCGCAGGCGCGCACGTCTAAGCTCCAAGCACGTAATTCGTCTCTATATTATGACCAGCTTTCACCAACCGCTGGCTCTCTATACAGGGAATATAGACACTACTGCAAGCTCTTCTTCGCTAGAAAACTATAAACATTATTCTAAACGATTCTTTTTCATTGTCAATAATTATGTTCGACCTAAATCAATATGTGCTATAATAGACAAGATTTTAGGAGGTCGATACATTGAAAGATTGGATTGAGAAAATCAATGCAAAGATCGATGAATTAATTCAACAAAAATGGATGAAGAAATTACGTATTTCAGGAAGTGTTGCCTGGAACTTATTTTTACTATTTTTAGTCTTTGCATTGGTAGGCACTGTATTTGCCGGTTCAGTTGGAGCGGGCTATTTTGCTTCACTTGTAAAAGAAGAGCCACTACGCTCTAAGGAAGAATTAAGAAAAGAAATTTTCAACTACGATTCAACAAGTGAAATTTATTTTGCCAACGATATTTATATCGGAAAATTACGGACGGATTTAGACCGTCGAGTAACAACATTAAACGATGTCGCACCTGATGTTGTGAATGCGGTATTAGCGACAGAGGACGAGTATTTCCGTGAACATAACGGAATAGTTCCGAAGGCCGTTATCCGTGGGCTAGTTCAAGACGTGACCAACTCTTCCACACAAACTGGTGGCTCTACATTAACACAACAGCTTATTAAAAACCAAGTATTAACAAATGAAGTATCTTATGAACGAAAAGCAAAAGAACTTTTACTTGCAATGCGTTTAGAGCACTTTATGAAAAAGGAAGAAATTTTAGAGGCCTATTTAAACATTATTCCTTATGGTCGTAATGCTTCCGGTCGAAACATTGCAGGAGTAGAAACAGCTGCTGAAGGTATTTTCAATGTAAAAGCAAAGGATTTATCGCTTCCTCAAGCAGCGTATATAGCTGGTATTCCTCAATCACCTTTTGCTTACACACCTTTCACAAATACAGGTGTACTTAAAAGTAAAGAAGCTCTTCAACCGGGTATTGATCGTATGAAAACTGTTCTTTATCGTATGAAAGACGCAGGTTATATTAACGAAGCTCAATATAAAGAAGCACTTACTTACGATATCACTGCTGACTTCCGTTCACCAGAAATGCGCGCAGAAGATCGCTACCCTTGGCTAACGTATGAGCTTGAAAGTCGAGCAAAAGACATTATTGCGGAAAAACTAGCAGAAGAAGATGGTATTGATCCAGAACGCTTAAAAAATGAGAAAAAATTAAAAGATAAGTATACGATCCTAGCAGATCGTAATGTCCGCTCAAAAGGTTATCGTATCTATTCAACTATTAATAAGGATATGTACGATTCGATGCAAAAAGCAGCGGAAAACTTTCAAAATTACGGTCATACTTACACCGTTAAAGACAAAGATCCTGTAACAGGTGAAGAAATTGATGTTCAAATGCCTGTACAGGTTGGCAGTATTTTAATCGAAAATACTACTGGACGTATTTTAAGCTTTGTCGGTGGTCGTGATTTTGAATTAAAAAGTTATAACTACGCTACACAGGCAAAACGCTCAAATGGCTCAACAATGAAGCCTTTACTCGTATATGCACCTGCAATAGAATACGGTGTAATCGGTGCAGGTAGCCCATTAGTCGACGTAAAATTCTCTATTGGTAAATGGAGTCCAAACAACTATAATACTAATGATGAACGAGGACTAATCCCTGCACGTGAGGCATTAGCAGATTCACAAAACTTATCAGCTTTACGTCTATATTATAGTATTCTTAACAGACGTCCTGCCGATTACTTAGTTAAGATGGGGATCACAACCTTACAGCCTAAGGACTTCACAAACATTTCAGCTGGTATCGGAGCCGTAGAAGAAGGTATTACTGTTGAAGAGAACACCAATGCCTTTGCAACTTTTGCAAATAGTGGACAATTTATAGACTCTTATATGATTGATAGAATTGAAGACCAAAATGGAAATATCATTTATAAACACGAAGTTAAACCTGAACAAGTATTTAGTCCTGAAACTTCTTATATCATTACTGATATGTTACGAGATGTGCTAACAAAAGGAACAGGTACAGTTGCAAGAAATACATTAAAATTCTCTGCTGACTTTGCCGCTAAAACAGGTACTTCACAAGGCTACAAAGACGTTTGGCTTGTTGGTTATAACCCGAATGTTTCTCTTGGTGTATGGATGGGTTATGATAAAAATGAATCACTAGATGCATTTAATAATACGTATCAACGACCTAGCGTGAGAATTAATAAACTATGGGGAACATTAATGAATTCTGTGTATGATGTAGATCCACAATTTATTGCCCCTAAAACTAGATTTGTGCAACCGAAAAACGTTGTCACTGCATCATTCTGTGGTATTTCTGGTTTAGCGCCATCTGCAGCATGTGCTAATGCTGGTCTCGTGCGTTCTGATTTGTTTAACGCGAAAGTATTTTTACCTTCACAAGCAGATGATAGTTTAACTTCATCAAGCGTTGTTACGATAAAAGGTAAAACTTATAATGCCCTTCCTAGCACACCTGCAGAATTCGTAAAAGCAAGCGGTGCAGGTATTAATCAGGCATTTATTAAACGAATGCTAGGCCCACTTGGTGGTAACCCGGCCAGCCTATTACCAAAAAATTCGTCATTATCGAATTCATCGGTATCAGCTGTTAATTTCCCGGCAGATCAGAGTCCGCCAGCAGCAGTATCTGCTTCAATTAATGGGAATACATTATCTTGGACAGGCTCTTCAAATGATGTAGTCGGTTATCGAATATATAAAGTAACAGATGGTGGAAGAACCCTTGTCGGATCAGTGCTTGAATCATCACAAAGTACGACGGTAGCAAGTGGTCAAGCCTATGTTGTTGTCGCTGTAGATATTACAGGTTTAACTTCAGCGCCATCCAATACCGTTTCTACGGGTGGTAGCGCAAGTGAAAAACAACCTGAAAAAGACAAGCAAGAAGAGGTCCCACCACCTACGGACGACAAAGACCCGAACCAAAATGAAAACGGCACAGAAAACGGCAATGGGTCTGATGGTAGTAACGGGAACAGCTCAAATAACGGCAACGGTTCTGGAAATACCGGGAATGGCTCTAATAACGGCAGCGGTTCCGGAAACACTGGAAATGGCTCTAATAACGGCAGCGGCTCCGGAAACACTGGAAATGGCTCTAATAACGGCAACGGTTCCGGAAGCAATGGGAATGGCTCTAACGGAGGAACAACTCCACCGCCTACCCCACCTACACAATAATAAACAGGCATACTACATTTAAAAGTAATTGTAGTATGCCTGTTTTTTTGTCATGATAAAGAGGACTATAAATTTGAAGGGGTGGAAGTAATTGAACATTTTAGTTTTAGGAGGCACTCGCTTTTTTGGTAAAAGACTTGTTGAGCTTTGTCTTCAAAATGGACATAACGTAACTATTTTAACACGTGGACAAAGTGGAAATCCTTTTGGTACGAAGGTGAATCAGTTAATTGTTAATCGAGATGATTCCGATTCGTTGGCACAGGCACTATCAAGTACTACATGGGATATTGTCTATGATAATATTTGCTACTCTCCGAATGAAGCTCTTAAAATATGTGAAATTTTAGAAGGTAAAACGAAAAAGCTCGTTTTTACATCTACTCTATCCACCTACGAAATAGACGGCACTATCAAAACAGAAGAAGATTTTAATCCATTTAATTATGAAGTGCGAATGGGGAATCGCGAAGATTTTTCATATGGTGAAGGTAAGCGTCAAGCAGAAGCAGTACTTTTCAATGAAGCTACGTTCCCTGTTGTCGCTGTCCGTTTCCCTATTGTTATGGGTGAGAACGACTATACACGTCGTTTACATTTCCATGTTGAACGAATTTTACAGGAACAGCCTATTTCATTACCAAATATTGAAGCAAAAATGAGCTTTATTACAGATGACGAAGCAGCTGCATTTTTGTATTTTGCTGGCATTACACCAATTGAAGGACCTTATAATGCAACAGCAGCAGGTGCAATTTCAATAAAGGATTTGCTAGGTCTTATTGAAGAAACAACCGGAAAGCATGCAAAAATTTCTCTTGTAGGTGGCGATGAAAAGTCGCAGTCACCATACGGGGTTCCAGCAGATTGGTATATGTCAACTACAAAGGCAGAAGCGGCAGGCTTTACATTTAGTCACCTTCATGATTGGCTCCCTACTCTAGTGAAAACGTTAGTAAAAGAGCTGCAATAAAGTGAAACTTTAATCGGTGGGGTGTTCTTTACCCCACTGATTATTAGTCTTCACCAATCGGGTTTTTACGGGCAGTTAGCCTCTCCTAATTTCTTTGCTCTCATTGAATTCAAAGTGGGAGGACCTGACGCCTCTCTTTTGAATTACTGCCCGTTAATACGGGATAAAGTGAAACTTTAATCGGGGGGGTGTTCTTTACCCCACTGATTATTAGTCTTCACCAATCGGGTTTTTACGGGCAGTTAGCCTCTCCTAATTTCTTTGCTCTCATTGAATTCAAAGT
>NZ_JBNNSS010000001.1:717511-755469 GCF_050277945.1 Lysinibacillus sp. NPDC097214
AAAGTGGGAGGACCTGACGCCTCTCTTTTGAATTACTGCCCGTTAATACGGGATAAAGTGAAACTTTAATCGGTGGGGTGTTCTTTACCCCACTGATTATTAGTCTTCACCAATCGGGTTTTTACGGGCAGTTACTCTCCCACCTAAATTCGAGGCGAGAGTCTTGTACCTAACGCTTCGCTTTCGGTACAGATAAATTACTGCCCGTTAATGCGGGATAAAGTGAAACTTTAATCAGAGGGGGGGTTCTTAAACCCCCTCTGATTATTAGTCTTCACCAATCGGGCTTTTACGGGCAGTTACTCTCCCATCTAAATTCGAGGCGAGAGTCTTGTACCTAACGCTTCGCTTTCGGTACAGATAAATTACTCCCGTTAATGCGGGATAAGATTTTACTTTATTACCCAAAAGTTGCGGATGACATTTTTTAAACCGTATTCTATGTAAATAAGTTGATTGGATTGATTGGAGTGGAGGCTGGGCGACTCCTTGGGGATCAGCGATAGGGGAACGAAGGCTAAAAACATCTCATCCTATGATAACGCCTTCGTGACCAACATCGGTGCTGTTGCTGTCGCTGCGCTTTCGCACAAACAAAGCCCTCTGCTGCCCCTACGTTAGCACTACGCTTTCGCGCAGAAAACATCTGTTGGCCCGAGACCCTGGAGTGAGCGGCAGGGGAACGAAGGCTAAGAACATCACATCCTGTGATAACGCCTTCGTGACCAACATCCTGTTGCCCCAAGCGGCTCATCGGACGCCCCCAGGAAGCTCTGCTCTACGCGAAAGCGAAGCGTCAGCGGCAAATGTTTTATCT
Source organism: Lysinibacillus sp. NPDC097214 (assembly GCF_050277945.1). NCBI lineage: Bacteria > Bacillati > Bacillota > Bacilli > Caryophanales > Bacillaceae > Lysinibacillus > Lysinibacillus sp. NPDC097214. Next base: position 718,329 of record NZ_JBNNSS010000001.1, read on the forward strand.
GTGCGAAAGCGTAGCGACAGCAACAACAAAGCGCCCAGCCGGAACGGAAATAAATTCCACACTATGGTGATAAGCCTTTTGGATAAGCATTAAAAATCTGCTAGATTTCTTGCAAAGAAGTCTAGCAGATTCATTTTTTATCGTATTTAATTGATCAGATGCTACAGCAGTATCGTTTTTAAAATCGTAATTGCTTCATCGATTTCTGCTTTTGACACGGTTAATGGAGGTAATAGACGAATAACATTTGGCCCTGCACTTACTAATAATAATCCGTTTTCCTCTGCCGCAGTTATATACGAGGCTACATCAGTATCGCCACAGCCAATACCAAGGAGTAAGCCCTGGCCCTGTACGGTATACGTAGAAGGGAGATTCGCTTTCAACTGCTTTACAAAATAAGTGGATAGTTCCTGTACATTTTGTAAAAATGCAGGTTCGAAGACATGATCAAGCACGGTTTCAGCAACACGCATCGCAAGTGGATTCCCACCGAATGTTGTCCCATGTGTGCCAGGACCAAATGTATCATATAGCTCGGCTGTTCCAAGCATACTACCGACTGGGAAGCCTCCACCTAGTCCTTTTGCCAATGTCACAATATTTGGCTTTAAAATCGTTTGCTCAAACGCATATTTTGTTCCTGTTCGCCCAATACCTGTTTGAACCTCATCGATCATTAGTAATATTCCTTTGTCGTCACAGGCTTTAGCTATTGCTGCTGCGAACTCTGGTGATATACTGTTAACGCCGCCCTCACCTTGAATCATCTCCAACATAATTGCTGCGACAGAATCGTCAATCGTTGCTTCAAGTGCTGCCACATCATTAAAAGGAAGAATTGTAAATTTTTCAACAAGTGGTCCGAAGCCATTATGTACCTTCCCCTGACCTGTTGCAGACATTGCTCCAAAAGTTCGACCATGAAAGGAATTTTCGAAAGTAATAATATGATTTTTTCCTGTATGCTTACGTGCAAGCTTGATGGCCGCTTCATTTGCTTCCGCACCACTATTACAGAAAAATGCATAAGAAAAATGTGTATCAGCTATTAATTTTTGTGCAACCTTCTCTTGACCAGGAATATCAAATAAATTAGAAATATGCCATAGCTTTTTACTTTGATCTTGAATAGCCTCTACAATCGCAGGATGTGCATGTCCAAGACTCACTACAGCGATTCCACTTATAAAATCTAAATATTTTTTCCCAGCAGAATCTTCAACAACTGTTCCTTGCCCTTTGACAATTTGGGCACGGCGTTTGCCATAGTTTCCAAATAAAGCACTCATCTTATCAACTCCTACTCAAATTCATAGCTAAAAATCTGCAATCTTACTCAACTATATTTGCTGCCTCTATGCCATTAGAACGATCATTCATACTATAATGAACACTGATGAGGATTTATTCATCACCCATTGATTATCGCCCTCACCAACCTGCTTTTACGGACATTTAATTCAAACCGGATAATATCGTCGTACCTACTAAGGTTTCCCCAACAATTTGGACCGATGGAATACCTGCATTTAAGCATTCAAGAGCTCCTTGAACTTTAGGTATCATTCCACCGTAAATATGCCCCTCCTCAATCCATTGATTGATGAAGGAAGGAGTTACTTTGGATTGATATTCATCGTTAATTCGAATACCACTTACATCCGTTACAAGTAATAAGCTATCTGCATCTAAAGCTAATGCGATTTCACTCGCTACCGTATCTCCATTAATATTCAATGCCTGACCATGTTCATCTGCTCCAACGCAAGCAATAACCGGTACTATCCCCGCACTAATTAATGATTCTAGCAAAGATGTATTGACTGTCTTTACTTCTCCAACAAAACCGAATACATCTTTGTCTAGATAATCCGCTTCAATCAACTGACCATCAAATCCGTTTAAACCAATTGCAGCTATGCCTGCCGTTGTTAATTCATGAACAAGCGCTGGATTGACCTTTCCTATTAACGTTGACTGTACGATATCAATTACAGCTTCGCTCGTTACACGAATACCATTTAAAGCATGTGATTCTATTCCACGCTCCGCAAGTTCACGGTTAATAGCCGGGCCACCACCATGAGTAATAATAAGCTCTACACCGCTCTCTTGGAGTTTTTTAAAATTCTCAAAAAACGATTCATTTAAGCCTTCTAGCGTACTCCCCCCAAGCTTAATGACCATTCGTTTACGAGCGGTACGAGGCATTGATTTGAACGTAGTCATAAGTTAGATCACATCCCCATGCATGCCCCTTGCCTTCCCCAATACCAAGTGACACACTGATTTTCACTTCGTGCATTTTTAAAATTTGAATTAATTTATCCTCTGAAAATGGAATTGGCTCACCGTTTTCAACCATTGTCACACCACCAATTTGGATCGTAATTTTTTCTGGATCAACCATTGCGCCACTATAGCCTATAGCAGCAATAATACGTCCCCAGTTTGCATCACAACCGAATACTGCCGTTTTCACAAGCGGTGAACCAACAACTGTTTTTGCAATTTTACGCGCTTCTTCATCAGACATTGCCCCTTCAACTTCAACCTCAATCAGCTTCGTTGCACCCTCACCATCTTTGGCAATCATTTTCGCTAAGTCTTGAGCTACTGTTTTCAATGTAAAGTAGAAGTTTTGCCAATCTGGATGGTTAGGCGTTAAAGCTTCATTGCCCGCTAAGCCGTTTGCCATCACAACTACTGTGTCATTCGTAGATGTATCCCCATCCACAGTAATTGCATTAAAAGTCAAATTTGTTATATCAGATAATGTTGCCTGTAGGACATCTGATTCAATATTTGCATCCGTCGTAATAAAACCTAGCATTGTCGCCATATTTGGTTCAATCATACCCGAACCTTTTGCAACTCCAGCGATAATAATCTCTTGGCCATCAACGATAGTGCTGTAACTTGTGTTTTTCATAACAGTATCTGTTGTTAATATCGCTTGGGCAAAATCAATCGCACTTTCTAAATTATCCTTTGGCTCTAACTGATTAATCCCATTTGCTACAGGCTCCATATTCATAATTTCACCGATGACACCCGTTGAGCAAACACCTACTAAATTTGCCTCGATACCAAGCTTTTCCGCCACTAGGAATTGCATTGTTTGTGCATCCTTCGCTCCTTGCTTTCCTGTACATGCATTAGCATTTCCGGAGTTGACAATCATTGCCTGCATTTTTTTCGTTGTGTACACAACCTCTTTCGTTACTTTTAATGGTGCTGCCTGTACAGCATTCATTGTAAAGACTCCTGCTACACTCGCAGGTACTTCACTGACTAATACAGCTAAATCCTTTTTCTTATGCTTTAAACCACAATGTAAACCCGCAGCTTTAAAGCCCTTTGGTGAAACAATATTTTTACTTGATAATTTTTTCATAATACTTGCGGATGCTATTAATGTCATAAAATCTTTCCTCCTTCGTTAATCAATTATCCTAGAAGTTAAATAAAGAATGGAACGACATCTAATCCTGTCGTTTGTGGTAAATCAAATTGAACGTTCATATTTTGAATGGCTTGCCCTGCAGCCCCTTTGACTAAATTATCGATGACGCCAACGATCGTGGCACGATTCGTACGGCTATCTACTTTCACAAAAATATCGCAATAGTTTGAACCTTTAACGCGATTTGTTCCTAAGCTATTTACATCTGTAAAGACCCGTACAAACGGATGTTTTTCATAGGCATTCTGTAAACAAGTTACTAGCTGCTTCTCTGTAACACCAGGCATAACAGGTGCATATGAGGTAGATAAAATCCCTCTAGTCATTGGCACTAAATGAGTATTAAAAGAAATGGTTGTATCGACCCCTGCAAACATTGAAATGGCCTGCTCAATTTCTGGAATATGCTGATGTGCATTCGTTTTATAGATTGATAAGCTTTCATTCGCCTCGCTAAAATGCGTTGTTTGCGATGGCTTATTTCCCGCTCCTGAAATCCCACTTTTCGCATCAATTACTAAAAAGTTCGAATCAATCAATCTCTCTTTTAGCAACGGTAACAATGAAAGTAAAACCGCTGTTGGGTAGCACCCTGGATTTGCGATAAGAGGAGCATGTTGAACATTTTCTGCATTCCATTCAGTTAAGCCATACACACTTTGTTGAATGATTTCCAATGGTGCCGCTTTTTTACCGTACCACGCTTCATAGCTTGCGGGATCTTGTAAACGGAAGTCACCAGACAAGTCTATTAATTTAGGACCTTTCCCTACCAATGGAGGTAATAGCTCACTTGTCACCCCTGAAGGCGTACTTGTAAAAACAACATCAAATTTCTCTAAAGTCCCATAATCAATTTTTTGTAAAGGTGTATCAGCAATATGAGCGAGATGACCAAACTTAGAAGAAAAAATGACACCTTCTTCTGAGGATGTGAATAAATCGATCCTCTCCACTGCTTTATGATTATGTAAAAATCGAATAAGCTCTAATCCACCATATCCGGTTGCACCAACAATTCCTACTTTCAATGCACTCACCTCTGAATTAAGTTAAAATTAGTATACGTCTGCATATTTATTAAGTCAATTGAATTTTTATTTATATTTAAACTTTTCTAAATTTTTATCTATTATCATCATAACGTGTGGTTGATTTCCGTTCCGACTGGGACGCTTTCCTGGGGGCGTCCGATGAGCCGCTTCGCTTCGCTGCAGGGTCTCATCTGTGACGCTGATCCCCAAGGAGTCGCCCAGTCTCCACTCCAATCAACATGGCATACGTTTTAAAATAACTACTTTTATATCGAGTAAGGCATTTTTCTACTTAAAAGGAGATGTTTTATTATGCAAATAATTTTTGTATACTCTTTTCTTCTTTTTTAGTAACTAACGGTAAAATTGAAGTAAAATCCCGTTGAATGAAGTTATACTTTCTCAAAAAAGAAAGCAGGAATTTTTCGTCGACCGAATAAATTCCTGCTTCTTATACTACAAAATTAATCTTCCATCGTAGATAAGTCACCTGTTGGTAAATTTAACTCCCATGCCTTTAACACACGTCGCATGATCTTACCACTGCGTGTTTTTGGTAACTTATCCTTAAATTCGATTTCACGAGGTGCTGCGTGTGCAGATAAGCCCTTCTTAACAAAATTACGAATATCCTCAATCAATACATCTGAAGGTGCTACGCCTTCACGTAAGGATACAAAAGCTTTAATAATTTCACCTCGTACAGGATCTGGCTTTCCAATCACCCCTGCCTCGACTATATCAGGATGCTCTAGTAGCTTACTTTCTACCTCAAAAGGACCTACCCGCTCACCAGCTGTCATAATCACATCATCTACACGCCCTTGGAACCAGAAGTAACCATCATCATCCATATAGGCGGAGTCCCCAGACACATACCATTCACCTTTTAAGAAATAGGATTCATAACGCTCTGGATTCCCCCAAATTTGACGCATCATCGCTGGCCAACCACGTCGAATTGCTAGATTCCCCATTGTAAAAGGTGGTACTTCATTACCAGCGTCATCAACAATCGTCGCATGGATACCTGGTAATGGTTTTCCCATTGATCCTGGCTTAATATCCACAGAAGGATAGTTACAAATCATATGTGCACCCGTTTCTGTCATCCACCACGTATCATGAATACGGTGTTCGAGCTCATCAATCCCCCAACGAATTACCTCTGGATTTAACGGCTCACCAACAGATAAAACGTGGCGCAACGAAGATAAATCATAATTCGCAAGCATACCACTACCAGCACCCATTAACATTCTGAAAGCTGTTGGTGCACTATACCAAACTGTTACACTATAATCCTCAATTGCTTGGTACCAAGCTTGTGGAGAGAACCTTCCGCCAACAATTAACATTGTGATACCATTTAACCATGGACCAAAAATGCCATATGCTGTTCCAGTTACCCATCCCGGATCAGCCGTACACCAGTAAATATCATCTTCACGTAAATCTAGTACCCATTGCGTCGATTGATATTGTTGAAGCATTGCGTTATGAACATGCAAAACACCCTTTGGTGCTCCAGTTGATCCAGAAGTATAATGAAGAATCATACCATCCTCTCTGTCCACCCATTCAATGTCAAATTGAGAAGATGCTTCTTTCAAGCGTCTATTAAAATCAAAAATTTGTGTTGTTTCCTCTATATCAGATCCTACTAAAAAGACATGCTGCAAATGTGGTAGCTTTGCTAAAGGTACACGTTCCAGTAACTCTGGTGTTGTCACTAATACTTTAGCTTCACTATCTACAAGTCTGTCATAAACAGCACCTTCCATAAATGCCTCGAATAATGGACCTACAATAACACCCATTTTCAATGCACCTAATAAAGAAAAATAAAGCTCCGGTGAACGTGGCATGAAAATAAATAATCGATCACCTTTTTCTAAATTTGTTGCGTCCTTAAAAACATTTGCAGCTTTATTTGTCAGCTTCTTCATTTCGTTGAAAGAATAAGCCTCTTTACGTTTTCCATCATTAAAATAAAGTGCAATTTTGTTTTTTCGATGCGTTTCTGTATGACGATCAATTGCCTCATATGCCATATTCACAAGCCCTGTTTCATACCAACTAAATCCCTTTTCTGTCTCTGCCCAATCATGTGTTGCCGCAGCTTTCTCATAATCAAGCAAATTATATTGCCCCGGTAAAGCATTCAACTTCTCCAACATTTTCATCCCCATGAAACTACCCCTTTCTTTGCTATCGCCTTAGTACATTAGTAAGCGAATTAATTTCATTATTTACCCCTTCAAAATCCGCCACCTTCTCCAAAGACAAATACGTTATGCGGCACTTGTTATATAACAGTTTAGACAGTGTAAAATTAACGAATGCTATTCACACTACATTTATCTGTTGAATAACAGATGCAATATACATATATTTTACACGAATCCATTAAGAATGTCTTAATATTTTTACTTTTCCAAAAATACAGGTATATTTTGCAAATAATAGCGTTTTTCCGCAGGAAATCAGCTATAATGGAATTATTAAACTCAGGTGGTGTAATCATGGAACATAAAAGAACTTTTTTTTCTGTCACAATGGAAACTAAGCATGGTACTGTGTATGTGGAAGGACCTGTTCCTCCAGAAAAATTAGCTACATATTCATTCCACGAAGGCTTGGTTGCTTTTAGACCTCCAAAGCAACAGCAGCAAGCCATTATAGAAATTGCAGGGCTTCCTGAAGGACGAATTATTATTATTCGAAACGAAAACATTATTGTAGGCTACGTCACTTATTTATATCCCGATCCACTTGAACGATGGGCGGAAGATCGAATTGATAACATGATTGAGCTAGGTGCTATTGAAGTCATTCCAGAATATCGTGGTACAGGTGTTGGTAAGGCACTACTAGCCGTGTCTTTTATGGGAGATGAAATGGAAGACTATCTTGTTATCACTACCGAATATTATTGGCATTGGGACTTAAAAGGGACTGGTTTAAATGTTTGGGATTATCGCAAAATGATGGAGAAAATGATGGGCTCTGCTAACTTCGAATATTTTGCTACAGATGACCCTGAAATTACATCACATCCTGCTAACTGCTTGATGGCACGTGAAGGAAAACGCGTGCACCCTGAGACAATGGAAAGATTTGATAGACTTCGTTTTAGAAATCGCTTCATGTATTAAAACCAACACAAGGGGATGAGTATATGATCGTAGAAGAAATTATGAATGATGAGCCTCATACGCTGGCTCCGACAAATACAGTGTTTGAAGCATTGAAATTAATGCGTGAGAAAAAAGTACGTCATTTGCCAGTTGTAGATGAGGAACATCACGTTCTTGGGGTTATCACTGAAAGAGATATTAAAGAGGCTTTACCTTCCTCTTTACGGGATGAGCCTAATTCTCCAGTTTTTAATGCAAAAGTGGAAGAAATTATGATTAAAAATCCACTTGTCGGTCATCCACTTGATTTCGTAGAAGAAGTAGCTCTTACTTTTTATGAATCCAAAGTAGGCTGTTTACCCATTGTCTCTGGAGGGAAATTAGTTGGGATAGTAACTACTACAGATTTACTCTATACATATATAGAGTTAACAGGTGCCACTGAACCTGGCTCAAAAATTGAAATTCGTGTAGCCGATACGCCAGGAATATTATTTGAGATCACAAAAGTTTTTCACGAACATCATGCAAATGTCCAAAGCGTCTTAGTTTATCCTGACTCTGAAAATACGCAAAACAAAATATTAAGTATCCGAGTAAAAACCCTGAATCCACTGGCCATGATTGAAGATCTTCGTAAAGAAGGCTTTGATGTATTATGGCCAAATTTACCTGGTGTTTCAATACAATGAAAAAAGCAGTATTTGTATACTCGCCAGAGCAACTCGGATATAAATTTTCAGATACTCATCCTTTCAATCATAAACGCTTGACGCTTACAATGGATTTGCTAAAGAATATTGATGCTCTTAATGATTTGGATATTGTTCCAGCTCGTGTCGCAACAGAGGAAGAGCTTTTACTTGCCCATGATCCAAAATATATTGATATCGTTAAAAGAGCCGGCCACGGTGAGCTTTCAGAGGCACAATGTGAAAGCTACGGCATTGGCACAGAAGATACACCCATTTTTGAAAATATGCATGAAGCAAGTGCACAACTTGTCGGTGGAACGTTAACAGCTGTCGACTATGTTATGGAAGGAAAGGCCGAGCACGCCCTCAATCTAGGCGGAGGACTACATCACGGCTTCCGTGGCCGTGCATCAGGTTTTTGTATTTACAACGATAGTACAGTAGCCATTCGCTATTTACAGGAAAAATACAATGCTCGTGTACTTTATGTAGATACCGATGCCCATCATGGAGATGGGGTGCAATGGAGTTTTTATGAAGATCCAGATGTTTGTACATTGTCCATTCATGAAACAGGACGCTATCTTTTCCCCGGAACTGGTAATATTACGGAACGCGGAAATGGACAAGGCTATGGCGCTTCTTTTAATTTTCCAATTGATGCTTTTACAGAAGATGAGAGTTTCCTAGAAATATATGAAAAAGCTATGCGAGAAGTCTTTGAATTTTTCAAACCGGATGTTGTGCTAACGCAAAATGGCGCAGATGCACATTTTTTCGATCCATTAACACATTTATATGGAACAATGAATATTTATAGAGAAATTCCAAAGCTTGCACATAAATTAGCACATGAATATTGTGGAGGCAAATGGATTGCTGTCGGTGGTGGCGGGTACGATATTTGGCGTGTCGTGCCTCGTGCATGGTCTATGCTATGGCTTGAAATGACAGATCAGCAATTACCGACTGGTCCTCTCCCTCAAGCATGGTTAGACCGTTGGCAGCCTGAAGCGCCAGTGCCTTTTATTCCAACTTGGGAGGATCCTAATCCATTGTATGAGCCAATCCCTCGAAAGGCTGAGATTGAAGAAAAAAACGCGCAAATGCTAGCCAAAGCGCTACATATTATTCGTAATGAAAAACACGTTTAACACTAGCCTCACGACAATCGTGAGGCTTTTTCATTTGCCCTCAGTCATCTATCCGTCTACATAAAAACACGTAAATCCTTAATCAGATTTACGTGTTAAGTATCGTTATTTACTTTTGACAGATTGGCGATGCTCAATACGATGCGGTAAAATAACCGCTTCGTCTTCAACAGGCTCTTTGTTCATTAATTTTGTCAGCAGGCGCATTGCGACAGCTCCGATATCGTACAGTGGTAACGCGACACTTGTTAACTGTGGACGAACCATGCGAGCTAATTTTGAATTTTCAAAGCTAATTACTTCGATATCCTCAGGTACATCTTTGCCTGCATCCTGTGCACCATGAATCAATCCAATTGCTAATTCATCACTACCTGCAAAATAAGCTGTTGGAGGATTTTCAAGTGAGGATAATGTTTCCCACGCCTCTAAGCCCATATCATAGCTCGATTCATCAGCAGCGATTAGTGATTCATCTATAGGGTAACCTGCATCTTGTAAGGCTTTTTTATAAGCTGCAAGTTTGAATTTTCCATTAATAGTATACGAAAGCGGACCTGTTACGAAAGCGATTCGCTTATGACCATTTTGAATAAGTAATGTAATCGCCTCATAAGCTGCTTGGTAATAATCAATATTAACTGTCGCAATTGTTTGTGATTCATCCACTGAACCTGCAAGTACAATTGGCACAGGAGAATGATCCATAGTTTGTTGCATTTTTTCAGTTACTTCATCACTCATCATGACAATACCGTCAACCTGTTTTCCCAGCATTGTATCCAGTAGCTGAAGCTCTTTATCTTCATGTTGGTCTGAGTTGGCTAAAATAATATTGTAACGATACATTGTTGCAATATCCTCTACACCACGTGCCAGTTCCGCATAAACATTGTTTGCAATATCCGGGATAATCACGCCAACTGTTGTTGTTTTCTTACTTGCTAATCCTCGCGCTACTGCGTTTGGACGATACTCTAATCGTTCAATTACTTCTAATACTTTTTTTCGTGTTGCCGGTTTTACGTTTTGATTACCATTGACTACACGAGAGACAGTTGCCATAGAAACATTTGCTTCTCTTGCAACATCATAAATTGTAACAGTCATCGTACGTGCCTCCCTTTTTCCTTTTATAGCCTTATCATACGATAATTTTAATATTCTTTTCAAGAAGCAGTATGTATATGAAAAGAAAAACCAAGTACAAGTAGTACTATTCTAGACATTATTTTGTCACTATATAGTAAACACCGCCTGCCGATTAAAGCAAGCGGTGTTTATCAACACATCAATTATGCCCCGTCATAATTACGTCTGGAATCGGCTTTGTGCTTAGGCCTGCTGAAAGCCGACACGATGTCGATCATTTCGGTAATGCCACAGGACGTGGCGTTTTTACCGATGCAGGTCAGTTAGCCGTTATCGCATGGATGCGATGATTTTAGGCTAACATCCTCTAAGCACTCCTTTCCGATTCCGTGACATCCGCCGGGGGCTTTGGGCCAACACGATGTTGGTCACTCAGTCGTTGCCACAGGACGTGGCGTTCTTAGACTGAGTTCCTCTATTTCAGCGGGTGTTGCTGAAAGAAGTTAAGCATTGATTTCATGGTTCTTCATGAAAGTTTGTAGTGTTTTGTAGAAAGCATCAAATGTTGGAATATCCATTTGTTGTTGTGAATCTGAAAGTGCTACAGATGGATCTGGATGCACCTCTGCCATGACGCCATCAGCTCCAATAGCAATTGCTGCCTTAGCACATGGCAATAGTAAATCACGACGACCTGTTGAATGTGTAACGTCTACGAATACTGGTAAATGCGTTTCTTGTTTTAAAATTGGTACAGCAGAAATATCTAATGTGTTACGAGTTGCTTTTTCGTAAGTACGAATACCACGCTCACAAAGAATGATGTTTTCATTTCCTTTTGACATAATGTATTCTGCTGCGTGAATGAATTCATCAATTGTCGCTGCTAAGCCTCGTTTTAAAAGGACAGGTTTATTTGTTGCACCCGCTGCTTTTAATAATTCGAAGTTTTGCATATTACGTGCACCAATTTGGATAACATCGATGTAATCTAATGCTTCCTCTAAATGACCTGGTGTAACAATTTCCGTAATAACGCCTAAACCGTATTCCTCTGACACACGTTTTAAAATTTTAAGTCCTTCTAATCCAAGACCTTGGAAGTCATATGGAGAAGTACGTGGCTTATAAGCACCACCACGAATTAATTTTTCACCTTTTGCTTTAATAGATTCTGCTACTGCTGCTACTTGTTCGTATGATTCTACAGCACAAGGTCCAAATACGAAAGATGGTTTTCCTTGTCCAATTAGCTCACCGTTTATATTAATGACAGTATCTTCTGATTTTTTCTTGCGCGATACAAGTAACTCTTTTTTCTTATCTGCTTCTAGTTGTTTTAAAGCTGTTTTAAAGATTTGCTTAAATATATAATCAACCGTCATTTGGTTTAATGGACCTTGATTGTGCTCTTTAATAAGATCAAGCATGTGTCGTTCACGCAATGGATCATAGCGGATCACACCTTGTTTTTCTTTAATCTTACCGATTTCATCAACTACTGCTGCTCGTTCGTTAATTAGACGAAGAATTTCTAAGTTTAAACCGTCAATTTGACTACGTAAGCTTTCTAAATCTTTTTGGCTCATGCTTTCTTGCTCCTCTCCTCATGACAGACACTTTCAGAACTCTGAAATGTATGTTACATTTTTAGATATTAGCATCATTATAATCAATGTTGCACAGAATGTCACGCATTTTTAATTTAGCGCTTCAACTCGCTAAATTGTATAATTATATTAACATATTACTAGAAAGGATGCGAGTACTTTGAGTTCAAAATTATTTGCACTTGATATCGGTACACGTTCTGTAGTTGGTATTATTTTAGCAGAAGATAATGACCGCTTTCACGTGGAAGACATTTTAGTAAAAGAACATAAAGAACGCGCCATGGTAGATGGTCAAATACATAATGTCATGTATGTGGCAGATTTAATCAATGAAATTAAACATGAACTTGAAGAGAAGCATGGTCCTTTAACAAAAGTGAGTGTCGCTGCCGCTGGTCGTTCATTGAAAACAGAACAAGCAAGCGTGACAATCAGTATTCGTAATCGGCCTATCTTTACAGAAGAAGATATCAGTCGTTTAGAACTACAAGCTGTTCAACAGGCACAGCAACAGCTCCTTCAACACAAAGATGATGCTAAAATAAGCCACTATTATTGTGTTGGCTATTCAGTTCTATACTATCGTTTAGATGGCGAAGAAATTGGTAGCCTACTCGATCAGCAAGGCGATGAAGCACAAATCGAAGTTATTGCTACGTTCTTGCCACGAGTTGTCGTAGAATCGCTTATTGCGGCTCTTAAACGCGCGGATTTAGAGATGGATGCACTAACATTAGAACCTATTGCAGCTATAAATGTGCTTATCCCCCCAACTATGCGTCGTTTAAATGTGGCGCTAGTTGATATTGGTGCTGGTACATCTGATATTGCCATTACCGATAAAAGTACTGTTGTCGCATATGGCATGGTACCTACAGCTGGTGATGAAATAACAGAGGCCTTAAGTGACCACTATTTACTCGACTTCCCAGTGGCCGAAGAAGCGAAGCGTCAACTGCAAACAGAAGAAGAAATATTAATCCAGGATATTTTAGGCTTTGATCAATATTATCCGAAAGAGGAAGTTCTTCAAGCAATCGATCCTGCTGTCAAGCAACTGGCAAAAGCCATTGGAGAAGAAATATTACGTCTTAATAATCAGTCAGCTCCTAAGGCCGTAATGCTTGTTGGTGGAGGTAGCTTAACACCCAAACTTACAACTGAACTTGGACTAGTACTAAATTTACCTGCCAATCGCATTGCCGTTCGAGGGATTGACGCTATTCAAAACTTAACGAAGGAAGATCATATTAAAGCATCTCCTGAATTGGTGACCCCAATTGGTATTGCCATTGCAGCAAAAAAAATGCCTATTCAATATATGAGTCTAACTGTTAATGAACAAATAGTGCGCCTATTTGAATTAAAGGAAATGACTGTTGCTGATGCATTTTTAGCAGCCAATATTCGAGCAAAGCAGTTATATGGAAAACCAGGACATGGACTATCAGTGAATGTAAATGGACAAGATATTTTCATCCCTGGTGGTCACGGTCAACCGGCAGAAATTTTAGTGAATGGTCATCAGGCATCCACTAAAACGATGATTAAAACAGGCGATGCCATCCAGCTAATTGAAGGCCAAGACGGTCAGCCAGCTAATGCTACGGTGAGAGATATTGTAGATGATGCTGCCATTAAAACCGTTACGATTCAACACACAAAATATGTAATTGAACCAAAAATAATGATTAATGGTTCCCCTGCATCACTCGATAGTGCATTAAATGATCGAGATGTTGTGATGTTTGAAATAGCTGAAACGGTCGAGGATGTATTTAAGCTCACAAATAACTGGGAGTTATTAAAGCAATTTGAGTCATTTTATATTCAAGTGGACGGAAAGCCACTTTATTTACCAGAGTTTTCAGCTCATTTAATGATTAATGGTAAACCATCTAAAATGTCCTATGCTGTACAAGATGGTGATGTACTTACATTTCAGCAACAAACATTCCCTACCGTTCAACGGATTGCTGACCAAATGAGTGTTTTACTTGAGGATAAAATCATCATACACTTCCAAAACGAGGTAGTAGAGCTAAAAAAAATGGCCAACGAAGTTCTTGTTAATCAAGTAGTGGTATCACCGCTCTCGACCGTTCTAAATGGATCCAGCATTTCATTTAAAGAGAAAGACCGAAGTCGTTGGATATACCAGGATGTGTTCCGCTTCTCTAATTGGCAACTACCTACTACATTTAAAGGAAATTTTACGATTTTACGAAATGGTCAACCGGCAAGCTTCGATACGGAGATTTTCGGCGGGGATAAACTAGAAATTTTACTAGAAAAAGCACCTATATCTGAACAAATGCGCTAAAACGCTCGTTTACATCCGACAAGCGCTGGAGAGCCCGAAGCAAAAGTAAACGCTCCACCACTTTTGCCCGAGGGATCGAAGCGACCTCGAGGATGTAGCGTTTTAGCCTAGACGACGACTTTGCTCTAGTTTATCCACAGGCAGAAAATCCATAGTTTCCTTAACAATAAAAAAAGGATACGATACATCGTTGTTAGATGTATCGTATCCCTTTTATATATTACGCTTACGCGCGAACTTCTTCACTTTTTTCTTCAGCTTGTTCCTTTTTTTCACTAGCATCCTCTGCTTTAGGTTCTTCGCTAGCAATGAAATCCTCCAGTGGCTCTTCACCCTCGAAAGAAACAGTACCATCGTCAAAAACAGTTGGTGCCTTTGCTGATTTTAATGTTTTTACTTTCTCTACTAATTGTGTAGATTGTTCTTGAATTTGTTTAGATAATTGAACCGTTTTATCTTTTGCAGTTGTCGAGAAATCTGCACTCTTATCTTTTAGGCTAACAGCTTGTACTGCTACATCGCTAAGTAAATCTTTTCCTGATTTCGGAGCTAGTAATAAGCCGGCAGCTGCACCCACTATACCCCCAACTAATGCACCAATAACGAAATCCTTCATGTTCACTCGCTCCTCCTCATAAATTGATTCCTGCGGATGATAAAGCTGTGGCAATGAACTTTCAAGTTGTTGTTCCTTCACTTCATTAAAATTTGGCTTTTGAGTTGTCATGCAACAATTCCTCCCCATCTTATTATCTATTTTGCCTAGACTGGTTGTCCATCTGCCTTCGCGGATGCATTCTTCAACTTATGCCTAAGACTTTATTTTTATTCAGATGGCATTAACACCTACCGAATAATAATTATTTTTTACGGCCCCATTTTCTTTTCGATTTTTCCGTTTGCTCTGATTCAAAAGGATAAACATCATCTTGAATCACCGCATTGGCCTGATCGGTAATTTTACGTTTTTTCCACTTATCAGCAATGCCGATCGCGACATTGCTCCACTGAACAACCTGTGCAATTTTTTCTTCATTTTGTTCCACACTTGTAGAAATTGAAGAAGTAATTTGCTGTACAGATGTATTTAAACCATTCACAGAGTCGCCAATTCCTTTGACTGCATGAACAACAGAATTTAACTGTTCAGATTTTTCTTGAATATCCTCTGCCAAGCTATTTGTTTTGGATAGTAAGGAAGTCGTTTCACGTGTAATCCCTTCCATTTGTCCTTCGATACCTGATAATGTTCCTGCTAAACTGTTGAGGATTGATTTGAGCGAAAATAATGTCATTCCTACGCTCACACATAAAATTAAAAAACCGATTGCTGCGATGATTGCTGCAATATACAAAATAACTTCCATAACTAGACCTCCTGCAAGTAAAAATTCTCTTTACTAATACTATCCTTATCTTCGACAAAAAAACCTGAATTCCTTCTCATTTTTGAGAAAAAACAGCTTATTCCTTGCGGATTAAGCTGTTTCGTTGTTCTTTAGCACGTCTTCAAAAGCATCTTGGAATTTGTGAACATCGCCAGCGCCCATAAATAAAAATACTGCGCCCTTATGCTTTGTTAACACATCGATTCCTTCAGTGGTAATCACTGCACTGCCTTCAATTAAAGACGCTAAATCTTGGATTGAAAGTGCGCCTTGTGTTTCCCTTGCAGAGCCAAAAATATCACATAAGTATGCTGTATCTGCAAGACTTAGACTATCTGCGAAATCCTGTAAAAAAGCTTGTGTACGTGTAAATGTATGTGGTTGGAAAATAGCAACTAGCTCACGATCCGGATATTTTTGTCGTGCCGATTGAACCGTTGCACGGATTTCAGTTGGATGGTGTGCATAGTCATCTATTAAAACATTATTCCCAATTTCCGTTTCTGTAAAACGTCTTTTTACACCTTTATATGTGTTTAAACGTTCTTGAACGATGTCTGGTGAAATACCTTCATATTGGCAAAGTGTAATAACAGCTAAAGTATTTAATACTGCGTGGTCACCAAACAATGGTATAAAGAATGTACTATAAAATTCATTGCGGACAAATACATCAAATTTTGTACCCTTTGTTGTTTTTTCAACATTACGAGCCTCAAAATCATTTTCAGCCCCAAATCCATAATAAACAACTGGTACCTTTGCTTGAATACGTTGTAGATGTTCATCATCACCGCAAGCAATAATAGCTTTTTTAACCTGTAATGCTAATGCTTGAAAGGCTGAATATACATCCTCTATGTTTGCAAAATAGTCAGGATGGTCAAAATCAATATTAGTCATTACTGCGTAATCGGGATTGTATGCTAAAAAGTGTCGACGGTATTCACATGCTTCCATCACAAAGAAATCGGCATTTTCATGCCCAGCTCCTGTTCCATCACCGATTAAATAAGAAGTTGGTTTATAGCCTCCTACAACATGAGCCATTAAGCCTGTCGTAGATGTTTTACCATGTGCACCCGTAATAGCAATCGACGTATAATTACCGATATATTCACCTAAAAATTTATGGTAACGAATAACTTCTACACCGATTTGACGTGCACGCTCTAATTCGGGATGATCATCAGGAAATGCGTTCCCTGCAATAACTGTCATACCTTCTTTAATATTATCTGCATTAAATGTAAAAATTGAAATATTACGCTCACGTAACGGCTGTTCCGTGAAGAAATATTTATCAATATCTGAGCCCTGTACTTGTTCACCAGCATCAAATAAGATTTGTGCAAGTGAACTCATGCCAGAACCTTTAATGCCTGTGAAATGAAAAACTGTCATTAATTAAACCCCCCGGGAATTCAATATCCCTTCTATCATCTATTAGGTGTATCGTATTTTTTCACTAATTATTAGGTATTAATACCTTTGGAAGTGCTAAAAAATACGTACTAATCAACACATCTCGTCTATTATAGCACTATTTAAGCATAAGGATAAATGTGCAACTTTTCTAAAAAAACTAATTTTGACGTAATGAAGATAATCTATACGAAAACAATACAATTCTTATTCAAACATAGCAATTAAATCTTCTTCCGTAATATAACTTTCTCGTGGTTTACTGCCTCTTGCCTCGGACACAAAGCCATGTGATTCCAACATATCGATTAAACGAGCAGCACGATTATAACCAATATGGTATTTGCGCTGAATCAAAGAAGTAGAAGCACCTCCTTGCTCATAGACAAATCGACATACATCCTCAAACAGATCATCTTGTTCAGCAGAAACCTCCGTCTTCTTTAAAAGTTCCTCTTGATCGAATATATAATCCGGCTCTCCTTGTTCACGAACATGCTCAATAATCGCTTCAATTTCATCATCTGTCACAAATGTACCTTGTAAACGCACTGGAGCAGACATACCATTACCCAAATATAACATATCGCCTCGTCCAAGTAATCTTTCTGCACCTTGCCCATCTAAAATTGTACGTGAATCAATTTGTGAAGATACCGCGAAAGCAATACGTGTAGGAATATTTGATTTAATAAGCCCTGTAATAACGTCTACAGAAGGTCTTTGAGTTGCAACAATTAAATGGATACCACAAGCACGTGCCTTTTGCGCAATACGACAAATTGCCTCCTCTACATCTGTAGGAGACATCATCATTAAATCTGCCAATTCATCTATGACAATTAGAATATAAGGTAATTTTAAGCTATGCTCATTATTTTTATCCGCAATTGCATTATAACGTGTAATATCACGTGCACCTGCATGAGCAAACAACTGATAACGACGCTCCATTTCCTCCACTGCCCATTTAAGTGCAGCTGTAGCAGCTTTAACATCTGTGATGACTGGGCTAACTAAATGTGGAATATGATTAAACGGTGCTAATTCTACCATTTTAGGATCAATCAGCATCAGTTTTAATTCATGTGGTGCTGCTTTATATAATAAACTAACCAAAATTGAATTGATACAAACTGATTTACCAGAACCTGTAGCTCCGGCAATTAAGCCATGTGGCATTTTTCGTAAATCAATGGTTACAGGCTTTCCTGTTAAATCCAGACCCAATGCTGCTTCTAACGGTGAATCTGACTCAAGGAAAGAAGCACTATTTGTCACTTCTGATAATCGAACAGCGCGAGATACACGGTTCGGTATCTCAATGCCAATTGAGCTCTTCCCAGGAATCGGAGCTTGGATACGGATATCTTTTGCTGCCAATGCAAGCTTCAAATCATCTGATAGATTGCGGATTTTACTAACCTTCGTACCATGACTCACTGTTATTTCAAATTGTGTCACGGCAGGTCCTTGCATAATGGATTCTATTTGAGCTGAGACTTGGAAATAAGACAAAGCTTCGACCAACGTATCCCCTTGTTGCTCCATCCACTCAGTATCCTGTGTTTTTTCCTCAGGTGGCTCTAAAAACTCATCTTCTGGCTTTTGATACACATGAACAGGTTTTCGAGGTATTTCCATCACTTGATTTCCCACGAATGTTTCATCTGATTTAGAAGGTTGCTCTGGATACTCTTCTAGATCAATATAATTCTCTTCGGGAATCACTACATTTTCGGTAGTAAGCTCCTGTTCAGTAGTTGTTTCTAGTTCCTTTTCGGTTGTTACTTCTACTTCCTTTTCGGTAGTCACTTCCACTTCCGTTTCAGTTGTTACTTCTACTTCCTTTTCGGTAGTCACTTCCACTTCCGTTTCAGTTGTTACTTCTACTTCCTTTTCGGTAGTCGCTTCCATTTCCGTTTCAGTTGTTACTTCTACTTCCTTTTCGGTAGTTGCTGAAATTTCGTCGGAGCTTTCAACATCAATCACAGTCTTTTCTAATGTCGCAACGTTCGACATTGATGTTACTGGTGCCATTGTAATGACGGATACACTATCTGTTGCAGCATTGAATGGAGCAGTATTATGAATAGAAACCTCGTCTTCCTCCGACGATTGTGGTGCTGTTTTATCATCCATCTCTAACTCACTAATCTCTCGTTGAATTTGTTCATTATTGGATGGTACCAATTGTTGTTCTTCCTCTAAATGAATCGGCTCAAAAGATGTCTCCTGTTCTTCTTGATCCTTTTCAACAATTGTTTGGGTCGGCTTCGTATTTTTTAATTGCTGTCGGATTCTCCATTTCTCTTTATCAGTTTTTAGCATTAAAACATTGAATGGAACCCCACTACTTTTTTCTTTCTTTTCTACAGATTGTTCTTGCAATATATCTTGCACACCATCTTCATTCATGGATGGCTGGACTACTGTAACTTCACCAATGTGGATGGTAGAATTTTCGATTTGTACTTGTTCTACGACTACTTCTTTTACATGAATTTCTGATTGATCAACCGGAAGTTGTTCAATATTCAGCTCATGCTGAACAGCTTCTTTCACTTGGTCTTCAAATTCTACGGCAAAAGAAGTTGTTAGTGGTACAGGTAATTCCGTTGTCGTTTTATCATTAGGATGATTGGTTTCATCTGATAATTTATCATCAAAAGTAATCGGTGGCTTTGCAGGTGCTTCAATTGTTTCAAGGATTTCTAACTGTTCAAGTCCATCCTTTTGATCTGCACTATTAGGCTCTTTTTCTTCTAGTATATTTTCAATAGCCCCATTTGTTGTCGCTTCTTCTATAGACTCAGATGCTATAGGTACTTCTAACTCTTTTTTATCGTGCTCTTCCTTCCGTTTCTCTAATAGTTGCTCAATTGGGCTCGGCTTAGTAAAACCATAAACTGGTGACGGAACATCACTTGGTACAAAACGTTTGCGATTAGCAGGTAAATCACTTTCATCTGTTTTTTCTAATGGATAATTCGTATCCTTAGGCGCAGTCGGTAATTCATTTTGTGCATCTCGAAAAACAAGACTTGCTTTCGAACGATTCTCCGGTTCAGGCTGACTTCGCGTAATCGTCGTTCTACCTGTTCTCTTCGTTCGATTTGCTAATAGGTCTCGAATACCTGAAACTTCAATATCATAAACACTCGAATCCACAATATGATTATTTAAATGCCTCGGTAGCGTTAAATCTTCAATTTGTCCGGAGGATGCATCGTCCATATAATTGAATGCTTCTTTTGATGATGGTGTTGATGGTGGAGCTGAAAATTCCTCATCCTCAATTAACGGAAAACGAAAAGTTTTTTGCTTTGCTGCTGTTGTTTCTTTATATGAGTTTAGTTGCTCAGATCGTTCTTCTTCATAGTCATCATAAAACTCTTCATATTCGTATTCATTGTCATCTTTATTTAAAAATTTATCCATTTGTTTTTTTAACCAATTCACATTGTTTCACTCATTTCTCTTACACTTCATTTATAGCATTTACTAAATCAATTATGCCTCGGTAAATCCGCCGGAGGCTTTAG
The DNA here is from genome assembly GCF_050277945.1 of Lysinibacillus sp. NPDC097214. NCBI lineage: Bacteria > Bacillati > Bacillota > Bacilli > Caryophanales > Bacillaceae > Lysinibacillus > Lysinibacillus sp. NPDC097214. Next base: position 739,207 of record NZ_JBNNSS010000001.1, read on the forward strand.
GCCAACATATGTTTTCTGTGCGAAAGCGTAGCGGCAGCAACATATGTTTTCTGTGCGAAAGTGTAGCGGTAGCAACAGCACGATGTTAGTCACTCAGTCGTTGCCACAGGACGTGCTTTCTTAGACTGAGTTCCTCTATTTCAGCGGGTATTTGGACACCCGCTGAAAAGTAGCCTAAATGTGCATTCATCTCACCACCTACAGAGGTAGGAGACTTCTGTACCTGTCGCTACGCTTTCGGTACAAAAAATATTTCTGAAAGAAGTTAAATGTCTATAACAAAAAGCATACCATAAAAATGTAATAGAAACTTGTATTTAGAGGCTCATTCTAGACAAAAAAATCGTTATGTTACTAGCATATTAGTAGCATAACGATTTTAAGTACATATAATCAATTCGGTCTTGGTATTAATTAGGATATCACTTTACTTCTGCAAAGCTAAACCGTGTTTCCGAAGACTTTATTTAGTTGGTGTTTCGAACGCACTACCAGTTTTCGCATCTTCCGGTAAAACTAAAATTCCTTTTTCAGAAGGTGCATTTGGTATCGCTAATTCGCGTGCTGAACATAGCATACCGTAGGATTCAACACCTCGCAAATTACCTTCTTTAATAAGCATTCCAGAAGGCATTACTGCACCGATTTTAGCTACGACAACCTTTTGACCCGCTTCCACATTTGGTGCGCCACATACAATTTGTAATGTTTCTTCACCTACGTTTACAGAACAAATGCTTAGTTTATCAGCATTCGGGTGCTTGTCCTTTGTTTCTACATAGCCCACAACAAATTTTGGAGAAAAATCTACATCTAAGCTGATTTCAGCTCCGTTTTTTGCAATAGCTGCCTCTAGCTGCGCAGCTAATTCTGGAGTAACTTCAACTAAACCTTGTGCTTCAGTTTGTATATAGTTGCTGGCATTAAATAAATTAAATGCTTTAATTTCTCCTGTTTGTGCTTCCTTTAAAATAGCGATATCCCCCGCACGTTCTACCTCTGTTTTCACGATTGATTCTGTCGCTAATTGTACTAGCAATACATCTCCTACATGCTCTTTGTTGTAAAATACATTCATTGTTTCTCTTGCTCCTTTTTAACTCTGTTTTTTGCTAATATAAAGATCGGTTCTAGCTCCCCATCTTCATAAATAAAAGATAATGACGTAATCGGTACGGTACCGACAGCAAAGAAATGCATTGTCATCTGTGCTAATACATCATACCCTGTTTCATTACGAATATCACCTACTATTAATACATCCTGATGTGGCACAGATAACGTCATGTCACCCTCAATTTTAGTCTGCATGTCTTTCAAAAAGCTTTCATTTAAAATGCGACTTGCATCGTAGCCATCATTAGCATTAACAAAATAGAAAACATTCCCTGCAACTTCATCTTTTTTATAAACTGCTGGTAGTTGCTTTACAGAGAATCGTGCCATATCACGAACTTGCTCTACTGTTAATTGTAGTACCTCTAACATGGATTCATCAATAAAACGATAAGTTTTTCCTAAATCAAGCGCATAAAAAATACGTGTTTCAGCTGTATGTTCAGTCGTGATGAATGCATGCCCCTCCTTCGAGGCTTGAGGGTAGGATGTCGCACGAATAACTGGATAAATTTGTGTAGTAGTTTGGAATCCTTGTTCCATCTCTTGCTCCATCGCATTAAAGGTTTGCTCGATTGTATAAACGACTTCATCGATTGCAGCCCCTTGCTTGTCATTATATTTGGCTAATATACCTGGTAGAGAGAGCTCCATCCCTTTACCAATTTTTTTATGGTTCAGACGTAATTTATCGTGCTTTTTGTCAAATTCAAAATCAAACTTTCCCTCATTCAATTGTTGTTTTAATAGGGACACAAGTTGTTCTGATTTAATTTGTTTCACCTAGCTCACATCCTTTCTTCAAAATCAATTTAGGTTCAGCACTGTTGCGCAGAAATGTCACTGGATGTGACGTTTATAAACTGAGTTCCTCTATTGTAACTTACTATTTGCCAAATGAAGAGAAAACGGCTCACATGTTTGTGAACCGTTCTGTTCAAAACTATCCAATTTATTTAATCTTAACCGAATGAACGATTTTCGTCATCTCGTGTAAATTATCTTTAATATGTTTTGCCTGAGAAATGGTCGTCATTTTTACACCACCATTACTAACAATAAGCTCAAATTCGTTCTCATTATCAGTTTTTAAAACAGCCGCAAAGCCAAAAATACCATTCTTTTCATAAGTATTTTCTTCGACTATGTATTTTGAACTATCAGCTTTTAATAGATTGTAATATAGTTTACTATTTGCATCTTCACGATCATTAATGAAAAGAATATAACTCTCTTTTCCTTTCGTTACTAATATATTATATGCATCTGAACTGTCATCAACTTTAAAGTTTGAAGGTAAGTATAATTCTACATCCCCAATACTATCTGTTTGCTCTTCTGGCTGTTCCGCAAAAACGGTTGTCGTATGTTGAAGTCCATCTTGAATTTGTTCATCAACCGATTGATTACAACCAGTAAGCCCCAAAAGTAGAAGTAGTAAGCCAACAACTCTCACCGATGTATAAGACATGATCTTCATCCTTTCATTGCTAACTTTTTTTCTATTTTAAAAAAGTTTTATCAATTATGCAACTTCACTATTCCATTATTACTAATCAACAGACACTACTCATGCGCTAATGTGAACAAATATTGACCAACAAGAAGCGAGACTATATGCTCGAACATCGCCTGACGACTTACTAACCCTTGTGTAAAAATACCTACAGCTCCCGCACCTTGTCGGATATCCCGACGTTGTGTATATTGCTCCATTACAGGTCCAAGTTCCTTCCCTGCTCTTATTTCCTGGGCAATTTCTTCTGGTAATATAATTTGTGCGCCCGAAGCTGTATAGGTTGTGCCATTTGATACGGTAAGAGCTCCCCAGTTGCAAACATACATCACACCATCAATTTCAGTCACTCCACCCTCTAATCCAAACGATAATTGCGTACCCGTCTCATTGATTGCGTTTTTCGAACGATTTATTGCGCCTAAGCGTGTTTCTTCATGAGTCATCGGTTGATCAGATACTTGTGATGCAGCCTTAACGCAGGTGAAAATTGGTTTATCAAAATACTTTCTAGCTATAACTTCAACTGCCTCTGTTTTTGCTTTGTTTGTCGTACCAATAGCTATGTTCATGTTCTAATCCCTCTTTCTTTGCATAGAAAAAGATGCCCCTAAAGGCATCTATTAACTTGTTTCAGTGGATGTCATATTTTACACATTAGCGCGAATTGTTGCTAATGTCGAACGATCTGCTTTTTTCACTAGTTCCACTATTAAAGCTTTTGCAGCTGCATAGTCATCAATATGAATAATCGATGCAGCTGTATGAATATAGCGTGAGCAAATTCCAATTACTGCACTAGGAACACCGTCATTCGCTGTGTGCACACGTCCTGCATCCGTACCACCTTGTGATACAAAATATTGATAAGGTATATGATTCGTTTCGGCAGTATCTAAAATGAACTCAAGCATGCCTTTATGTGTAACCATTGTACGGTCAAGAATACGTAATAATGTCCCTTTTCCAAGCTGACCAAATTGATTTTTTTCTCCTGACATATCATTTGCAGGTGAAGCATCTAGAGCAAAGAATAAATCTGGTTTAATCATATTTGCGGACACTTGAGCACCACGCAGACCAACCTCTTCCATCACATTCGCACCTGAATATAAATGCGAGGCTAGCTTTTCATCCTTAACTTCTTTCATCAATTCAATTGCCAATCCACAGCCATAGCGGTTATCCCAAGCTTTGGCCATAATTTTTTTCGGATTGGCCATCGGTGTAAATGGGCAGACAGGGATAATTGATTGACCTGGACGAACACCAAGTGCAATAGCATCTTCTTTATTGTCTGCGCCAACATCTATAAGCATATTTTTAATATCCATCGGTTTAGAACGTTCAGTATCTGTTAATAAATGTGGTGGTATTGATGAAATTACACCTGGAATCGCGCCATTATTGGTAAATACCTCAACGCGTTGCGCTAGCATAACCTGGTTCCACCAACCACCTAATGTTTGAAAGCGGATCATCCCGTTATCGGTAATAGAAGTAACCATGAATGCCACTTCATCCATATGACCAGCAACCAACACTTTTGGTGCATCAGCAACTTCACTATGCTTTACACCGAAAATACCCCCTAAATTATCCTGAACGATCTCATCCGAGTACTTTTCCAACTCAGAACGCATGAATGTACGTACTGCATGTTCATTACCCGGCGCACCTGGTAATTCCGTTAATGTTTTAAATAATTGTAATGTTTCCTCATTCATGTTGACTCTCTCCCCACGAAGTAGAATATTCTTCCTTGTCCATTGTAACATATTTATCTATATTCAAACGGAGGACTCCCATTCTCCAATGAGTAACGGGATAAATGCTCTCGTCACAGGGTATCCCAAATTTGCTGAAATATTTATCTGTGCGAAAGCGCAGAGCTAACGTAGCGACAGTAACAAATATTTTCTGTACGAAAGCGTAGCGGCAGTAACAATTAAGCCAAGGTGAAATTGAATGCCAACTTCGCAATATGGATACATTTCCTAAAAAAGTGCTAACGTGTGAACGTGCATTCACTCTGTATGCTATGTTAAAATGAAGCTATAGAAAAAGGAGGAAAAAAGCATGAAATTACGTGATTTTTTAATTGGTGTTGCTACTGGCCTTGCTGCCGCAGTCATTGTTAAAGAAGCAAGTGAAAAGGTTTCTCCGTATGTACCTGCAGGACAAGTACTCGAAAACATAAAAAAGGAATTTAAAAAAGATTCACCGATTGACGGTTCTTGGATTTTTATGAAAACAGACAATTTTTCAAATGGCATTATGACTATTCCTGTATACCGTGGAGGTATCTCTCGTTTACACGAGGGTGAAATGCAAACATTTGAATTTGCTGCTGACGCTCGCTCTGGTGTTGTAGTAGAGCTACAAGAAGTATAACCTTACTCAGTAATACTCGAACAAATATTATAGAACCTTAAAAAGAAGCCATCTCAGTTAATTGAGATGGCTTCTTTGTTTTATTCAGTCAAACCTTTATTGTTAAAGTACTTTTTATATTTTCGATAATAATTTAAATTATTTAACGTCAGCTTCACCCAACGTTTTGCATTCATATCTTGATTAAAGTAAAGAGAGTTTGTACATTTCCCTTCACGAATTAATTTTTTCGCTTCTAGTTTAAGCTTTTCATTTGATGCATATTTAAATAATACACCTTTAGGAATAATCATCCATAAATGCTTATCCTGAACATAAGTTACTTCCTGTTCAATATTTAACATATGGTCATCAGCTACATACTTCATTAAATTATGACCACTTGCTGTAACATAATAGCTTGAACGGCCATTACGCAAATTGATTTCAAACAACTTATATTGTTTGTCCCGCATATCGTATTTCATATCGAAGTTAGCAAAGCCTGTATAACCGATATCCTCTAAGAAGAATCGTACTTGATCCATTAATTCTTTATCGTATGTTGTAACGATTGCTGCATAACTACCGATTCCTTCAGGTGAATGCTCTTCTAAGATTGGGTTTCCTAGACACATTAGCTTCACTTTGCCATCTTTCCCTACATATGCATTTAATACACGCATATAAGAATCGTCACCTGGGATGAATTCTTGAATAATCATTGTGTCCTGATAAGTTGAGCTATAGATTGCTTTTAAAATAGCTGTTTTTTCCGCTTCATCATGTGCAACGAATACTTTTTTCTTACCTGGGAATGAACATGCCCAGTATTCCACCGAGTTCGATGCCTTTAAAATAATTGGATATTCAAAAGGTGGCGTAAAGTTTTCGTAATTGTCAGCTGTCACTGTAGTCGTACCTGGATACTTAAAATCGTACTTATCACACATTTTATAGAAATTTTCTTTTAATAAAATTTCATCCATTAATGATTCGTCAATATATGGTACTGTAAAATGTTCTTGCAATGCTGGCTTATTTTTAATAATAAGCTTTGCATAATCATCTCCACACGCTAACAACAATAGTTTTTTATCAGAATATTTTTTTGCGACCTTTGCAAGTGCAGGTGCAAATACATCCTGTTCATTTAAGCGATCAATCTCTTGGAAATTTATGATATGGCTGTCTTGCGTTGCCGTTAAATGTGAACGCCCTAATACAAGTGGTTTAATACCATATGCCTCATAAAATGCACGTGCCATACCATATGCATTCATATCTGATCCTAGTAATACTGGTAAAAATGGTTGCTCAGTTGCCATGTATATTTCAACTCTCTTTTGTGTTTTAGTATAGCCTTTAGTGTATCATATTTTCCAAAATGTTCACGGAAAAAGTGTCAAAAAAATGGGGTATAGACAATTAAGCTCATCACCTTAATATAAAGTTGATTTCCGTTCCGACTGTTTAACGCCAATAATTTATATATATGGCATACGTTTGCATGAAAACAATTGCGAAGTTCCAATTCATCACTATAAATTAGAGTGACGTGCCAGAGATACATTCTATGCGAAGCGTTTGATTGGAGTGGAGACTGGGCGACTCCTCGGGGATTAGCGATAGAGGAACGAAGGCGAAGACCATCACATCCTGTGATAACGCCTTCGTGACCAACATCGTGTTGGCCCGAGACCCTGGAGCGAGCGACGCGAGTGAAGCGGCTCATCGGACGCCCCCAGGAAGCTCTGCTCTGCGCGAAAGCGAAGCGTCAGCGGCAAAGCGCCCAGTCGGAACGGAAATCAAACCCTAGTTTTGCCAAAGAACCATACTTTACCTTAATTTCATTGACTCAATACTTTTCTACACCGCAATAAAAAAACGTGCGAACACAAAAGGCTCACACGTTTTTTGTTTAGAATGTAATAACAGCTTGTCTGCTACGCTCTAATTTATCTACAACTTCTTTACCTGTTTCATCCCATTTAATCATGCGGTAATACGCGTCATGGTAGAAGATAAAGCCGTAGCCATTCGCAAGTGCTTCTTTCATTATACGTTCCTTCGCAAAGACACTCGCCATTGGATAGTCGTCATACGCTAAAACCCATAATGGATTTTGATGTGCATGTGTTGGCATAATATCTGCCATATGCAATAATACCTCGCCATTTTGAGTCAATTTTATAATAGCGTGTCCATCACTATGACCACCAGTATGAATCATTTCAATACCTGGAGCTACCTCTAACGTACCTTCATACGTTTCGATTAAGTGCTGAACTGGCTCCCAGTTTTCTTTCCAATACGTATTTTTCGAGCGAATATTTGGCTCACGCATTTCATCCCACTCAATTTTCGTTACAAAGATTTTTGCATTCGGGAATGTTGGTACAAGTACATCATCTTCCCATTGCGTTAAACCTCCAGCATGGTCAAAATGTAAATGCGTCATTAATACTACATCAATATCAGCTGTTGTTAATCCTAGCTCTTGTAAGCTAGCCGCTAATGTTGATTCCTCAGTTACCCCAAAGTTTCGTAGTTGTTTTTCATTTAATTTGTTAAAGCCAACGCCTGTATCAACAATATAATTTTTACCACCATATTGAATTAAAATCGGCTCAGTTGGTAACTCGATTTGATTTTTTTCGTTGACTGGATATTTGCGTGCCCAAAGTGGTTTTGGTACAACGCCAAACATAGCACCGCCATCAAGGCAAGTGACACCCCCGTTTAGCCATGATAATGACATATTGTGAAACTTTAACTGATCCATCCATACTCCCCCTATTTAGTTAAAAATTGCGATTCTAGACGATAGATTGGCTGTCCTTTAGCTGAAAATTTCTGCTCATATTCAGTCATAACATTGTCCTCAGGCATATTCGCATGTAGGTCGAGTGATACATACTTAAGTAACATACCATATTCAGATATACTCGTTAATGAATACTCAAACAAACCACGGTTGTCCGTTTTAAAATGGATTTCCCCTTCATCCACTAAAATCGACTCATATAATTTCAAAAAATCCCCGTGCGTTAAACGTCGCTTAGCATGGCGCGTTTTTGGCCAAGGATCTGAGAAATTCAGATACACACGATCTACATCATTTTTTTCAAAGTATTTATATAAATCTGCGCCATTTACTTTTAATAGTCGTAAATTCGCTGGAGATTTAGCCTCTAAAATTTTTTCCAATGCACAAACAATTACACTGTCATAAAGCTCAATGCCAATGTAATTTATATCCGGATTTTGTAAGGCCATACCTGTGACAAATTGCCCTTTCCCAGTACCTACTTCAATATGTAGTGGGTTGTCATTTCCGAAAACAGCCTGCCAATTTCCTTTAAAGTCTTCAGGATTTGGAACAATCACCTCTGGATGACTCGTAATCATTTCCTCCGCCCAAGGCTTATTTCTTAATCTCAATTTTCTTCCTCATTTCTTTCTCATGAAATTATTGATTTTTTATAGTATAACGTATTACCATAAAATTCGCATGAAATTATTGCGAAATGATATTTTTTGACTCATCACTATAACGTGGGGTTGATTTCCGTTCCGACTGGGCGCTTTGCCGCTGACGCTTCGCTTTCGCGCAGAGCAGAGCTTCCTGGGTGCGTCGGGGCAACAGGATGTTGGTCACGAAGGCGTTATCACAGGACGTGATGGTTTTAGCCTTCGTTCCTCTCCCGCTTCGCTTCGCTGCAGGGCCTCGGGCCAACACGATGTTGGTCACGAAGGCGTTATCACAGGACGTGATGGTTTTAGCCTTCGTTCCTCTGTTGCTGATCCCCAAGGAGTCGCCCAGTCTCCATTCCAATCAACTTTTATGCATAGCATAGTTTAACAATTGTCAACCCCAGCTTTAAGTGAGGGACCATTTTTATCAATGTTTCTCCGATAGTACCTGCCAAGCATCGCGTTGCACTGTACTATGAATCCCCGTTCCCTCTTTAATTTCCCCAATATAGTTACCATCTGTATGACAATCAACGTCATTTCCGTGCACGAAAATGTCAAATTGATGGCCTTGCAAAAAAGTAATCTCTTTAAATTTTGTATGTTTTTCAAAAAATACAGTGACGAATACTAGTAACAATTTAAGTCGGGAAATACCGTGAACGATTGTTATTTCGATTTGTCCATCATCAGGTTTAGAAGATGGACAAATTTTCATTCCTCCTCCGAAATAAGGTTGATTGCACATCGCAACAAACCATACTTGCTGAAATTGCCATTCTTGATTGTTTGCTTGAATCTTTACATCAAAGCGTCTAAAGCTAAATAGTCCTCTAACAACAGCCACAGCATAGGATAGCTTACCGAGCCCTACTTTATTGAGGTAAAGCTTCAAGCGAGATGCATTAATACGTTTGGTGACAAATGCGTCAAAGCCCACGCCAGCATTATTGACAAAAATCTCATGCTGATGATCTCCAAATTGAAAGGCACCAACATCCATTGGGAGGTAAACCAGTTCATTTTGTATATAGCTTTCAATTTGAAAGGCATCTTGAAATGTAGTAAAGTATCGTGCGAAATCATTTCCAGAACCAGCACGAACTGCACCAATAACTATAAATTTATTATGTACAACGCCACTAACAACCTCATGTATCGTGCCGTCACCGCCAACAATAACAATTAATTTTTTTGTTTGAGCATCTTGCGCCCAATTTTTTGCAAGCTCCTGCCCATGTCCCTCATATTCTGTAAAGGCGACTTCATAGTTAATTGTTAAATGCTGTTGAAGATGATGCCAAACTTTTTTACCTTTACCGTGCCCCGCAGCTTCATTCACAATAAATAATACTTGCATCACCTAATCCCCGGCTGGTTGAGAAGATTGCTGCCAAATATCTCGATTAAAGGATGTTGTTTGTACATTGCTTAAAATCGTTTGAGAAGCACGAATTTGCATATGCTTCATAGGAGAGGAAACTTTCCTTAAATGCTCCATCCACTCTCCATAATTTCGACGATCAACAAATTGGATTCCGTAAGGTGCTCCTGGATAATCGAAATAACCATTCTGTGTTAAAATAACCTTGCGAATCGGCACATTTATATTATCCTGCTTAAATAATTGAGTTAATACAGACTCCATACGATTTAAACTTATCATTGGATTCAGGACTTTTGAATTCTTCGTCCCTACTTTTTTTATCCAAAATCGCTCACTGCCTCCTACATAAACTGCTTGATTTTCCGCTTCTAGTACTGTTATACAAATACATTCTGTCGGTGACATTAGCACGACATCAAGCTCTATAGGTGCTTTTCTAATTTGTAAAATAGGATAATAAAAAAGCAAATAATTATCAGGTAATTTTTGTAACAAATTTCGCAACAAAGGATCACGCATAAAACGAGGATCTACATATGACTTTTCACGTAGTGTTGAACTTGCCCATTTCATTTGGAAATGGAAAAATTGATCGATAAACATTCGTTTTAATTCATGAACAGATTGTGGTGCATAGACAATTTTTGGTTCAAATGTTAAAGTCGTTTCTTCGTCTGGTATGCTATCTTCATCACTCACTAGTTCATTCGTTATTTCGATCTGTTCAATATCCTCATTTTCTTCCTTCTGACGACCGGCGAATATTTTTTTGAATAAAGAGAACCTTTCTTTTCCCTCAAAAGAATCATTTTCTGAATCGTCGTCGTTATGTTGCCACTCGCTAATTTCTTCTCCTAACTCCCACTGTCGCTTAACACGCTCCCATTGACTTTGCTTTAAGCGTACAAATTGTGTTGGATATCTTGCTAAATCAATTTGATAGCGTGAAATATAATCTTGTAATTTCACCAATTGTGCCATGTGTTTTGGTCACTCCAATCTTACTCGCCCTATATCTAATTTGTTAATTTCTCCACTCTTGCTTAGTAGGCAAATCAATTGCAATATCAATCAATTTCGCCTTGGCATAATTGTCGCTTTCGCACAGAAAACCTTTTGTTGCTGCCGCTTCGCTTTCGCACAGAAAACCCTTTGCTGTTGTCGCAAAATATTGCTAAATGAAGATAAATAGAAACAATTGCATACATTACATCGACATTTGCTCATTGAAATTAAATCCCGATAGCAATCATTCTACAACTGTAGTCATCGTTTTTTATTTTACATGACGTTTCAGGAGAAAACATCCATAATTTGTTCTATAGAAAAAGAGAGCTACCCAAAGTTTAGGATAGCTCTCTTACAGAATTCATTTATTTAGCATTAAAGGAAAGCGGTAATTTCGCCTCGAATGCTTGTTGTAATTTACGAGTCCATTCACCTGGAACTCCAGCACCAATTTTGTTACCATCAACATCGATAACAGGTGTTACTTCAGAAGATACAGATGACACAATGATCTCACTCATTGTTAATAAATCCGCCTTTGTCATTGGTTCTTCAATTACAGGTAAATTAATTTCATCAGCACATTTTAAAATAACTTGGCGTGTAATACCGTTTAAAATGAAGTTATTTGCAGGGTGTGTATAAAGCTTACCATCTTTAATGCCGTAAACATTTGCTGATGAACATTCTGTTACGATGTCACCGCGATGTAAAATAGCTTCATAGCAACCTTTTTCAGATGCTTCCTGTTTTGCCATTACAGCACCTAATAAGTTTAAAGATTTAATATCACAGCGTAACCAGCGAATATCCTCTACAAAGGTAGCCTTAACACCTTTTTCAAAATTTTCATATGAACGCTCTCCAACTTTTACATTCCCTGTTAATACAGCTGGAACACTTGCATCTGGGAAAACATGATTTCGAGAAGTTGTACCACGTGTGATTTGGAAGTAAACATGGCCTGTTTCCAAATTGTTTTTTTCAATAAGTTCATGTAATAATTTGTGTAATACGTCTTTAGTATAAGGAATGACAAGACGAATTTTTTCGGCACTCGCATAGAAACGATCAATGTGTTCTTGTGCTGTGAACATGTTTCCGTTATATACTTTTATTACTTCATAAATGCCGTCACCAAATTGGTAACCTCTGTCTTCTGGAGAGACTGCAATAGATCCTTCTTCAACGATTTGATCATTCCATAATGAATATGCCATGTTTCGTTCATCCTTTTCATCTTTAATTTATTTGTTTCCTGCAAGTTCAACAATTGCTTCAGCATAAATAGCTGTTGCTTTTATGAGATTTTCAATGACGACAAACTCATCCGCACGATGCGCTACGTCAGGTTCACCTGGGAACAACATGCCAAATGCTACACCTTTTTTCATGACACGTGCATACGTACCACCACCAGTGGACAGTAAAGGCGTTTCATAATCTCCGGTTTGACGTCTATAGATATCTGCTAAAGTCTGGATAAATGCATCGTCCTCGCTTACATAATGAGGTTTAGAGTCATCTTGAATATCCAATGAAAATCCTTTTGCCGCAGTTAAGCGTTGTGCTTCCGTGATTTTTTCATCAAACGGATATGTGACAGAATAGCGCATACTAATGACCATACTGCCACCTTTAGCCACATCGTAGGTTACAATACCTGGATTTAAAGTAGTTTTACCAGACATTTCATCCTCAAATTGTAAATCAAGCTTGTTGCCATAATGGTCTTGATAAAAAACATCTGCGGTAAAGTCGACAAATTGTTTACTTGCCTCTGTCGTCAACTCTTGTTGTAAAAATGCTGTAAGATAAACAGCTGCATTGATACCTTTTTCCGGCTCCATTGCATGGGCTGCTTTACCTTTGATAGTTATTATATAGCGAGAACCCTCCATTAATAAAGAGCCTTCTAGCTGATTTTTGCTTAAAAATGCGTGAAAATTCTGTTCGAATTGCGGGGACACAAATTGCACTGTTGCTTTTGCAAAATCCGGTACCATATTTGGTCGCTTTCCAGCATTAAATAGTAATAGCTGTTCTTTCGAAGCATCGCCTGTTTTATTTTGAGAGAACACTAGCTCTGCAATGCCCTTTTCAGCATTGATGAGCGGGAAATCCGCATCTGGTGCAAATCCAATCGCCGGCATTTCCTCATGTTTAAAATAGTGGTCGACACAGCGGAAGCCAGTTTCTTCATCCGTACCGATTATCATACGGACTCTTTTATTAAGCTCAATGCCTGCATCTTTGACAAGTTTCATGGCCATCCATGCTGCAATTGTTGGGCCTTTATCATCTATTGCACCACGAGCAAATAGCTTTCCATCTGCTACAGTGCCGCTAAAAGGTGGGTATGTCCAATTTGTTTCATCACCAACTGGTACCACGTCAACATGACATAAAATACCTAATAAATCATCACCTTCACCCATCTGTATGTGACCTGCATAATTATCAATATTTTTAGTTTGCAAACCTTCAGCTTGGCCCTTTGTTAATAACCATTCAAGAGCCTTTAATGGACCATCACCAAAAGGTACTTCAGTAGTGATCGTATTCTCATCGAGAACACTATTAATTTGCACAAGCTCCTGTAAATCTTGTATCAATTCATCTTGTCTTTCTTTTGCAGCTTGTAACCAATCCATATGATGTACCTCCTCTAAAGTAATAACATTATTCTACTCTTTACAACATAAATTACAATCATCTTTCTTACAACTTTTCAAAATCTTACTTCGAAAACTACCACATATAGCACGTTTTTCACTTATTCCCACAAAATACAGTAAAAATTTTATGTCTTAATTGTAAATTCCTCTTGCATTCACTAGAAAACTGACTTGTTTTTCTATATAATGAACTTATCAGAATAATTTTTCTGAATATAAAATTAGAAAAGGGGATGTCTAAGGCAGCTACTTATTAGCCTAAGTGCACTCCGCACATATTGTCGTCCGCTAGTCTTTGCCAAGAGAATTAAGATGAAGGAGTGGTTCATTTATGAAACCAACTACTGATCGAATGCTTAATCGTATTAAAGATGTGTACATGTTTATTTTAGACAAAGGAACCGTGTCTACACAGGATTTAGTCGAAGAGTTTAGTATCACTCCTCGCACCGTTCAAAGAGATTTGAACGTGTTAGCCTTTAACGATTTGGTGATGAGTCCAAGTCGAGGCAAATGGACAACGACGAAGAAAAAAGTAAAATTGACGTCTTAGTTTTTACGTGTAACGCGTAAAGCATTTTGTATTGGAAAAGAATGACCTTTCGTCGTGGTCATTCTTTTTTTGTTTTCTACTTTTTTGATTCCCCCACCATTTATCAAGCTACCAAGCAAATACTCTCAAAATATTGCGTTTACTTTTAGTGAAAATCCCCCCTAATGATAAATATTCATTAGCTCATCATCAATGAGAACCTAGAGCGAGCAGGCAGAGGAACGAAGTCTAAAAACATCACATCCTGTGACAACGCCTTCGCGACCAATCTCGGTACGGTTGCCACTTCGTTTACACTCCGCTTTCGCGCAAAAAACATCTGTTGGTCCAAGCAGCTCATCGGACGCCCCCAGGAAGTTTTGCTCTGTGCGAAAGCGAAGCGTCAGCAATTGTTTTATCTGTGCGAAAGCGTAGCGACAGCAACAACAAAGCGCCCAGTCGGAACGGAAAACAACCTCCCATTGTGATGACTTTATACAAAGCATTTCTCTCCTATATCCGCTAAGAATTCATGCACAACATTTGTTTTCTCGGCGTTATCCCCAAAAAAATTTTGACTATTTACAATTGCTTAACAATCCGTTAAAATCGAAACATTCTACATTTTGGAAGGAGGATTTTTCTATGAAACTCCGAAAACTGTTTCACCCTCTAGTTTGGATCATTTTAGGCGGAACTATTTTCACACGCATAGCAAGTTTTATGGCAATGCCCTTTTTAGCCATTTACTTACATAATGAAATTGAAGCATCTCCTTTACAAATAGGGTTGACGATTGGTATTGCACCGTTAATCTCCACTGTCGGAGGATTCTTTGGTGGTTATTTAACTGACCGATTTGGCAGGAAGAGCATCATTTTACTTACTATCGTTGTTTGGAGCATTGTGTTCTTTGGCTTTGCAACAGCTCATACGGTTTGGTTCTTCGTAGCATTGAATGCCCTAAATGGCTTATGTCGCTCCTTCTTTGAACCCTCTACACAGGCATTAATGATTGATTTTACTCCTGCCGAGAAACGAAAAAGATTGTTCTCACTTCGTTATACAGCAATTAACATAGCGGCTGTCATCGGTCCTGTCATTGGTGTTTATATATCTCAATTGTCTAGCCCAAGTATTCCATTTATGCTGACAGGAATTATGTATATTATTTATGCTGTATTTTTATTTTTCGTTTTAAATCGCTATGAAATGCAGCAACCAAAAGCTTCAACTCCAACTAAAATACTGCAAACATTTACGATTCTATTGACGAATCGTGTACTTCTAAGCTTTATTTTTGGAGCAATTTTAATAAATATTGGTTACTCTCAATTTGATTCAACATTACCACAAATCATTGAACTTAAAATCGAAGATGGTGCCAAGCTCTATTCTGCACTAATCTCACTAAATGCAGCGGTTGTATTATTACTACAATTACCTATTAGTATACTTTCAGAACGGTTTTCTTCGACAACTACTCTATTAGTAGGGATTCTGTTCTTCGCGTTTGGTCTTTTATTATTCGGCTTCTCAAATAACTATCCACTATATATAATCGCTATGATTATATTCACGATTGGTGAAATTTTCGCCTTTCCGACTATGAGTATCTTGATTGATGAAATTGCACCTGATACACAAAAGGGAGTCTATTTAGGGGCAGCCCAATTTAAAAATTTAGGAGGCTTTATTGGCCCAATTATTGGCGGGTGGCTGTTAATACATTACATGGATGCAATGTTTTCAGTTATCGCTGTTCTTGTTTTATGCAGTTGTATATTTTATAGATCAAAACTTAAGCCACAATAGGGATAAAGTGAAACTTTAATCAGTGGGGGGTTTTTTATCCCCACTGATTATTAGTCTTCACCAATCGGGTTTTTACGGGCAGTTAGACTCCTACCTAATTTCTTTACTCTCATTACGTTTTAAAGTGGGAGTACCTGACGCTTCTCTTTCAGTAAGATAACTTACTGCCCGTTAATACGGGATAAAGTGAAACTTTAATCAGTGGGGGTTCTTTATCCCCACTGATTATTAGTCTTCACCAATCGGGTTTTTACGGGCAGTTAGCCTCCTACCTAATTTCTTTACTCTCATTACGTTTTAAAGTGGGAGTACCTGACGCTTCTCTTTCAGTAAGATAACTTACTGCCCGTTAATACGGGAT
>NZ_JBNNSS010000001.1:755566-803222 GCF_050277945.1 Lysinibacillus sp. NPDC097214
GATAAAGTGAAACTTTAATCAGTGGGTTTTAGGGAATTTCCCTTCAGTCAAAAAAACGCTCCATGTCTATTAGGAATCTCAAGCAGTTGAAATACTTACTTGGACTCACTAATAAGACTGGAGCGAGCTAATGATTTATTTTACAATTATATTCAAAATTTCAAAGTGACTTTAGCTTTCTTCCTCAACAGTAACTTCTTCATAAATGCTGTATTGATCTTTACCAGCATTTTTCGATTGATATAATGCCTTATCTGCACGCTCAAATAAGCTTCTTTCCGACTCATTTGGATGACTGCAAATGGCACCGCCCATACTGACTGAAAGTACAGACCATTTATCATCAGAAATTGTATCCGCATACTTCAAGTGATGAATTTTCTCCAAAATAGAATGCGCTAATCTTTCCATATATTCATCTTTCGTATCATACAAAACAATTGCGAATTCATCTCCACCAAATCTAACAACAAAGCCATTTTTCCCTACTTCTTGTTTTAAAATTCTAGCTGTTTCAATCAGGATCTTGTCACCTTCAACATGTCCAAATCGATCATTTACTTGTTTGAAATTATCTAAATCTAACAGCAATAAACCAGGTTGATTCGTCTTCCTTCTTCTTAATAAATTGCCCATTTTTCTAATATAGGTAGCACGATTGTAAACATTTGTTAATGGATCATATGTTGCGAGATGAATCGTTTTGGAAAGGAGTTTGTTGATGACTAATAGCATGACGAAAGAAGTTACTAAGGCAATACCCAGTAACAGTCTAAACTGCTTTGTATTTTTAGTTAGCGCTCTAATTTCTGTGAAATTACCGTATTTTACATATACAACTCTTTTAGAGGATGCTCCCCGAACCGTTTCTGCTTTATATGGTAAAAAACGGTACCTTTCAATATAGCCGTTTTTAAACTTCTTTTGATATTCCGTTGGCTTCATCGTTTTTTTCGCTAGCTCAAAATGCTCTTGAAATATTTCCGATTGATCTTTTACAGTTTTACGAGATTTAGAATCATCAAAGAAAATCCCTCCCGCACTTATCGTTTGTACTTCCAACAAATCAGCATATTTATCAATTAGATAGTCAGCAGTCTTTACGAAGTTAAAAGTTTGGAATACAGGATCTTCAAGTAAGTCTATACCTACCTCGAACAAATATTTTTTGTCAGGTGTTGCTAAATAACCAAATTTTCGATATCCCCCAGTAGTTGTTGAAATATCTATACCATCAGCATAGTATTCCCCGCTTACTCGACGCTTGTCTAGTAAAGTAGAAAAACTTGTACAGCATTGAGAAAAATTTAAACCTTTATCTTTTTCAAAAGTTGTATAAATTACGGTATTTGATTGATCGAGTATGTACACATCCATTCCATGCTCGTTTTTTATTTTCTGCAAATCCCACTTTGCTATATGTGGGTTTTCCTCATAATTTGTAATTAGTTTTCGTAGTACTGCTTCCATTTTCTCAGAGAGATTTTTATCAAAATAATAATGTGCATTATCTACCGTTTGCATATCTGTCAGAATGTGATTTTCAATTAATGTTCTATTCATGACTTCTTGTTTTTCGATATCCGCCGTAAGTATTTGCCTATTGAAATAAAAAATTACAGTAACAAGTATTAATGCAAAGGCAATTAAAGATATTAATAATTTAATTCTTAGGTTTTTCATTAACGTGACCTCTACTTATTTTCACCATCATTTTTTCGAAACATTTAGTGATTTTTAGACTAAATAGCCTTTCACCAAAGGTTACATCAATTATACAGTTACTGGTATAAGTATGTATATAAAAAATACCTCGATACTAATCATCGTTAGCATCGAGGTATTCTTTAATCCCTATTTTGTAAGCAGGCTAGCTCTTCAGCCGTTAATTCTCGATATTCACCTAAATCTAGACTGTCATCTAACTTTAGATTGCCCATTGATAGACGTTTTAAATAGGTTACACGTTTTCCAACAGCCTCAAACATACGCTTCACCTGATGAAACTTACCTTCTTGGATCGTTAACTCAATTTCTGATTGTTGAGCAGATTTTAATATGATGAGCTCTCCTGGTTTGGTTACATAACCATCATCTAGCTCAACACCTTGAGCAAATTTCTCACAATCTTCCTCAGTCACAATTCCTTCTATTTGTGCATAATAAACCTTCGGCACATGTTTTTTAGGAGACAATAAATTATGTGCTAACGTACCATCATTTGTTATTAGCAATAATCCCTCTGTATCTTTATCTAGGCGACCCACAGGAAAAGGCTGGAAATGCTGATGTAAGGGGGCTAACAAATCAATGACGGTTTCATCTCGTAAATCCTCCGTTGCAGAAATAACGCCAGGAGGCTTATTCATCATAAAGTATACAAATTCTGTATAGTTCACACGTTCACCAAATACAGAAACCTCCTGCTTTTCAGGATCAACATGTAATGCTGCATCCTTCGCATATGCACCATCTACTGTCACTGCTTTTTGCTTTAGAAGCTGCTTAACTTCCTTGCGTGACCCGTAGCCCATATTCGACAGTAATTTATCTAATCGCATTAGTACCTCCTATTTAAAACCCAGTTTGTTCGTTATTCTTGTCAATCGTTCACCAAGAAGCTTTTGTGCTAAGCCTAGGCGTAAAGACAAAAAGCCATATACTGCTACACCTACTCCAGCACAAATAACAGAATAAACTAATGCTGAGAATTTACTACCTACTGGCCCCATTAATAACTCTAAAAGTATATGAACGATGAATACACTTGCCGCCATTGCCGCTGTCAGAAGAGAAATGAGCATGACACGACGAATAACCATTTCTGATCTATAGTTCAGTGTTTGTCGTAGCACAAGTATATTAATGATAATTGAAACACTATAGCCAATAGCTGTGGCAAGAAGTGCACCATCTGCCTCCATTAAACGAATTAAAGGAATGTTAATCGCTAGCTTGACTAAAATCCCAGATAATAAGCTGAGGACAATCCACTTTTGGAAATCAATGCCCTGTAAAAGAGCTGCTGTCACTTGGAATAATGCAAACAAAATAGCAATAGGAGCATAATGAGCTAAAATCATAGCCCCCATCTCACTTTCAGAATAGAGCATAAAATATATTTCATTCGATAACAATGAAATCCCAACTACCGCTGGCAATGTAATAAAAATCAATATCTGATATGTCTTATCCATTGCATGTCGTAGCGATAAATATTCACCTTGCGTAAAATATTTTGTAATCGTCGGTACTAGCGCCATTGAAAAACCTGTAGCTAACATTACTGGAATAATAACAACTTTATGTGTTGTAAAGTTAATCATTGATAAATACTTATCCGTCACTTCCGCTAAGCCTATAGATGCCATAGCTCCATTAAACGTAAGCATATCCACTAATTGGAATAACGGATTAGCAACACCTACAAACACCATCGGAATCGAATACGTAATGACTTCTTTATATATGTTAGACATTGGTAACTGTGTAGTTGTAACACTTTGACTGCGCAATAAATCAAATTCAGGTTGATATTTTTTCCAATAATAATAGAGTACTAGCAACCCGCCAATTGCTCCAATAAAGGCAGCAAACACCGCAAAGGAAACTGCTGTTTCTGGTTTCCCATTAAAAACTATCACAACTAAGAATGAACCACCCAATAACACAACAATTCGAACAATTTGCTCTACTAACTGAGAAACTGCTGTAGGTTCCATTTTGTCATAGCCTTGGAAAAATCCACGCCAAAGACTCATAAATGGCACAACAATTAACGCAAAGCTAACCCAGCGAATAACTGAGGCAATTTGCTCTACCGAAAATGCCTGTTCATCACTTTTAATAACAAGACCGGCTATTGGTGTAGCTAATATAAAGAGAACAATAAACGCCGCTAACCCAGTACACATCATAATAAGTATGCCTGATTTCATAAGCTTACGGCCTGATTGATAATCACCTATTGCATTGTATTTAGATACAAACTTGGATACCGCAATTGGCGCACCCGAGATGGCTATTGCTAGCATAATCGAGTAGGGAATATATGCATATTGATAAAGGGCTACATTCTCCTCACCCACAATCGCATAAAAAGGAAAAATATAAATTAATCCGAGTATCTTCGATAAAAACATTCCCATCGTTAATATCGCAGTACCTTTCATTAAATTGGACATTGTACCCATCCATTCATCGTAAAGTCAATATTTTCAATATCGTAACACTTAGAAAAAACTATAAAATATTTGCCGATCAATTATGCCTCGGCATAATTGCTTCCGGAATCGGCTTTGAGATGTTTCACAACAACTTGCAAACGCTACCAGATAAAAAAGCTTACTTTCACTGTTAAAACTACAGGACTACATTAACAAAATTCAGAAAACAACAAGAAAACATTTCCTGACAAAATAATCAATTATGCCCCTGCATAATTGCGTCCGGAATCGGCTTTGTGCTTAGGCCTGCGTGATGCAGGTCAGTTAGCCGTTATCGCATGGATGCGATGATATTAGGCTAACATCCTATATTGAACTCCTTTCCGATTCTGTGACATCCGCCGGAGGCTTTAACTTCTTTGAGCGGGTGTTTGGACACCCACTGCAAAGTAGCTTAAATCCGCATTCATCTCACCACCTATAGAGGTGGGAGACTTCGCTGAAAGAAGTTATATAAGTAAACCAACTGTAATCTTAACATATTTACTAGGTAAACAGACGCATAAATACATTAAAAAGTTCTAGCACTCCATAAAAAATAGCAGTTATGTCCTCCCAAAGGAAAGTAGAAAGTTCAAAATAATCGGTGGAGATTACGAAAACCCCCACCGATTAAAGCTACCTCTATATTACATATCTACGAAAAATTGTTTATACCATACTAAGAACACATAGACTGTCCAAATATAACGTCCACGATTTGCTTTTCCTTCATAGTGCTCATCTAGATAGCCTACTAATTGTTTTGTATCAAAGAATTCATTGGCAAAGTCAGTTGTAAACATTTCTTTTACCAGTTTATAATACTTTTCTTCACGTAGCCAGTGACGAATTGGCACTGGGAAACCAAGCTTTGGACGTTTTGCCCATTCTTCAGGTAATTCCTGATGCGCCGCTTGTCGAAGAACATATTTCGTATCAATGTCATTTACGCGATATTTTGATGGAATGTCTTTCGCTAATTCCATTACTTCTTTATCTAAAAATGGTACACGTAATTCAATTGAATGAGCCATACTCATTTTATCCGCTTTTAATAAAATATCGCCTGGCATCCAAAGATTTAAATCAAGATACTGCATTTTAGTAACATCATCGTCGCCTGGAACTTCATCGTAAATACGTTTTGTAATCGATTTTACAGATGGACCATTTTTATAGTCTGGTTTCAAGACATTTAATGCATCTTCTTCATCCCATACGACCGCTTCCCCAATGAAACGCTCTTCTACTGTTTGACCACCTTTAACAAGGAAGTGCGTATATTGATTTTTAGGTAGCGCCTCTGCTATACCACGTAATGCTTTACGAATACCAAATGGAACTTTTTCATATTTTTGCATTTTGCCAGAATTTTGGTACCATGAGTAGCCACCGAAAATTTCATCCGCACCTTCACCTGAAAGTACTACTGTTACATCCTTCGATGCTAACTCAGAAAGGAAGTAAAGCGGTACAGAAGATGGATTCGATTGCGGCTCGTCCATATGCCACTGAATTTTTGGTAATGCTTCAAAGCACTCATCTGCCGAAATATATTTAC
This sequence comes from Lysinibacillus sp. NPDC097214, assembly GCF_050277945.1. Classification (NCBI taxonomy): domain Bacteria; kingdom Bacillati; phylum Bacillota; class Bacilli; order Caryophanales; family Bacillaceae; genus Lysinibacillus; species Lysinibacillus sp. NPDC097214. The sequence goes on from NZ_JBNNSS010000001.1 coordinate 761,336, forward strand.
GCTCATTTTGAATATCTAATGTATCCGATAAATCTTTTGCTAAATTTGTTTCATTAAACATATCCTCATAATCAGAGAAACCAACAGAGAAGGATTTATCAGGGCGTAATAATGAAGTAATATAACTTGAATCAATACCACCTGATAAGAAAGAACCGACCTTTACATCACTTATTTGATGCGCATCTACTGATTCTTTTACTGTCGTACGAATGTCTTCTACATATTTTTCAATTGGAGCTTCTTTAGCATGGAATTTTTTATCCCAATACTGCACAATTTTCTTTTGTCCATTTTCAATAAGCATATAGTGTGCCGGTTGTAATTTGTACACACCTTTAAAGAACGTTTCGTCCATTGAAGAATATTGGAACGTCAAATAAGGACGTAGCGCATTTTTATTTAACTCTTTAATAAATGATGGATGTGGTAAAAATGATTTAATTTCCGAACCGAAAATAAACGTACCATCTGTTGTGTTTTCTGTGTAATACAGTGGCTTAATACCAAAGCCATCACGAGCGATGAATTGTAAATCATTCTTTTTATCCCAAATACAGAATGCGAACATTCCGCGTAACTTTTTGACAAAGTCTACACCATATTCCACATAACCATAAATAATAACTTCACTATCAGAGTGTGTTTTAAAGTTGTGACCTTTTTCAATCAAATCAGCACGAAGCTCTTGGAAGTTAAAGATCTCTCCATTAAATACGAGAACGATGTTACCATCCGCACTGTACAACGGCTGATTTGCCACGTCTGATAAGTCGATAATACTTAATCGACGGAATCCTAACGTTACTTTATCGTCACTGTGAATCCCACCGCTGTCTGGTCCACGGTGAATAATTGTATTCATCATATTTTCGATCGTTTGATGATGATCGATCACATTTGTTCCATTAATATAGCCTATAAATCCGCACATTCTATTTTTCACCTCATAATTTAGTGCATAACCTTTACCATAATAGCATGAAAAGACATTCATTTCATACCGACAATACATATAAAGTAAAACTTTCATCAGTGAATTTATTCCACACCGATTATTCGTTCAACCAACGAGCACTTTATCTCACTTAAAATCACTACAATTTACATCTTCTGCCCTTCACTGAAAGATTTGGATGACATTGTATTAAAACTTATGTCATGTGTATAAGTTGATTGTAGTGGAGGCTGGGCGACTCCTTGGGGATCAGCGTCATAGATGAGACCCTGGAGCGAGCATCGCGAGTGAAGCGGCTCATCGGACGCCCCCAGGAAGCTCTGCTCTGCGCGAAAGCGAAGCGTCAGCGGCAAAGCGCCCAGCCGGAACGAAAATCAACCCTACGCTATGATGACGAGCTTTACATGAAAGTAGAAGATAAGAAATTATAAAATACTTTTGTCGTATTTTCAATGTGAAAGAAGCCCCTCTATATAGACTTCATGTATAATAGGAAAGATTCCTAATTTGAAAAGAAAGTGAGTTTTTAAATATATGTACGATGTTATCGTTATCGGTGGTGGCCCATCCGGTTTAATGGCTGCTATCGCTGCTGGAGAACGTAAAAAGAAAGTATTATTACTAGAAAAAGGAACAAAGCTCGGCAAAAAATTGGCCATTTCAGGCGGTGGTCGCTGTAATGTCACAAATCGTTTGTCTGTTGAAGAAATCGTCAAGCACATACCTGGAAATGGTCGTTTTCTTTACAGCCCATTCACGGTTTACAATAACGAAGATATAATTGCATTTTTCGAAGGACTTGGTGTGGCATTAAAAGAGGAGGATCATGGACGTATGTTTCCTGTATCTAACCGCGCGCAAGATGTTGTAGATGCACTTATTCGTCAACTTCAGAGACTACACGTGGAAGTACGCTTAAACACACCCGTTAATAAGATGTTAATGGATGAGGAAAAAATTCTTGGGGTACGTCTTACAGATGGCACAGAAATTCGTAGTGAGGCCGTAATCGTTGCCGTTGGTGGGAAAGCTGTTCCACAAACAGGCTCAACGGGAGATGGTTATCCATGGGCAGAGCGTGCCGGCCATACCATTACAACGCTTTTCCCTACTGAGGTTCCTGTTCTATCAAAAGAAGATTTTATTCAAGCACGTGAGCTACAAGGACTTGCGTTACGTGATGTCGCTGTCTCAGTTTTAAACAAAAAGGGCAAGGCGCTCGTAACACATCAAATGGACATGCTCTTTACTCATTTTGGGATAAGCGGTCCTGCAGTTTTACGCTGTAGTCAATTTATCGTGAAAGAATTAATGAAAACAGGTTACGAGCCTGTGACAATGCGTATTCAAACACTTGTTGATTATAATGAGGAAACGTGCCTGCAATATTTAAACAGACTCATTAAAGAAGATCCAAAAAAAGCGGTGAAAAATGTTTGGAAAGGTATTGCGCCCGAACGCTGGCTACTATTTTTATGTGAGCGTGCAGATATCGATGTGCAACTGACAGGTACTGAATTATCACAGGAAAAAATCCGCAACTTAGCTAGATTACTCGTCAATTTCACAATGACAGTTAGTGGTACACAATCCCTTGAAAAAGCATTTGTCACTGGTGGTGGCGTCTCTGTTAAAGAGATTGAACCAAAGACAATGGCTTCAAAGAAAAAAGATGGTTTATTTTTCTGTGGAGAAATCCTTGATATTCATGGCTACACAGGTGGCTATAATATTACGTCTGCACTCGTTACAGGACGTATTGCAGGGATGAGCGCAGGAATGTAGTTTACTCTGTATCTCGGACTATTAGCGATTTTAATCACATTAAAAAAAAGATAAAGTATGATTCTTCAGCAAAGCGAGGGGTTGATTTCCGTTCCGACTGAGCGCTTTGTCGCTGCCGCTTCGCTTTCGCGCAGATAAAACATTTGTTGTTGCTGTCGCTACGCTTTCGCACAGAGCGAGTAGCCTGGAACGGAAATCACCTCATTAAATGCGCAACAACATTCACAAAGATTTCCTTGAACACTTTGTTTTTCCGCATTATTAAAAAGCGTGTCCTGAAATACGGACACGCTTTTTTAGCCTTCTTTTGACATATATACTTCCTCATATGGTTGAATGATGACAAAACCTTCACCAGAAAACGCCATTTGAATGGATTCACCACTACCTCGACCGATAAATGTTCGGAAGCTAATATCTGTTTTAAACTCGGGAGACAAATTACCTGACCACGCTACTGTGGCATGTGGATCAGTATAGACCGTTTCACCAGGCTTCACTAACAAGGTTAACGGTTCGAAATGAGTTGTAATAGCTACCTTCCCTCTTCCTTGTAAGGTTACATTAAACAACCCACCTGACATGACTCCTGCCATTTTACGCATTAAATGAATATCCCAATCAATACTAGGCTCAAATGCGAGTAAATCATTACCGTTTACACAAATACCTTCATCCTTTAGATCGAAGACCGTTATTTTTTTCCCTTGATCGGCTAAATAAAGTCGCCCCTTACCTTTTGCTTTCATAAGTTGTGTACCTTCGCCAGTTAATGCCTTTTTAAACATTTTACCTAAGCCATGCTCCAACACACGCTCACGCTCAAACTTAATATCTCCTACGTAAGAAATCATCGCGCCCATTTTCGACCAAACCTCGCCATTTAGGTTGACCTCTAATACACGCTCAGTTTCTAACTCGAAATATTCATTTTCGTTGTCGTCCTGCTGTGTTTTATTAATAAACTCGTTTAAAGAAAATTTCCCCATATCACATTGCCTCCTTATTTATTTTATATACGTTTTAATTTTCGAAAAGATTCAATCAAATTAATGAAGGGATAAAAACGAACGATTGAATGATCTGTTGAATCTTTTATTCATGTAACCGCAAAAAAATGAAATGGTAACCTATTTATGCTTTTATTCTTTATCGTTTCGTTCAAGACGAAAAAGCTTCAAAACATTAGTTTGTGGCCACCAACTTGCTAATTAGTTTATAAACCTCGCATTTGCTTTTCGTTACAAAATTTCTCTTTTAGTAGCGAATTCACTTTATTTCCCATAATGATATTGACAGCAGACATCAACTGTTATACATTAAACAGAGATTAATCAAGTGTTATATAACAACAACTGCAAAAAAAGACCATACAAGCGTCATGTGCGAAATGACACTCATATGGCCCTTACTTTCAAGTGCGAATTGAAAGTAAAATTATCGTGTAGCGGAGACGTCTCCAACCTTTTGAGAAGCTTCTTTTAATGCTGTTTGTTTACGTACATCTGCACGTAAAGTTAATGAAATAATTAATGAAGCTGCAATTAACCCTGTAAACACATAGAACACAGGAATATAGCTACCATAAGAATTTTTAATAGTGCTCACTAAAAGTGGACCAAAAATACCACCTAAAGACCAAGTCGTTAATAAATAACCATGAATAACTCCAAGTTGTTTCGTACCGAATAAATCACTTGCAAATGCAGGTAGATTCGAGAAACCTCCACCATAGCAACTAACTACTAAGAAAATAAGTGCTTGGAAAATAATAACGTTTGTAGTATGTGGTAAGACGATAAATGTAACTAGCTGTGCGATAAAGAAAATTACAAAGACGTTCGAACGACCAATATAGTCGGACACAGCAGCCCATATTAAACGACCACCACCATTAAATAATCCCATTATTCCTACCATTGCTGCGGCTCCCGCAACTGATAACCCTACAATTTCTTGAGCCATTGGAGATGCAACAGAAATCATCATAATACCTGCTGTTACGTTTACTAAATGCATCGACCAAAGCATCCAGAAATGCTTAGTTTTTACAGCTTCACGTGCTGACATGACAGCTAAATCTTTTTTCACTACTTCTTTACCATTATCTGCAGCAGCCTTCATATTCGCTGGCATATAACCAGGTTTAGGCGGTGCTATATATGAAGCCCCTAAAATCATTAACGTGAAATAACTTGCCCCTAAAATAAAGTACGTTGTAGAAATACCAACAGCCTCCATTAAGTTAGCTGCGACTGGCGCTGTAATAAGTGCTCCTGAACCAAATCCAAGTACAGCCATACCTGTTGCTAATCCGCGGCGATCCGGGAACCATTTTACTAATGTCGATACAGGCGCAATATAACCAATACCCATACCCAATCCACTTAGTAAACCATATGTTAACCAGTACAATGTTACGGAATCCATCGAAATCGCTACACCTGCACCAGCTTGTCCTGCCCCAAATAGAACAGCTGCTATCATAGCAGATTTACGCGGCCCCATTTTTTCTACTAAGTTACCAAATAATGCTGCCGAAAAACCAGCAAGCCCCATCATTATTGTGAAGGCAACCGTTACGTTTGTTTCACTCCATCCCATTTCTGTGACAATCGGTAGTTTGTATACACTGTATGCATATGCTCCACCGATTGAAAGGTGAATAGCGATTGCTGATAATGCAATTAACCATCTATTTTTATTCATAATTTCTCTTTTCTCCCCTCTTTTGCTACCTGTGAAAGTTTTATGAACGTCTCTGTAAAACAATTTACCACTTAGAATTATTCAAATGCAAGATGTTTTTTAAAAAAATATTATTTCTGCAAAAAGTATTTTATTTTTTACCCCAATATTCTTATAATGAAAACCCTAGAGTCTCTAAGCAAATAGATGTTTATTAAACAAAAACCACAACATTTTTTAGCTATTATTATTTTTCTACTCTATTATCCAATTTCACATTAATTATATTAGTATAATTAATTTTGTGCATATTTTCACATGCAATCTATGTATATTCCACTTTTTCTAACGCTTATTATTTCTTCGCATTTCTTTAAAGGGGTATGAACAAATATCCATTAAGTAGAAATATTACGTACAAAAGAGAATTACATAACCAAAACAAACAAATATCTTTCACACAAAAGAAAATTCAAAAATCATATTAAATGATTCGTTTAACTTTTAATGGATATTCAATTAAATATATACAATACACACTGTGCATGCTTCAAAACGAATAATCATTACCTATTCATTTTTATTATTCAAATATATATTTTTTCTTTTAGAAAGAATCCTACACATTCTTTTTAGCTATAGCTAGTTATGCTTTTTAAACTTAAAGACAACTAAACCAATAAGTTATAACAAAAGATTTGCTATAGCGCACAAGTAAAAACAACACTTTTTACCCAAATATTGATAAGTTAAATAAACATCAATTATGGATTGTTTATGTAAATACCACCACATTCTTCATTTGATTTGATACCTCAATTATCGCCTGGTTCCTTTTACGGAGATATACATCCGATTAAAGACAGTCATTTCGGGACGATGTCATTACATCTTTCGAAATGAAGTTCTCCATTAATCTAGTCATGTATAAAAAAGAGATGCTCTGGAATAAACCGAGCATCTCTTTCCTTTTTATATAAAATAAATGATAAATACAATTATTAGTAGCACTAATACAATAAATGAACCTATCGTTACATAATGTCTTTTTTCTTTACGCCCATAATAATAGTCAATCACAATAGCACTCATCATGAAGACTACTAAAAATGCACAAATTGCGGCTGTATATAAAAACCAACCATAAATATTATATAAAATTAAAGTCCCGCCTTGTATAAACTTAGCAATATACGTTGTACGTTGATGACCTGTATTAATATATTTTGGCTCCTTTGGAATGCTAAACTTTTTTCGAATAGCTTTTTCGATAAGCCACACTAACAAGAAAGCAATTATAAAAAAAGCAAACATCTCGCCGAAACCAATATCTTTTTTATCTTTTACCATAAAGGCAATAAATGCTGACGCAATGTCGTCATCTTCCACCTTGTAAAAGATATTTGTATGACGATCACTAAAAGCTAACTGCTCATCGTTTCTGAATATTTTTAGCTGAACAACCTGCCCATTGTCAAACTCCACCCATATATCTCGAAATGCATAATAATCATTATCCTTTTTCGAAACAACTGCCTTTTGAATCGTATTAGCAATCAGCTTTGTTTCCGAATCTTTTTTATAAACCTGTTGTCCTAAGATCCAGCCAGCTCTTCCAGCCTTAAAGGTATCTTCTTCCCAATTATAAGTACTCGTAAACTGTTTAACCTCATGTTGGGCTAGCTCAACAAACGTAGCACGTTTAGATGTATCTACTTGCTTCCATGGACCAATTACAATCAAAAAGAGGAGCGTCACGACAGCTCCAATGATAATCGCTGGATATTGCCATCTACGAGGTTGTTTATCTTGCTGAACTACATTGTGCAAAATACGCTCCTGCAATTGTTGTGTGAAACGTGGTGCCTCTCCAAGCTCTTTATCCAGTTTATCCTTAAAAGATGTCATCTTCTAGCACCTCCCAATGGTTTTTGTCCAGTTTTTCCTGCAACATTTGTCTAGCTCTACGTAGTCTTGTTTTTACTGTATTCTCTGTACACCCAAGAACCTCTGCTATCTCTCGAACCTTTAATTCTTGATAATAATAAAGAATGATAACTTCTCGATAGATGATTGGAAGCTCAAACAAAGCTGCTGTTAAAATTCTCCGCTCATCCTTTTCAAGCAAATTTGTTTCAGGCGATCGTTTACTGACTCCAATGTGCAGCTTTTCAAATAAAATATGACGCTTATTTTTCCAGCTTCGTAAATAGTCATGACTTTTATGTACTGTTATTTTTACTAAATATGTTTTTAGTGAGGATCGTTGTTCAAAGCGCTCCTGCTGCTGATAATAGGCAAAAAATACGTCCTGAACGATTTCTTCTGCAATAGCCCAGTCTTTAACATATAGATAAGCTACTCGAAGACAATATTCACCATGCTCATCCATAACCCTTGCTAAATGCTCACTCAAACAAACACCTCCTATTCATTCTATAGTCGTATCGAAATCTCAGTTGGTTTCAGTATAAAAGAAAAAAAGTGCCCAAATATTGGACACTTTTAACATTATTATTTAACGACGATATTTACAAGCTTGCCTGGAATGACAATTATTTTTACTAAGTTTTTGCCTTCCATATACTCTTGTACTTTGTCATCTGCAAGTGCTACTTTTTCGATTTCTTCTTTTGAAGCATCTTTTGCTACGATGATTTTTGCACGTACTTTACCGGCCACTTGTACTGCGACTTCCACTTCATCATCAACAAGTTTAGACTCATCATATGTTGGCCATTCCTTATATGAAAGTGTTTCATCATGGCCTAGTATCTGCCATAACTCTTCAGCAACGTGTGGAACCATTGGAGCTAGCATTTTCACAAAGCCTTCAGCGTATGCTGTTGGAATAACATCCGCTTTGTAGCAATCATTGATGAATACCATCATTTGCGAAATAGCTGTATTGAAGCGAATACCTTCGTAATCCTCTGTCACTTTTTTCACAGTTTGATGATATGATTTTTCAAGTGTTTTGTCATCGGAAGCTTGAACTTTCGCAGCGATTGTTCCATCTTCATTGACAAATAGACGCCAAATACGATCTAAGAAGCGACGTGCCCCGTCCAAGCCATTTGTTGACCATGCAACAGATGCTTCAAGTGGACCCATGAACATTTCATATAGACGTAAAGTGTCCGCACCGTGTGAAGAAATGATTTCATCCGGATTCACGACATTGCCCTTTGATTTAGACATTTTTTCATTACCTTCACCTAGAATCATCCCTTGGTTAAATAATTTGTGGAATGGCTCTTTCGTGTGTACAACACCTAAATCGTATAATACTTTGTGCCAGAAGCGAGCGTATAGTAAGTGTAATACTGCGTGCTCTGCCCCACCGATATAAATATCGACTGGTAACCAGCGTTTCAGTAATTCAGGGTCCGCGATTGCTTCTGTATTTGTTGGGTCAATATAACGTATGAAATACCAGCTAGAACCTGCCCATTGTGGCATCGTATTCGTTTCGCGACGACCTTTCTTGCCAGTCTCAGGATCAACAACATTTACCCATTCAGCAATGTTCGCTAACGGAGATTCACCCGTACCTGAAGGACGAATATTATCTGTTTTTGGTAACACTAATGGTAATTCTGATTCCGGTACTGGCGTTGTTGTACCATCTTCCCAGTGAATCATAGGGATTGGCTCACCCCAGTAACGTTGACGAGAGAATAACCAATCGCGCAGACGGTAAGAGATTTTCTTCTCCCCTACGCCTTTTTCCTCAAGCCATTGAATTGCCTTAGCAATACCATCCTCTTTGTTTAAACCATCAAGGAAGTCAGAGTTAATATGTTTACCATCCCCCGTGAATGCTTCTTTGCTAATGTCTCCACCTTCAAGGACAGGAACAATTTCTAAACCAAATTCTGTTGCGAATTCATAGTCGCGCTCATCATGTGCTGGAACCGCCATGATAGCACCTGTACCATATGATACTAGTACGTAGTCTGCGACCCAAATCGGCATTTTTTTACCGTTAATCGGATTAACTGCATAGGCACCGGTAAATACACCTGTTTTTTCTTTCGCTAAATCTGTACGCTCTAAATCAGATTTCAATTTTACTTTATCTAAATAAGCTTCAACTGCTTGACGTTGTTCAGCAGTTGTAATTTGCTCCACTAATTTATGCTCAGGTGCAATAACACAGTATGTAGCACCAAATAATGTATCAGGACGAGTTGTAAACACTGTGAAGTTTTCATCTGTTCCATCAATACTAAATGTTACTTCTGCACCTTCCGAACGACCAATCCAGTTACGTTGCATATCCTTAATAGACTCTGGCCAATCAACTTCTTCTAAGTCATCGATTAAACGATCAGCATAGGCAGTAATTTTAAGCATCCACTGCTTCATCGGACGACGTTCTACAGGGTGACCACCACGCTCTGACTTTCCATCAATAACTTCTTCATTTGCAAGTACTGTTCCAAGTGCTGGACACCAGTTTACAGCTACTTCATCTACATAAGCTAAACCTTTTTTATAAAGTTGGATAAAGATCCATTGTGTCCATTTATAGTATTCTGGATCTGTTGTGTTAATTTCACGATCCCAGTCATAGCTAAAACCTAACTCTTGGATTTGACGCTTAAATGTTGCAATATTTTTCGCTGTAAATTCTGCTGGGTCATTTCCTGTATCAAGTGCATATTGCTCTGCAGGTAAACCGAATGCATCCCAGCCCATAGGATGTAGGACATTATAGCCTTGCATACGCTTGAAGCGTGAAAGGATATCTGTCGCTGTGTAGCCCTCTGGATGTCCTACATGAAGACCAGCACCAGATGGGTATGGGAACATGTCTAACGCATAAAATTTTGGTTTTTCTGTTTCGTTTTCAGTTTTAAACGTTTTATGATCAGCCCAATATTGCTGCCACTTTTTTTCGATTTGTAGATGATTAAAACTCATTATATTTCCTCCTTTGAATGTGCCATGCTCTTCAACTTAAGAATTGACAAAATATTTAAAAAACAAAAAACTCGTCCCTTTCTTCATTAGAAAGGGACGAGAGAATTCGTATCTCCCGCGGTACCACCCACATTAGTGATTACACTCGGCTTTAGCTTCCTTAACGCGGAAGGAACGGCACGCGTTATTTCACGCGGGCAGACTCAGAAGGCGAGTTCAATTTGCTTTCCTACTAGCTCCCACCAACCGCTAGCTCTCTAAAAAGAACCACAAATTTACTATTCCTCATCGCTGTCTTACATGTATTGCATTTATTCTAATGGAAAGTACTGAAAAGCACAAGACTTTGTTTACATACTACCCATTTTTGAACAATTAAATCCCTATGAAGGTAGCAATATCCGAATTAAGTTGTGTCCATAGAGCTCGCATTATTTTAAACTACAAGAAAGCTCTGTAAAAATAACTCCTAGCGCATAAGCACCGGCATCTGGATAACCTAGGCTTCTTTCACCAACTGTTCCAGCGCGACCCATTCGAGCAACGATTTCTTTTGTATATTCTGCTCCTTTAACAGCAGCCTCTGCACCTTTCTCAAAAGCTGTTTTAAAATTCGCACCAGTTGCAGCACTTTCTAACCAGGCATTTACACAAGGTACAAGCGCATCTACAAGCGTTTTATCGCCTACCTCTGCCCCTCTTCCGAAAGAGCGCTCACCGACAGACTGTATACCTTTCAGCGTAGCTTGTAACATTTCAGCAAATTCTCCGACTGTTAATTCCATTTTCCCCTCTACTGCTTTACCAGCAGCTCGGAAAGCCCCGCCCCAAATTGGACCAGAAGCTCCTCCGCAATGTTCCATAATTATCATAGAACATGCATCAAGGAAAGTCCCAATATTTAAATGTTCCTGATTTAGAATCGAGCTCCACCCTCGTTTTAATTCCTTAAATCCTTTAGAAACACTCATTCCGAAATCGCCGTCACCTGCGTGGGTATCCAATTCGCAGAAAGGCACCTCGTTCTTGATAATAATCTCGCTCATTTTATCTATAAGATAAATCATATTATTTAATGTGATTACCTCATTCTTGATGCTAGCGTGTTCTTCCTCTGTTTCCGTCTCAAAGAAAACTTGTTTCTCTTCTACGTAATCATTAATATCTACGTATTCTACACTTTCAACCGGACCATCTACCTTAAATGCAGGTGTATTACATTTTTTCGATAGTAGTGTTTTCAGTTCATCATCTAGTTTCATTACTGTTAGAGAGATCCCTGCCATATCAATACTCGTCATGTAATTGCCGACAAACGTTCTATTGATTCGTATATTTCTTTTACTCAGCTCTCTAGTAACTGCATTATTAAACAGATAAAGTTCTTGAAGAGGTGTACCGCCAAATCCATTTACTAGAACAGCAATTTCAGCATCTTCATCTAGTTCTAAATCTTTCATAAGGTCATTTGTCATACGTAAAGCTAATTCATCTGCAGCCATCATTTTTTCCCGTTTTCTCCCTGGCTCCCCGTGAATACCGACGCCATATTCCATCTCATCTTCGCCCAATTTGAAAGTAGGTGATCCACTAGCCGGAACTGTACAGGAAGTTAGTGCTAGACCAATTGTTCGAACATTTACCGCTGCTTTTTCCGCTACAGCTTTGACTTGCATCAAATCCATACCTTCTTCTGCGGCCGCTCCAGCAATTTTATGTACTAACACAACTCCCGCAACGCCGCGGCGTCCTACTGTATAAAGGCTATCTTCTACTGCAATATCATCATCTACGCGGACATACTCTACTTGAATGCCATCCTCCATAGCTAAGTTAGCGCCATTTTTAAAATTCATTATATCTCCGCTGTAATTCTTAATAATGAGCAGTGTACCTTTTTTGCTGGCTGTTGCTTTAATTGCTTGATATACCTGTATTTGTGAAGGAGAGGCAAACACGTCACCGCATACCGCAGCATCCAGCATCCCTTTTCCTACTAACCCCGCATGTGCCGGTTCATGTCCACTACCGCCACCGCTAATTAACGTTACCTTATTTTCATTCATTTCTTTTTTCTTAATTACTTTATATTTTTTTAACAACTCAAGTTCCGGATGAGCCATAACTATCCCATTGCACATTTCCATAACGAGTGTTTCAGGTTGATTCATAATTTTTTTCATCTTTTAATCCTCCCCTGTAAGTTTTGTCACATTCTTCACTGCCTATTCGTATCCACACTTCTATAAGTATTCATAGGAGTTTCCTGCTATGATACACACCCTTCGAAATATATTTGAAAACGCTTTCTATTTACTATGTAAAGTGAAAGCTCTTGTGACAAAATGAATAATTTGTCTAAAGATACTAACTTCATTTATGTATTAAAAGTTGCAGGGATATAAAGTGAAACTTTAATAGGTGAGGTGTTTCTGCACCCCACCTATTATTAGTCTTCACCAATCGGGCAATTAGGGGCAGTTATTTTATTTACTGCCCCTTGTTGCGGGATAAAGTGAAACTTTAATAGGTGGGGTGTTTTTCTGCACCCCACCTATTATTAGTCTTCACCAATCGGGCAATTAGGGGCAGTTATTTTTATTTACTGCCCGTTATTGCGGGATAACTCCTGACATTCACGGAAAGCGAAATGCTTACAGCCTATACATTTATTTGTATCTAAATAACTTAAAGCTTTATTAATTGCTTCTCCTGTATGCACATAGAAATTATCTTCACCAATTTCATCATATAAGCCATTGTGCTGTAGTACCCTCTTTAATTCATCTTGTACACCTGTAACTAAAATAGTGCCGCCCTGTTCTTTAAAATTCTGGATGACATTACCAAAATATGACTCGCCTGTCGAATCCATAAAGGGTACTTTACTCATTCGTAAGATCAAAACTTTTTGTTGTTGCTGAATGGAACTTACAATTGCCTGCTCAAAAGTTTGAGCTGCGCCAAAGAAAAGCGGACCCTCAATTGTGTAAATACTAATTTGTGGACAGTCTCGTTTTTGATGAACAACATGCGATTGTACCTTTCCACTCTCTTTCGAATGATCCGGTAATACCTTTGTTACTACAAGCTTTTCGCTCATACGCTTTGCAAATAATACGACTGCTAACACGAGCCCAACTTCTACAGCTAATGTTAAGCTTGTAAAAACAGTAAGAAGAAACGTAATGATTAAAACGAGAGAATCTCCTGATTTTAATTTAACGATATGCGCAAAATGCTTTTGCTCACTCATATTCCAAGCTACAACCATTAGAACTGGCGCCATACTTGCTAATGGAATATGTGACGCAAAGGGCGCTAGTAATAATAAAGTGACTAATACAAATACACCATGGATAACACCTGATATCGGTGATACTGCACCTGTTTTTATATTTGTTGCAGTACGGGCAATAGCCCCCGTTGCAGGAATCCCTCCAAAGAAAGGAGTGACTATATTAGCAATTCCTTGACCAACAAGTTCTCGATTACTATTATGTTTTGTATTTGTCATTCCATCCGCTACCACTGCAGATAGAAGTGATTCAATTCCACCTAGCATGGCAATTACAAAGGCTGGCCCAATAAGTAGCTGAATACGCTCTAATGTGATATCTGGAATTGCAAAATGCGGTAATGTATTTGGAATTTGACCATAGGCTGTTGCTATTGTGGCAACTTGTCCAGAAAAAAAGAACGTTGCAACTAGTGTAGAAACAACAATGCCTGCTAACGCCCCTGGAACTTTGGGTAAAACTTTCGGTGTTATTAAAATAACGATAAGACTAATGATCGCCGTTAAAATACTATAAAAGTTTGTCGTACCAATATGCATAATAATTTCTTTTACATTATCAATAAAATACTCATGTCTTTTAATATTTGTTAAGCCTAGGAAATTAGCAATTTGACCTGTAAAAATAATAACAGCTATTCCTGCTGTAAAACCTATCGTCACGGGACGGGGAATAAATTTTATTAATGAGCCAAGTTTAAACATACCCATTAAACACAAAATAATCCCCGCCATTAATCCAGCGATAAGTAAGTTTTCATAGCCATACGAAATGACTATCCCTAACAAAATTGGCACAAACGCACCTGTAGGTCCCCCAATTTGAAACTTCGAACCACCAAAAAGAGAAATAAGTATTCCAGCAATAAAAGCTGTATATATTCCATACTCAGGCTTAACACCTGACGCAATGGCAAAGGACATTGCCAGTGGTATTGCTACAATACCGACAATAGTCCCTGAGATTAAATCTTTCTTCAAATGATGAACAGAATATCCTTCATATCGCCCTGTAAACAGTGCCTTCATCTATAAATCTTCCCTTCAAAATAATAAGCAAAGTAAATGTTTCATAAGGACCCTAGCTTACTAATTTACATATCCTCTTCATTATTTTCGTTAATAGTCATTTCTTCTAATCTTGTAATTGTATTTATTAAGTGATTGTTGAAAATTTCTTTTGCGACGCCAAGTAACTCTCCAATCATCGGATCACTTAAAGAATAGTAAACTTTTTTCCCCTCTTTCGTTCCATACACAATATTTTTGCCTCGTAATACACTTAATTGCTGAGAAACAGCTGAGCCCTCTTTTTCTAAGCAGCTTTGAATTTCATTGACATTTTTCTTACCATCTACTAGTAATTCCAATATTCTAATTCGTAATGGATGTGCTAAAGCTTTAAAAAAATCTGCCTTAAACTGCTGCAAGCTCTCTTCCACATAAATCCCTCCATGGAACTTCATTTTCATATATTCAAATATTTGAATATGTATGATTGATTGTACGCTACTATAGGCTAACTTTCAATATCAAACATTAAAAAACGAACAAAAAACGTGTTTCCCACACAGTTTTTGCTCGTTTTGAAAATATTTTTGTTAAATTTATCTATTAATCTGTCACCGTTTTATGCTTTCGTAAAGGATAATCATAGATAAGGCATGGAATAATCGCAAACAATACTATAATTACTAAAATTAATACGAGTACAATCATGCCAAACTGATCCACCATAATACCACCAAATAGAGGTCCAATCATACGACCAGTTGTTGCTGCACTATTAATAATCCCTTGATAAAAGCCCTGACGCCCTTTAGGTGCAAGCTGATTGGCGATAGTAGGTAAAGCAGGCGTATAAAACATTTCACCAAAAGTTAGCACAACCATTGCTGCTCCAAACATTTTAAAATCACTTGCAAATGCAATGATGCCAAAGGATATTGCGATAAGGGTTACACCAAATACTAATTGACGCTTCAATTTATTTTCCCAACGTTTCACTAGCGGCGCAATTAGCGGTTGCCCCAAAACGATAAGTAGGCCATTAATTGTCCAAAGTAAACTGTACTGTTTCAATCCTAATCCTAGATCTTGTGTATAGGAAGAAATAGTCGCACTCCATTGTGAATAAGCTAGCCAGCATAGTACAGAGGATGCACTTATAATTAATAACGCATAAAACGGTGCTTTATTAATGATTCGTTTACTTTCACTCACGACATTTTTCGGTGCAATGCTTCCCTCTTCTAATCGTTTAAACGTAAAAAACGCTATAAAAAAGAACAAAATATACATGGCTAAGTTGACCTTGAAGACGTAGTCAAATTGGTAATCCGCAACAACGCCGGCAAGCGCAGGACCAATTGCCACTCCTACATTTTGAGCTAAATAAATTGCATTAAAGGCCTTGCGTCCGCCCTCAGGCCAAGCAGTTCCAGCTAGCGCAAACATTCCAGGGAATACAATACCCCCACTAAAGCCAAGCACCGTTAAAATCCACACATAATGTGGCCAGCCGTGCCAAATCGTTAAAGCTATTAATGAGGCAATCGTCAAAAGAATGCCAATCATTGTTGATTTATAGCCACCTATTCTATCAAATAAATAACCACCTAAGAGATTCCCTATAACGCCGGCAGCAGAGTTCAACATCAACACAAAGCCAGCCATCGCAAGTGACTTCCCTAAATAATCATGCATATATATGGCGGTTAAAGGCCATAAAAATGAGTTGCCCGTCGTGTTCACAAGCATTCCAATAATTAAAAACCAAACACTTTTCGGCATAGAATGACCTCCGTTATTTCGCTACTCTAAATAGTTAGTTTATGTTGAAACATACAAAAGCACAAGAAAAATAATTTTACTCTTTTTACATATGCTTTAGAATATTTTTTGTGTAGTTTTTTGGTCCTCTTCACGATTTACTCCGGTCTATATACTTTTCGTTTGCCTTCTCTCATCATTCGCTCAGTACATTCACATATTATTAAATTCTTCCCTCATGACGGAACCATCGACACGTGATAAAATATAGTGTTAGAGGAGTGAAATAAATGACAGAGACAAACTTTCCTTTTCCTTCAGAAGGGAAAAGATATTATACATGGAATCGCTATTTACGTGAGCAATTTGGACATAAAGTTTTTAAAGTAGCACTAGACGCAGGCTTTGACTGCCCAAATCGTGATGGTACAGTTGCCTTTGGTGGTTGTACGTTTTGTAGTGCTGCAGGTTCAGGTGATTTTGCGGGTAACAAAGTTGATCCTATCGAGGTGCAATTTGCTGAAATACGTGACAAAATGCATCAAAAATGGAAGGATGGCAAATACATGGCTTACTTCCAAGCGTACACAAATACACATGCACCGCTACCAGTATTAAAAGAAAAATTTGAAGCTGCCTTAGCCCAAGAAGGTGTTGTTGGATTATCCATCGCAACGCGCCCAGATTGTCTGCCAGATGATGTAGTTGAATATTTAGCTGAATTAAATGAACGTACCTATTTATGGATTGAGTTAGGACTTCAAACTGTGCATGAAAAAACAGCCAATCTTATTAACCGTGCCCACGATTATGCAACATATGTGGAAGGTGTTGGAAAGCTAAGAAAGCATGGTATTCGCGTATGCTCGCACATTATTAATGGTCTCCCTCTTGAAGACAATGACATGATGATGGAAACTGCTCGTGAAGTCGCAAAGCTTGATGTGCAAGGTATTAAAATTCATTTACTACATCTTTTAAAAGGGACACCAATGGTTAAGCAATACGAAAAAGGAATGTTAGAATTTTTAGATCAAGACGTATATACAAAGCTTGTAGCCGATCAACTTGAAATTCTACCACCAGATATGGTTATTCACCGTATCACAGGGGATGGACCAATTGATTTAATGATTGGACCGATGTGGAGTGTAAATAAATGGGAAGTATTAAATGGCATCGATGCTGAGCTTGAACGTCGCGGCAGCTGGCAAGGGAAATTTTATAAAGCTGAGGATGCCAAATGAAGCTACAACGTGTTATACAATATGCCCAGCAACTAATAAAGGATACCGTTGAAGAGGGCGACACTGTAGTGGATGCCACAGCTGGAAATGGCCACGACACATTGTTTCTAGCACAACTTGTCGGCGATGAAGGTCAAGTGTACGCCTTTGATGTTCAAAAGAGCGCTGTTGATGCCACTCTCCATCGCCTTTTAGATAATGGCTTAGAGCATCGTGCACTTGTTTTACATAGAGGGCATGAAGAAGTAGTCAACTATGTACACAAGCCAGTAGCTGCTGCAATTTTTAATCTTGGTTATTTGCCTGGTAGTAATCACGACATCATTACACAGCCGAATACTACGATACAAGCAATTGATGATTTGCTAAAGATGCTAAAAATCGGTGGTCTTATTGTCCTTGTCATTTATCATGGTCATCCGGGTGGAAAAGAAGAACGAGATGCTGTGATAGAATATGTCAGTCAACTTCCCCAAAAATATGTACATGTATTAAAATACGAGTTTTTAAATCAACAAAATGATCCACCTTTTGTAATTGCTTTAGAAAAAATGAAAGATTATTCGTTAAGTTAGTTAGATAATTGTATATTACTATTTATTTTACGCCTGATTCCAATAGCGCATTGGAATCAGGCTTTTTAATCAAAAAAGAAATAACCTCAGATGGCATGGGGAAGGCAAAATAAAAAAAGCTATCTAATAGAATCTTTCAATCTATTAGATAGCTTCTTATATTAGTATCTATTTATTTTTACGTTTTTCATTATAATCAACCCAGAAATCTGCACCTTTAATTCCTAGTTTACGAGGATCAAAAACAGGATCTTTTCCTTCTTTTTTCTGTTTCTCATAATCCTTTAATGCGACTATAGCAGGCTTCATAATAATTAAAATTGCTATAACGTTAATCCAAACCATTAAGCCCAATCCAACATCCCCCATAGCCCAAGCAAGATCGGAAGTGCGGATTGTACCGTAAAACGCAGAAATTAAAATTGCAAATTTAGCCAGCCATATGACAACTTTTTCTGTAGTTCCTGAGAATAGATAAGCCACATTTGTTTCGGCAATGTAGTAGTATGCCATAATTGTCGTAAAAGCAAAGAAGAATAATGCAATCGCTACGAATGGACCACCAAAACCTGGTAATGAAGAGTCAACTGCATATTGTGTGTACGCTGCACCTTCTTTAATACTTTTCGCAAATGTTATTTGTTCTTCTCCAGTTAATCCACCTTTATTGAAATCACCAACATAAACATATGAATCAGCGCCATCTGCAGCTTTTTCATCGTGTACATTATACATACCAGTAAATAAAATCATAAATGCTGTAGCTGAACAGATTAATAGAGTATCAATATACACAGAAGCTGCTTGAACGATACCTTGTTTAGCAGGGTGTGATACTTCTGCTGCCGCTGCCGGATGCGCACCTGTACCTTGACCGGCTTCATTTGAATAAATTCCACGTTTAACACCCCATGCAATAGCAGAGCCAATAACACCACCAAAGATTTCATGCGCACCAAATGCGCTAGAAAAAATTAATGAAAATACAGCTGGTACTTCTTTAATATTCATCGCAATAATGACGATGGCCATCAGAATATAGGCTAATGCCATAAATGGTACAATAATCTGTGCAGCATTGGCAATCCATTTAATACCACCAATAATAATAGTACCTAATAATACAACAATAATAAGTCCTGTAATCCAAGTCTTAACATCGAAAGCGTTTTCAACAGCTGTCGCAATTGCATTCGATTGAACACCCGGCATCAATATTAACATAGCAGCTAATGCGGCAACAGCAAAAATAACTGCAAACCACTTTTGCCCCATTCCTTTTTCTATGTAAAAAGCTGGACCACCACGATATTCTGTATCTTTCTCTTCTTTATAAATTTGAGCTAACGTCGACTCGACATAAGCAGTTGCCGCACCGATAAAGGCGATTGCCCACATCCAAAAAACAGCACCAGGTCCCCCCATCCCGATTGCTGTAGCTGTACCGGCAATATTACCTGTACCTACTCGACCAGATAATGCAATAGACATTGCTTGGAAAGATGAAATCCCCTTATCCGATTTTTCGCCTTTAAACATTAAAACAAACATATCTTTAATGTGTCTTACTTGTAGGAACCTCGTAATGATTGAAAAAAAGAGCCCAATTAACAAAATGCCATAAATAAACCACGGTCCCCATAAAATATCATTCATTTTCCCAACGATTGTTTCCATTTTACCCCTCCAATTTAAAAATAATACTTTAGGTCATTATAGTATTACACTTTTCAGAAAATTACAACATTATATTCGAGTAACAAAAAGTTAGTAATTTTCTAGTTAATTGGAGAGGTTATTCACTACTTAATTATATAGCCAATGTTTCGAAGAGCATTATTAATAAAATCACGTATATAGACAAAAATCTCGTCTCGCTCTACTTCATGAAATAGATTATGGTAACAGTTTACCCATTCTTTAAATTGAAACTCTGTAAAGTCCTGCTGATGAAGCCAATTACGAGCTTGTTTAGTTTCAGTAATATTATCTTTTCCAGCTGTCATAACTAACATAGGCATGTTTGGGAATTCAGCCGTAGGCAATAACACTAAATTGCGCATCATTTGCTGTAACTCTCGATACCATTTCACTGAAACAACTGACGAAAAAGGAACCTCATCCTTCATCTCATCTCTACCTTCTAAACTGCGCGTTAGTGATTCTAAAGTAATTTCATGGGTCAGCTTCACATTTGCAGTCAGGGCACTTAAACTAGTTAAAGCATTTGATAGTTTGCCTGGCAATAGCTTTAAATGAAGCCAAGGTGAGGTTAAAATAATTCCTGCGCATTCATATTTTCGTTTTTGCATGGTATGTAGTAATAGTGTCGCACCAAGCCCATGTCCTATTAAAAAGACAGGTAAATTATACGAAAATGCATTCTCGATTAAATGCCTTGTATATTTGTTGTATTCTTTAAAATCTTCATCGTGAACACTTGAATACCCTTTATTTACTCCATGATTAGGTAAATCCCCCATGACTATGTGGAAGCCTTCCAATCTTAATTTTTCTATAAGCCATGCATACCAGCGGTGATTTTCATATGCACCATGAAGAATAGCAACCACAGCCTTTGCTTGTCCATCAGCTTCCCATTTCCACATTTCACATAGTCCTCCTAAAAAAATAATTACACAATGATTATAACGGAATATCTAGCTCATTTTAATTTAATATTTCCATCAAGTTGCGTATTTGTTACGATAATATTACATCATAGAAAGAAAAGAGGCGATTCTCATGATCTATCCATTTAAAGGTAAAACACCCAATATTGATCCATCTGTATTTATTGCCGATTATGCAACCGTAACTGGTGACGTTACAATAGGTGCTGAAACAACAATTTGGTTTAACACGGTTATTCGAGGGGATGTATCACCGACAGTTATCGGAAAAAGAGTTAGTATTCAAGACCTCTGTTGCTTACATCAAAGCCCTAAATATCCACTAATTATTGAAGATGAGGTAACAGTCGGACATCAAGTAACTTTACATAGCTGTACAATTCGAAAAAAAGCCTTAATTGGTATGGGCTCTATCGTATTAGACGGAGCGGAGATTGGAGAGGGTGCATTCATTGGGGCGGGTAGCCTTGTACCTCCAGGCAAAGTCATTCCTCCAAATAGCTTAGCATTAGGGCGTCCCGCAAAAGTTGTAAGAGAATTAAACGATGAAGATAAAGAAGATATGGAACGCATCATACGTGAATATGTAGAAAAAGGTCAATACTATAAATCTCTTCAACCAAAAAATAAATAGTTATTTCAACTAAATCAAAGCAGCTCCTCGTTTGCTTGGACAACCGAGCCATACACGATTATGATAAGGAGCTTATTTTTTTCGCTGAAAGAAGTTAAAAACAACGAAAGGGGCATTAGCATGTTGAGCCCCTTTCTGTAATAGTATATTAAAATATTTTTTCAGCTACTTTATTACTTTAGCTGAATAGTTTATAAACCTGCTTTTTCTTGTAATGCGTCAGCTTTGTCTGTTTGTTCCCAAGGTACATTTAAGTCTGTACGACCGAAGTGACCATATGCTGCAGTTTGCTTATAAATTGGGCGACGTAGGTCAAGCATTTTAATAATCCCCGCTGGGCGTAGGTCAAATAGCTCACGTACCCATTTTACAATTTCACTTTCTGTAACTTTTCCTGTCCCGAAAGTATCAACTGCAATAGATACGGGTTGAGCAACACCAATCGCATAAGCTAGTTGTACTTCAGCGCGATCTGCTAAACCAGCTGCTACGATATTTTTCGCCACATAGCGTGCTGCATATGCCGCTGAACGGTCTACCTTAGTTGCATCCTTACCAGAGAAAGCACCTCCACCATGACGTGCATAGCCACCGTATGTATCAACGATGATTTTACGTCCAGTTAGACCAGCGTCTCCTTTTGGACCACCAATTACGAATCGGCCAGTTGGGTTAATGAAATATTTAGTCTCAGCATCTAATAATTCACTTGGAACAACTGGGGCAATAACGAATTCTTTTAAGTCTGCTTGAATTTGCTCAAGTGTAGCTTCTTCGTCATGCTGTGTAGAAATGACAATCGTATCAACACGCACTGGTACATTGTTTTCATCATACTCAATTGTTACTTGTGTTTTTCCGTCTGGACGTAAATATGCTAGTTCACCAGATTTGCGTACTTCCGTTAAACGACGAGCCAATTTATGCGCTAAACTAATTGGTAATGGCATAAGCTCTGGTGTTTCGTTACATGCATAACCGAACATTAAACCTTGGTCACCTGCGCCAATTGCTTCAATGTCAGCGTCAGTCATAGAGCCTTCACGCGCCTCTAAGGCTTGGTCAACACCTTGAGCAATATCAGGTGATTGCTCACCAATAGCAACAAGTACTGCTAGGTTTTCTGCATCAAAACCATATTTCCCACGTGTATAACCGATTTCTGCTACAGTATCACGAACGATACCTTTAATGTCTACATAAGTAGAAGTAGTAATTTCTCCTGCTACTAATACTAAGCCAGTTGTTACTGTTGTTTCACACGCTACACGTGCGTTTGGATCTTCTGTTAAAATGGCATCTAAAATGGCATCCGAGATTTGATCACAAATTTTGTCTGGATGTCCTTCTGTTACACTCTCTGATGTAAACAATCGACGGTTTGTCATTTGATTTTCCTCCTATTACTTTTACAAATAATATTTGCGAATTAATACGGTACTCATTACCCATGTCAAGCCCGCTCCTATAGATTGAACTCTAAAGCCGTTGTTGTAGCTGTTGCTGTCGTTTCACTTTCGCACAAAAAACAACTGTTGCTGTCGTTTCACTTTCACACAAAAAACAACTACTGCTTTTAACACGAGGTTTTCGAAAGATCCGTCATTATAATAAGGAAAGGACTATATACTTACCTTTACATTCGTTTTTAACAATAAAAAAATCCTTTTCTCACGCTTACTTAACATGAGGAAAGGAATAATGACTTCGTAACCTTTCACTCTTATCGTTCAAGGGGTTTCCCCTTGCATCAGATTGGCACCAGCGCATGTCGTGAAATAGTTCATGCAGGTTGCCGGGTTTCATAGGGCCTGACCCTCCACCAGCTCGGGATAAGAGTATCCGTTCAATATCTCATAATACGTAAAAGGTCGAACGTTGTCAAATTTTTTTCACTTCTTTCAGCGAGTGTCCCAACACCCACTGAAATAGAGGAACTCAGACTAAGTACACCACGACCTGTGGCATTACCGAAATGACCGACATCGTGTCGGCCCTCGTGTTGTTGTTGCTGTCGCACAGATAAAACCGTGTTGCTGTCGCTTCGCTTACGCGCAAAAAACATCTGCTGGCCTAAGCACAAAGCCGACTCCGAATCCAACTATGCCGAGGTACAATTGATTGTATTCATATAAGATAGTATGGAATTATAATGAAACTTTTTTGGATTATGCTGTAAATTTAAACAAAATAATCCCTACTCTCCACCTCACATCATGTGTTAACATATGTGTATCCCTTTACAGCACATTTTGTAGCGAAAGCAAAGCGTCAGCTACAGAACATGTGGTGGATGAATATGATTGTAGCCCCTATTCAATCGAAGACAAGCTCCAACGAATAAAAAACAAGCTAAAACTTCACATCCTGTGCGAACCTCATGTTAGCCAAAAGCTTCTAAACACAATTTTGCTGTGTCGAAAGTGATTGTCTGATCACTTATTATAAATAGGGTAAAAAGCATTATTAAAACGAATTAATTTACTTTTTGTCGTTTTCTTGAAAAGTAATAAAATCTGAAAAATAATTTCTTAATTAGTATAGATTATTAAACCAATTGTGTTATACTATTTTTGAAATTAAGAAAATCTCCCTCAGACT
This sequence comes from Lysinibacillus sp. NPDC097214, assembly GCF_050277945.1. Lineage (NCBI taxonomy): Bacteria > Bacillati > Bacillota > Bacilli > Caryophanales > Bacillaceae > Lysinibacillus > Lysinibacillus sp. NPDC097214. The sequence continues at coordinate 785,456 of NZ_JBNNSS010000001.1, forward strand.
CAAGGGAATACTATAAAAAAGGATGGTATTTAATCGATGAATTCAGTAGAAATTGCAAACGAACTGAAGGAATTATTAAGCGGCAGTAACATTAATGTTCAACTTTCAGTACCACAATTAGCTGAAAAAGCTACTTCTCGTGGTGAAGCTATGTTAACAGTAGATGGCGCAGTTCGTGCAGAAACTGGCAAATACACTGGTCGTTCACCTAAAGATAAATATACGGTAGAAGAAGAGAGTACAAAAGATAAAATTGACTGGGGAAAAGTTAACCGACCAATTTCTTCTGAAGTGTTCGATAACTTATATGTAAAAGTAGTAAAATATTTAAAAGAACGTGACGAATTATTCGTATTCAAAGGCTTTGCTGGTGCTGACAAAGATTCTCAATTAAGCATCCAAGTAATCAATGAATATGCTTGGCACAATCTGTTCGCTCATCAATTATTTATCCGTCCAACTAAAGAAGAATTAGCTTCTCATGTTGCTGACTTCACAGTTATCTCAGCTCCTAATTTTAAAGCAGACCCTGCCATTGATGGCACTGCTTCTGAAACATTCATCATTGTATCACTTGAAAAGAAAATTATCCTAATCGGTGGTACTGAATACGCTGGTGAAATCAAAAAGTCTATTTTCGGTATTATGAACTACTTATTACCACAACAAGGCATCCTTTCAATGCACTGCTCATCTAACGTTGGTGAAGCTGGTGATGTTGCATTATTCTTCGGTTTATCTGGTACTGGTAAAACTACTTTATCAGCGGATCCTGACCGTAAACTTATCGGTGACGATGAACACGGTTGGTCTGATAACGGTGTATTCAACATTGAGGGCGGTTGCTACGCAAAAACAATTAACCTTTCTGCTGAAAAAGAACCAGAAATCTACAACGCAATCCGCTTCGGTTCTGTTTTAGAAAACGTAGCTGTTGATCCAGAAACTCGAGTTTGTGACTATGATGACGGTTCATTAACAGAAAATACACGTGTAGCTTATCCAATTCAATACATTGAAAATATTGTTGATCCATCTGTTGCAGGTCACCCAAAAACAATCATCTTCTTAACAGCTGATGCATTTGGTGTATTACCTCCAATCAGTAAATTAACAAAAGAGCAAGCAATGTACCACTTCCTAAGCGGTTTCACATCTAAACTTGCTGGTACAGAACGTGGTGTAACAGAGCCAGAACCAGTATTCTCAACTTGCTTCGGTTCTCCATTCCTTCCACTTCCAGCAACAGTTTATGCTGAAATGTTAGGTCAAAAAATTGACGAGCACGGTGCACAAGTATTCTTAGTGAACACTGGTTGGACTGGTGGCGAATATGGTACTGGTAGTCGTATGAAGCTTTCTTACACACGTACAATGGTGCGCGCTGCAATTGATGGTAAATTAACTGATGTTGAAACAATTCAAGATTCAGTATTCGGTTTAAACATTCCAACTGCTATTGAGGGTGTACCAACTGAAGTGCTTAATCCTCGTGATGCATGGGCAGACAAAGCTGCTTATGATAAAAAAGCTACTGAACTTGCTGGTTTATTCAACGAAAACTTCAAGAAATTCTCAAATGTTTCTGAAGCTATCACTAAACTAGGTGGTCCATTAAAATAACTTACTAAGCAAAGGGAACGATTTCAATCGTTCCCTTTTTTGTTGTTGAAAGACTATTATACTTTGGCAAAACGAGGGGTTGATTTTCGTTCCGACTGGGTGCTTTCCTGGGGGCGTCGGGGCAACAGGATGTTGGTCACGAAGGCGTTATCACAGGACGTGATGGTTTTAGCCTTCGTTCCTCTATCGCTAATCCCCAAGGAGTCGCCCAGTCTCCACTCCAATAAATACTTCACTTTGCATATATTTTCTTACACGTTTCTTCAATTAAATAAATGTTCTCTGTGCGAAAGCGAAGGGTTAGCCACAGATGTTTTTTGTGCTAAAGCAAAGTGTCAGCAACAACAGATGTACAATCTCTTTCTATGTTATAAGTCTATTCCGATCGATTATGGTGAGTAGCATAACTTTCACCTTTAACATTAATTTATATTTATAAAAGTTCTACGTTGTTGCTGATTGGGGTGGAAGGCTACTCGACTCCCGTGGGAAAGCGAGACAGGTGAGACCCTGCACGGAGCATAGCGGAGGAAGCGGCTCGACGCTCGCCCACAGGAAAGCGAGTAGCCTGGAACGGAAATCACCCACCTTTAAAATGCCACAACAATCACAAAGATTTACTTAACTATTTTGTTTTTTCAACACTATAAAAGGAAACGATTAGAGTCGTTCCCTTTTTTATTTTCCCCTATTTTAGAAAAGTCCACTTTTCATATTGTTAACTTTGTGTATAATTCATAATAGTAGTTTTAGGGGGAAATATATGAAAAGAAAGTATAAAGTGATTATTACCATTGTCAGTCTTCTAATAGTATTGTTTGTTGGAGCTGGATTTTTTGCAGGGAATTATTTTTATAATCTCGCCTTAAATCCTACTACAGATAAATCAGCCGTGCTTGATGCGCCGATCAATTCAATTGCTGTTAATCCTAAGGAAGCTAAAGAAAAAGAAGAGAGTGAAAAGTGGTTTAAAGAGACGTCTCAAGATTCTTATGTACAGTCTTTTGATGATTTGAAATTACATGCCTACACGCTTAAAAATACAAACGAAACAAATAAATGGGCAATTGTTTTCCATGGCTATTCATCTGATGGCTCACAAATGTCAAAGTATGCTAAGCATTTTTACGATACCGGCTACAACGTTCTCATACCAGATGCAAGAGCTCATGGAAAAAGTGAGGGTGACTATATTGGGATGGGCTGGCACGATCGACTTGATGTAGTCTCGTGGATTAATAATGTGACCTATTCTGATAAAAACGCAGAAATTATTTTGTATGGTATTTCCATGGGAGGCGCTACAGTGATGATGGCCTCAGGAGAGGATCTACCTAACAATGTTAAGGCTATTATTGAGGATTGCGGTTATTCCTCAGTTTGGGATGAATTCTCCTACCAATTGCAAGAAATCTTTCATTTACCGGTCTTTCCTATTATGCACTTCTCTTCAATTGTTACGAAAGTAAGAGCTGACTATACGCTTGGCGAAGCTAATACTGTTGAGCAAGTTGCCAAATCGAAAACGCCGATGCTATTCATTCATGGAAGTAATGATACATTTGTTCCATCATATATGCTAAATGAAGTATATGAGGCTGCCAATGTGCCGAAGGAGAAAATGATAGTTGAAGGTGCTGGACATGGCGGTGCAGAAAACATTGCTGGTGATTCTTACTGGAAAACTATTAATAACTTTTTAGCAAAATACGTCGAATAAGTATCCTTTTTTCAACCGTTCAGGTGCTTGTTAAATAGCACCTGAACGTTTTTTTGAGTCAACCCGAGCAATTCTTTGGTCTACCCTGAGCACTTTTGCAAGAGGTAATCATAGAGTTAATTCTCTAAATACAGTATGCCACTTTCGTTTATTACTCTAAATTATCAGAAATAAATACTTTGAAAACCTTGAAGTATTTGTAAATCAATGTTATCCGCCTTTGTCCTTTGAATGATAAAATCTAATCCTTTTTTTGTGTTATCTGCAAATTTAGGCAATGCCTCAAGAGTATCTGTTAAAGGTTTGTTGAAGTCGTCCCAATGTATTGGAATAATGAGTTTCGGATGTACTTTCTGAACAGTTTGCTCATAATACATGTTTTGAAAATCTTGATCCTGAGCACCTAATACTCCTATTCCTAAAAATAATACATCAGCTCGAATACCATCTAATGCCCCTTCTATATAGTTAGCACTTGGTTTAACAAAGAAGGTTTTATGATGATGCGTAATCAAGAAATCGTATGAAGAATCTTCATGATAATCTAGGGCTTTTGCTGGTTGTTTAAGTGGCTCTTTTATTTTTTCTCCTTCGTCAAAGGTTGGTGAATGTTTTGATTGAAGGGCAGTAACGGTAAAATCACCAAACTGCATAGCCTTATTTACTTCGTATACAGACATCTGTTTCGTGTTTATACCATTACCAAGTCCTATATTAATTGCTGATTCTGAACCATATACATGTGTACCAGTTTGTTTAGCGATATAAGCTAAATCTAACGCATGATCATAATGTGTATGAGCTATAAACAACCCCTGAAGTTTATTATGATCAATCCCTATTTTATTAAAGACTTTATTTACAGTATTTGTATCTGTTTTTACATTGCTGAAGGGCAACATTTTTAATAAGGGCGGCCTAGAAATAAAACCGTCAATCATTAATTGTGTGTTGCCATCATCAAATAATAAAGATGATGTTCCTAAAAATGTGACCTTTACCTCACCTTGATTTAATGTTTTTTGCGTTGTATTCGAAGTATAGTATTCCTTGTATTGCTGAATATCTGCTGAAGGTGTTAAAAACTTATAATAAACAAAAGTGGAAGCGATTATCATCAATACTAATCCTACGATAATAATCTTAAGTCTTTTACTTATTTCGTATTTCAAAGAATACTCTCCCCTCTAAACATAAGATATTAATCTAAAAGAAGATTATTTAAGTACACCTCTCCTTTAGGCTGGAAACATTAACTTCGTGAGTCCAACCGAGTCGGCACATTAGAATCGTTACATCCCTTGAAACTAATAGGAAGACAGACCTGAATATTTTATTGACGTTTCATCCATTCGCAAAGTGCATGTACTGTTTCTCTATTTTTTGCCGGTGGATACTGATGAGCGTAGCGATGATCATACCATGTCTCATAGGTTTTATTGGCATCCTTTAAATAAAATTCTAACTGTCTTGCATGTTCAATATCTACATTTTCATCAAGATAGCCATGAATAATAAGGACAGGAGCTGTCATATGCTCTACCTCAAAAAGTGGTGTACGAGCATCATAAGCCTCTGGTACACGATTAGGCGTCCCTCCAATAACACGTTTCATCATCCGGCGCATATCTGTTCGCTCCCAATATGTAGCTGTTGCATCAGATACTCCTGCCCATGTCACAACAGATGTAATATCTCTACGTAAGATTGCAGTCCAAAGTGCCATAATACCGCCACGTGAAAAACCATAAACATGAATATGATCATTACAGAACTGTTTTAGCACGTCTACTGCGTATACAGCGTCATAACGATCAGCTCCTGCAAACTCATCTCGACCTTCTCCACCTCGATTGCCACGGTAATATGGGGCAAAAACGATAAAGCCTTGAGCTGCAAACTGAGCGACACGCGAAGGTCTAACCATACCAATGCTTTGCATGCCTCCTCGTAAATATAAAAAGCCATCATATGTACCTTCTGCCTTAGGTTCCGCTAATAATCCCTTCACACGTAGACCCTGTGACATATACGTGATTTCCGTTAAACGAATAGCTGGATTGGGCGAAGGATAAGGACGTTTTCCAACGATCTTACCATTGGTCATAATGTTTCAACTCCTCCAGCATTTTCTTCATTCCTTCATCCTTCATATGAAAGCTTAAATTTGGATGATGAGTAAATTCTTCATCTGTTAGCCAAGCCATCCCTGAAGTTTCTAAATCAAAATCAATGTCCTCCTGCCCCGCAAACTGTGCAGTAAAGACCGTTTTACAAAATAAAATGTCATCATGAACGGCATATTCAGCAAACCATCTAAGGTTTTTCACATGAACACCAGTCTCTTCGAATACTTCCCTAATCGCTGCCTGCTCCAATGTTTCCCCAGGTTCTTGCTTTCCACCTGGAACCTCTACGCCACGGCGTTTATGAATCGTACATAACCACTTATTTTCATGCTTTAATAAAACAAGTACATGCTTAGGCTCAACGTCCAGTTCGCCTCTTTTAAAACTTAAATCCACTCGTAAACCATTTAAATCTGTAAATGAGAACATGCTCATCAACTCCTTATTTTCTTGTTTCATACACTGAGTCCAATCATTTACTAATAAAGATTGGCACTCTTCGGCGTTATGGTGACGGTCTTTTATTTTCACTATAGTGTAATCATGCAGCTACAATCAACAAATAAAATCACTACTTTTCAACTCCTATATTTACATACTGTCAATATAATGTCATTAGGATTGATTTTCACGATTAAGATTATATTCGTATTTTTACTGCTAGATGCTAGTGCTCGAAATGAGAGTTCACCTCTTAGATAAAATCCATTAAGTTGATCAAGGCTTTTCATTTTACCAACTTAATATAATAGTAGTTTTCAAAATTAGCTTTCATTAATTTTTCAATAAAAAAGGCTGTTTTCGTAAACTTTGTTGCTTTTATACAAACTCTAAACGATTTTGTTTTAATTATTAGAAAATATTAATAGTGTGGATTTTTTTTGGATGACTACGTTTTAAAATAGTAATATAATATTTCAGATATAAATAATTTCAGAAAATGATATGGAACAATTATATTTCTAGAACAAATAATACTTAGAAGGAACAAAATTAATGAACAAAAATTTCAAAAAACTTAATACGATTGCTCTAATAGTAATTTGGGCTTTGTATTGTATTTCGTTAAAGTTACCTGTTATTTCAAGCCCCGGCTGGGGTGAAAGTAGAGGACTCATTATATTGTTAATGGGTTGGCTAGGTTTCGTTCTAGAGTTATCGTCGACGGCTTATGTTAGTTGGTATGCAAACCTGTTTTTCATTTACATTTCGATTCAAACGTTTAGAGGGAAAAAAACTAGTATTAGTCATTTATTTATGTTGTTACTGGCTTCTGGAGCATTTTTTCCAATGAAAATGTTGCGAGATGAGGCAGGGGGTTCGTATGTTACGATAAGTCATAACCTTGGCTTTTATTTTTGGATCTCGGCAATAGTGTTATTATCTGCTTTGGTATTTATTAACTTGATTATGAGTCGAAATAGAAATAATTGAAGGCAATTTTTATTCTGGTATACTTTTTGATACGCAGATATAAGTATTTTCCTCCACTTGTTTTTCTATAAGATTAGACGTTTATCTAGTTCGAAGAAGCAACAATCTCTGCGAAAACAGCCATAAAAAAAGATCACTGAAGTTTTCAGTGACCCTACCTTTTAGGCACGTTTATTGAAGTAAGGAAGTTGTTCCACAAATGCCTTCGTATCCGCATCCCCATATTCATGAACAAGTGCATAGATTTTTTTTAATCGCAAATCAATTTCATCATTTTCTCTATCAAGATGATATTGTATATATGGCAATTGCGCACGCCATGCATTCGCTATTTCTAACATCTGCATTTGCTGAAAAATCTTTTCAAAGACATCTAATGCTTGGCGATCTATATTGAGTTCAAAGTTCCACGGTCCCGCATATGGATTAGTATAATACGTTCTATTGGCAAGTGAAAAATATACACGCTGACGCTCCATCCCAAAACACTCCTTTTTCCATAGTATGGAGGTAATCGTGTTGTTTTATTCGCTGGAATGTCAAACTTCCTTCACAACTAAGGTAGATGATCTAATTTATAATAGGAAGTAAGCAATAAGGAACGGAGTGAATGCCATGAGTTTAATCACACTCTTAATTGTAGCAGCAATCATCGTTGTTTTAGTAACGATCGCGACTATTATTAGTGTCAATCGTGCGTATGCTTTTAAACATACAGTTGACGAAAAACCTCAGCAAAGCTTTCATCGAGATGATGACTAGTTCAATTTGTACATTTTTTTAAGAGATTCTTTTATAATAGTATTAACAAATAGAATTTGGAGTGAACGCAATGGGAGTACCATTACCAATAATCATTATGATCGCAATGATGATGCTTATGTTTGGCGTTTCTGTCATTGTCCTGTTGAAGAAAAAAAGCAATTTCTTTACACAAACTATCGATGCTAAACCTAAGCAATTCAACACTCAACAAGAGGACAAAAAAATATGAAATATCCCTTTATATGGCTCATTAAGTTTTACAGAAAATTTATATCACCCATGACACCGCCATCCTGTCGCTTCCATCCTACATGCTCTTCCTATGGACTTGAAGCTTTTCAAAAACACGGTGCCATTAAAGGATTCTATTTAACGATTAAACGTATATCAAAATGCCAACCATTCCATCCGGGTGGCTTTGATCCAGTACCTGAAAAATGGCCTTCGAAAAAGAATTAATTTTCGAGGGTCATTTTTTCTTGTACTTTTTTCAGATGTGCGTTATTATAGAAAATGTTCAAAACAAATCGTAATGATTACTATTTTAAAGAGGTATACTATAAGATGAAAAAATTATTTTTGTTATTTTTAGTTGCAGTTCTTGCCTTATTCACTGCTGCCTGTGGGGATAAATCATCAACATCCAAACAGTCAGAGACAAAGGATAAATTAACTATTTACACAACTGTCTATCCATTAAGTTATTTTGCACAACGAATTGGTGGCGATTTTGTAGAGGTTTCTTCTATTTACCCTGCTGGCGCGAATGAACACACATTTGAGCCAACACAAAAAGATATGATGAACTTAGCAGATGCTGATATATTTTTCTATATCGGCTTAGGGCTAGAGGGCTTTGTTGAAAATGCAAAAAAGACTCTAGCTAATGAAGATGTAGCAATGGTGGCAACAGCAGATCAGGTTTCAGATGAAAAATTAGCGATGAGTACAGGTCACACACATGATGATGAAGAGGAAGCACATCACGATCATGAAGAAGGACACGGACATGATGATCATGATCACGGTAATGTAGATCCACATGTTTGGCTATCACCAACGATCAGTCAAGACTTAGCACTTTCTATTAAAAACACTTTAGTTGAAAAAATGCCAGAACAAAAAGCTACATTTACAGCTAACTACGAGGCATTAGTAAAAGAACTACAAGATTTAGACAACGAATTTAAAGCAATGTCTGATAAAGCGCCAGAAAAAACGTTCTTCGTATCACATGCAGCATTTGGCTATATCGCAGGACAATACGGCTTAAAGCAAGTACCAATAGCTGGTTTAAACTCGCAAAATGAGCCTTCTCAAAAAGAACTTACGACGATTGTTGATAAAGCAAATGATTTGCATATTCACTACATTTTATTCGAGCAAAATGTCTCTTCTAAATTAGCCGAGGTTATCCAAAAAGAAGTTGGAGCAGAATCTCTTGTCTTGCATAATTTAAGCGTTTTAACAACGGATGATGTGAAGAAAAATGAAACTTACTTCACCCTTATGAAAAGAAATATTAAAACTTTAAATACTGCTTTAAACGATTACAAATAAATGTATTAGGAGGTGCCCCGAAAATCGTATGGGGCACCTCCTTTATTATGACGTACTTTTCTTGTGGCATTCGTTTTTCCGCTCTATCAACATTTATTAGCCCTTTTCTCTTATGCTCAGTATTTTGTATTATCTTTCGGTGAGCCCTTACTTGGACTACATTACTTTCTAAAATGATTGGTTCCCATTCATTTAGATGTACCTGAACACTCTTTTCACTTTTATTACCTTTCAAAAGCACTGTAGGCTGTTCTATTAATGGCTTTACTATTTGTTTATTTTTACTTAAAACGGACTGCCCTTTATCAAAAGTAAACTGACTATCCATCATTGGTTTTGTAAGAACTTCAATCTTTGTTGTTTCTTGTAAATCGATAGAGGTTTCGCTTGTAGCAGCAGGGAAACTCGAATAGTCCCAAGAGTGGTCTTGTACTAATTGGCGATCAGAAACTAAAAAATAATTATAACGTACCTCACCCTTCAGATCAGGCAACGGATCATCCCAAGTAACATCGATATGATACCATGCATTATCAAGCTTTACTAAGACCCAGGCGTGTAGTTGTTCCCCTACTTTTCCTGGCACATATTGTACCTCAAAGCCTTGCATCTCTAGCATTCGATAAAGCACTAGAGCATATGCCTGACAAACTCCCTTCTTTTCTGTAAGCAATGTGTAGGGAGAATATGGACTTCCTTCGGTTTCCTTTGAATATTCAGCAGATAGGACGATAAAATCATGTGCAGCTTGTATTTTTTGCAATTCACTTAATCCATGCATAGGTGCAATAATATTCGTCAAAGTCTGTTCTACAAACGCTTCCTCTTGCTGTGAAATATGATAGGTAAACTCAAATCTAATGACAATATTATTGGCATAGCCTTCATATTTCCATTTAAAACTAGAAATATTGGCGTAAATATATGGATCTTGAATAGCATGTTTAATAAGCTCTGATAGTTCATCTTTTATTTCCGTCGTATTACCAGTATAACGAATGTCAAATTCAGTAGTTAATTGCATGACTTGGTTTTGAATTTGATATTGTAGTGATTCTATTGAATTGGCTGTTGCAATGTTATTTTGTTCATAGTTTGCGAATACTTGCACATGACTCATTTGTAGAACAAATAATATAATGACAACATTATATATATATTTTCTCATATGAGTCATTCTCCTTTACTAACTAGTTTATGCCAGTCATTTCTTATTATGTTAATGAATGATTAATTTAATCCTAAAAGTTTACTAAAATGACTCTTAAAATGAATAAAAGAAGCCTTCATTATATGAAGGCTTCTTTTATAGGGAAAAACGATTATTTCTATGAAAATAAGATGTGGCACTTCGGCAAAACGAGTGGTTGATTTCCGTTCCGACTGTGCGCTTTGTTGTTGCTGTCGCTACGCTTTCGCACAGATAAAACAATTGCTGACGCTTCGCTTTCGCACAGAGCAAAGCTTCCTGGGGGCGTCCGATGAGCCGCTTCGCTTCGCTCCAGGTTCTCGGGCCAACAGATGTTTTCTGCGCGAAAGCGTAGTGCTAACGAAGCGGCAGCAGCACTGATGTTGGTCACGAAGGCGTTATCACAGGATGTGATGCATTTAGCCTTCGTTCCTCTATTGCTGATCCCCGAGGAGTCGCCCAGTCTCCACTCCAATCAACTAAAAAGGATTTTGTCTGTGCAAAAGTGAGGCGCCACAGCATTTATAAAGATTTCCTGGATCATTTTTTTATTCGTTCATTAATTTTCTGCGAAGTAGCTTATTGGCGCCGTTTCGTGGAAGCTCGTCCGTAACAATAATCTCTTTTGGTTGTTTATATTTTGCAAGCTTCTTTTGACAAAATGCTTGTATTTGCTCTACCTGAACATGTTCTTTTAATACAACAAAGGCGATTGGTACTTGTCCCCATTCATCGTCATCGATGCCGCATACTCCCGCTTCCTTTACAGCAGGATGTGTAAGTAGCACATTTTCGATTTCAGCAGGATAAATATTTTCGCCACCTGAAATAATTAAATCAGCCCGACGATCAATAACAAATAAATAACCCTCTTCATCTATATAGCCAATATCCCCTGTATGGAGCCAGCCATCAATCGTTGCACCTTTTTGGGCAAAACGACCAATGTACCCTGGTGTAACATGTGGACCACGTATGCAAATCTCTCCTTCACCATTGTCATTCGGCTCAGCAATACGAATTTGATTAAAAAATAATGGTTTTCCCGCTGAACCAATTTTTTTCATCGCATCTTCATTCGCTAATGTTGCAGTTTGCGACGAAGTTTCAGTCATACCATATGTTTGAGCTACAGCTAAATGTAATGCATGCGCTCTCTTTAAATAATCCACCGGTACAGGTCCACCACCTGCTAGCATCATTTTAAATTTCGGTGAAGCTTGCGCATTTTTCTGTTCAAGGGTATGTAGAATCCTTTCCAACGTGACCGCGACTACAGACATATGTGTAACCTCGCCATCCATGATATTTTGGGAAATGGCTTCTGCATCAAATTGATCATATAAATGCACTTTATTACCGTATAACAGTGAACGCACTAAAATAGAAAAGCCGCTAATATGAAAAAGCGGTACAGCACATAACCAAGTATCATCCGCATGCAAGCCTATATTTAACACTGAGGCCGTTGCACTTGCCTGATGATTTCCTACTGTTTGACAAACGCCCTTCGGAAAACCAGTCGTACCAGATGTGTACATAATCGATGTTGTTTGGTTTAAAGACCATTCTTTCGTAATATCAATAGCCGTTTCTGTACTTTTTTCTATAGTAGAAAATAAATAATAAGACGTATGTGATGGTAATTTTTCTATATCCTCATCTGCAATTAATACTGCCATAGCCTTAGAATCCTCTAGCTGATAGGCAATTTCATCCTGTGTTAGCCTACGATTTAGCATGACCATTTCACATTGTAAATGCATACATGCATACATCATAATGACAAGAGAAGGCTTACTCGGCCCCATTATTGCAATACGGTCTCCTTGCTTAATATCCAGTGCTGTAAGTTGACGGGCACGTTTTAAAGATAATTCGTTTAATTCTTGAAATGTCCAAGTCTGCCCATTATATGTTAAACCGTTTCGTAAAGGCGTTAAATACGCTCTCTGTAAAATCCAATTTAGATACAACTTGTTATTCCTCCAATCTGCCTTAATCTTACCGTTTCATCGCATTATCCATCAGTTGGACATGGAGTCCCGTCACTCTGACAAGTCTATCCGTCTTACCAGTTTAGATATACAAAAAGCTCGTATCTCATTAAGATACGAGCCGTTCATCGCTTCAAATCATCAAGGGAATCTTGGGAATTGACCGAAATCTGGTTGACGTTTTTCTTTAAATGCGTCACGACCTTCTTTAGCTTCATCAGTTGTGTAATAAAGAAGCGTAGCGTCGCCAGCCATTTGTTGAAGACCTGCTAAACCGTCTGTATCTGCATTCATTGCTGCTTTTAAGAAGCGTAGAGCAGTTGGAGACATTTGTAGCATTTCTTCACACCATTGTACAGTTTCATCTTCTAATTGCTCATAAGGAACAACTGTGTTAACTAATCCCATATCAAGTGCTTGCTGTGCATCATATTGACGGCAAAGGAACCAAATTTCACGCGCCTTTTTATGACCGATAATACGCGCAAGATAGCCTGAGCCATACCCAGCATCGAATGAACCAACTTTTGGTCCAGTTTGTCCAAAGCGAGCGTTGTCAGCAGCAATTGTTAAGTCACAGACAACGTGTAATACGTGTCCTCCACCGATTGCATAGCCTGCAACCATCGCTACTACAGGTTTTGGAATAACACGGATTAAACGTTGTAAATCAAGAACGTTTAGACGTGGGATCTCATCTTCACCAACGTAGCCGCCATGACCGCGTACTTTTTGGTCTCCACCAGAACAGAAGGCATGCTCACCTTCACCAGTTAAAATGATAGCTCCAACATTTTTATCATCACGTGCACGTGAAAAAGCATCGATCATTTCCATTACCGTTTTTGGTCGGAATGCGTTGCGCACTTCTGGACGGTTAATCGTAATTTTTGCGATACCGTTATAGAACTCATACTTAATGTCTTCATAAGTATGTAAACTAGTCCATTGACGTGTCATTGAATTGCCTCCTAATAATTAAATTCGTCTCGTTCAAAATCGAGGCGATAACGTAAAAATAACATTACGATCAATTATGCCTCGGCATAATTGCGTCTGGAATCGGCTTTGTGCAAGCACAAAGAATTCCTTTCCGATTCCGTGACATCCGCCGGAGGCTTTAACTTCTTTCATTGGTGTTGAAAGAAGTTAAATACTCCTCTACTATTGTAGCAAACTCAGCGGAATTTTCCACATGAATTGCATGTCCTGCGTCATTTACTGTCATATGCTTGGCATTTTTTAATAACGCTTTCATTTCCAGTGCTATCTTACAAAATTTCTCATCAAGTGAACCTGTAATTAAAAGCACAGGGAATTCAATTTTCTCCAATGACATCCAATTTGGTGGTTGACTTCCAGTACCAATGCCTCGTAAGCTACCTGCCAAGCCTTCCTCCTTCTGAGAAATTCGCTCGAACCTAATCGCTTCTTGCACATTGTCTGGCAAACGCATTTGAGATTCAAACAAAGGAATGTTCTCCCATGCATTGACAAATGACAACAAACCATTACTAATTATTTTTTCAGCGAGAGCGTTGTCCCTCTCACAACGTTCAGAACGTTCCTTTACAGTTCGTAAACCTGGCGAAGCACTTTCTAAAATTAGCTTATTAATGCGTTCAGGGTAGGAGATTGCATACGATAATGCAACTCTTCCTCCCATCGAATAGCCTAGCAGCGTAAATTTCTTAAGCTCTAACTGGCAAAAAACTTCCTCTAAATCTTGGATTTGCTCTTGCATAGAGAAACGACTAATTTGCTGAGGTATAGCCGTTTGACCATGTCCAATTAAATCAATGGCAATAACACGTACACTAGGTAGAGTTTTCGCTAAATTTCGCCATGTAGCCGTACTACCTGTAAAACCATGTAATGCAACGAGCGTTTGCTCCGCTTCTTCATTCCAGATTTCTACGTTCGTTTCAAGCCCTCGAACCATTAGCTTTGCCATGCTTTTAACCCCGCATTAATGCGATTCCACAGTGCCCGATGCGCATATACATTTTCTTCTCGGTTCGTGAAAATTTCGATTAAGCGTATTGGTCGTTTTTTGACCGTTGTGAACTTTACTGATAGCTCTGAAATATCCTCTACGCGTATATAGTCCATATCGTACATATTGGCAATATCACGGAATTTAAGGGCAGTTGGCGTGCCAAATAAATCTTCATAATGTGCCTCGACTGTAGATTGTGGTAAATATGAGAAAATACCGCCGCCATCATTATTCATAACGATAATTGTCAGGTTGCATTCCTGGTATCTTGAAGCAATAAGCCCGTTGACATCATGTAAAAAGGCTAAATCGCCAATAAGCAAGTAGGTTTCGCGGTTATTTCCTTGACTAAAGCCCATTGCAGTCGATACGACGCCATCAATACCATTCGTTCCACGATTCGCAACAATGCGGAGATCCTTCGGTGTCGCCATTAAAAACGTATCAATATCACGCACTGGCATACTGCTACTAACAAAAATATCACTGCCATTAGGAATCATTTTTAGTAATCGACTTACCATTGCTCCCTCATCAATCGCACCATCAGAATAGTGTTCAATATACTCTAGTGCTATATCATTAGCATCTTGCCACTCAGCTAAATACGCTGCTTCTAGTGCCGTTTCAGAGATTTTTAATTGCGTGATCCACTCACCAATACTTGCATGAACAAAATGAGTAGACACACCTGTAGCATCACGGAACATCGGATCTTCATCGACAACAATATAAGCATCCGGCTGAGACTTAGTAATAAATTGCATAATAAATTTAGAAACAGGCTGTGCTCCTAAACGTAGTACCGTATCTGGTTTAACTAATGCTTTAAAATCTTCGCTTTTCATAATTGCATCGTATGTTGTGACAATATATGGCAGGCAATCCTCTGGGACAGACGAGCGCATATTAGATAGACTCTCGACAATGACCGGCCATTTTAATTGGCGAACAAACTCCCACATAATTGATAAATCTGTACCAAGTGCTAGCTCACCAATAATAACGAAACCTCTTTTAGTTGCACGTAAAATCTCCGATAGCTCTTGTTGAGTCGCCATTGAAGGTATTAACTGACCCATACTACTGTGCTTAAATGTCGCTTCTGGAAGTTCCTCTCGAAAATCAATCAACAAAGGCTCTCTAAACGGTACATTAATATGCACTGGTCCAAATGGTGCGCTCATTGCAATCGCCACTGCACGGGCAATATGGCGCTCTATAAACGGCAATGTTGGTGCTGCATCATCTGCCAACGGGAAATCCACGCTCCATTTAACTTGCGTACCATATAAATTCGGCTGATTAATAGCCTGTGGTGCACCCACCTCTCGCAATTCATGTGGACGATCAGCTGTAATTACAATTAACGGTACACGAGCATAGCTTGCCTCAACAATGGCAGGAAAATAGTTTGCCGCAGCTGTTCCCGATGTGCATAGAAGAACAACAGGTTTTGCGGTAGCCTTTGCAATTCCTAACGCAAAAAAGGCAGCAGATCGCTCATCAACCTGACGATACATATGGAGCTGTTTCGTTGAAGCAAATGCATAAGCTAAAGGTGTAGAACGTGAGCCAGGGCTGACAACAACGTTTTCAACACCAGCTTGCACTAGTGACGCTACCATTTTATAAACATAATCCGTTAACATTTCTCGTTCACTCATGTAATTGTCCTCCTAGCGCACGAAGCATTGGACGGAATTTCACTAATGTTTCCTCATATTCAGATTGTGGCTCTGAATCTGCTACTATACCGCCACCAGCATATAAATAAGCTTTATCCTTAAGTAAAGCAGCCGAACGAATGGCCACTGCAAATTCCCCATTGCCTTCAGCATCTACCCAACCAATTGGAGCTGCGTAAAGTCCGCGATTCATAGGCTCATACTTACGTATAGCTGCCATTGCCTCTTTCCTTGGCACACCACCTAAAGCTGGCGTTGGATGCAAAGACTTTGTCAGTTGTAATATGGTTGCCTCATTATTCAACTGACCTTCAACAGGTGTATATAAATGTTGTATATCTCTAATCTTTAGTAAGCGAGGGCTATCTGGTACGTTCATCTCCACACAATTTTTACGGAATGTTTCCGCAATCATATCGACAACATATTGATGCTCGCCACCGTTTTTCGAATCATTTAATAAGCTTTGTCCATAGGCTTCATCTTCCTCAGCTGTCTTACCACGTTTAATAGAACCTGCCACACAAGATGAAAAGGCGCGGCCCTTTTCTACTTTTACAAGACGTTCAGGGGACGCACCAAAGAACAATAATTCTTGACGCTCTAAACCAAATAAATAGCTCTCTGGCTGCTCATGAATAATTTGTGATAGTACTTGTGGTGAAGAAACTTCTTCTTTAAATTGCAATGCTAGTGAGCGTGCAATAACAACTTTATCTGCCTTCTTTTGCTTAATCAATGCTGTTACTTGGTCAATCGACGCTAAATATGGCTCCTTATATGGCTCAAAATAACTTGTGATTTCAGGCTTTGAATACGTTTTCACTTCTTTTACCTGAGCAGCATGAATTAAATGATCTCGCTCTTTACGTAACGCATCAAACTGAGACTCTGCCTGCCCATTTTTTGAAATAAGATGGATACTTACAAACGCTTTGTCATCACGTATGACAAGCTGATATGTTGCGAGCGCAAAAAAAGCCTCCGGAAAGTCTGTCCACTCCCCAGCAACATCATTTTGTGGATCGAATGTAAATCCGCCAAACAAAATTGGCTGTAGCTCACTTTGTCCCTTAACACAGTTTTTCGTTAAACTTTTCCATTCTGCTTCTATTGCATCGTAGCGATCATTTTTGGCGTTATTTTGAATCGTATAGGCATGTCCTAGTCCTACTAATGTCATTGTTTTTTCTCTATTTTGCCAATAAAATCGTTCACCTTTATAATGCTCCTCGCCCGCCGCATAAAATGCGAGCGCCGATAAGCGACTTACCTCAATTGTTTCCATATAAAAATGAAGGCTTTGGCCCAAAGAGTCCACTTCTACCTCTGTGGCTTGGTACCACTTCTGTTGCATGAAAATTACCTCCGTTGTTGCAATGTACATAATAAATGACGCACGGTATGTTTTGTACTCGTTCTAACTTTCAATATAAATTTTAACTGCTTTGGCTTTTCTATAACACAAATTGACCAAACCTTTGCATAATAAAGTGAGCGTTTGTACTTTTACCACATCATATTTCCTTTGATCAATTATGCCTCGGCATAATTGCGTCCGGAATCGACTTTGTGCTTAGGCCTGCACGAGGGCCGACACGATGTCGGTCATTTCGGTAATGCCACAGGACGTGGCGTTTTTACCGATGCAGGTCAGTTAGCC
>NZ_JBNNSS010000002.1:0-304814 GCF_050277945.1 Lysinibacillus sp. NPDC097214
AGTATTTGGACGGTTATTTGGTATACACAAATTTAGTATAACATGATATTTTTATTATTTTTAATGAAAATTATTGACAACTATTAGCTGGTTTTATTGAAGATTGGTTTTCAACTAAAGCCCTCTTTACTTTAAGTACAAAAATTCTCAAGCACATTAAAATTCCATAAAGATCCAATTTTCGTTTAGGTTTTCCTTTAAATTGTCCTTAATTTTAATAATTCTAAACCATTTCTGAAATCCCTGCCTTAATAATAATTATGTTTTTTGGCTTTAAGTCTTCTATATCTTCTATTTGCTCCTCCGAAAATATCAGGTAACTAACAATGTAAAGCAGCAAAGAGTTTTTCAAGTCACTAACATAATCAGGAAAACTTAGTAAAAGATGTTTACAAACAGCTTATAAATAGATATACTTACAAAGTAAACAAAAAATTCTTAAGGAGGTCGAATGAAATGATCGTTATCGTTAAATTGATGTCATTGGTAGTTACAACTTCAGTAAAAATGAAAATCACACATTCGACCAGATCGGAATGGATCGCTTAAGGTTTTTTTTTGTAATTAAGCATACCAATACCGCAGGGAGAAGTGTGCCCCTGCGGTATTTTTGTGCCTTTTTTCACCGTAGGAGAGTCTCTCTACGGTTTTTTTCATTTTTCATGGTAATTTAAGGAGGTGATAATAAATGATATTAAACATTTTTGCTCTCACGATAACTATTACAAAACGTGAGATCTCTCTTGAGAAAGCACTTCATAATGAAAATGCGAAAAAAATCTTAGAAGAGAACCGAAGAAAAGTAGATAATTATATTCGCATTCGTCAATATTAATTTTGTTAATTAAAAAACATGAAAGGTGGGAATTGAAATGATTTATATGATCAAAAGACGTCATGCAGTTTTATGGGTGGAGAAAGACACAACCACCAGATGATGTAATATAAAGTGACAATATAGCTATTTAATTTTATAATCTCAGTAAAGCTAACCCGTTCTAACCTAGGACGGGTTGCTTCAGGAGGTATTTTGCACTTTTTTAAGCGATATTTTACACATACAACTTGATGTAGTTTAAGAAAGAAAATGCGGAATTACAATGTAAGGGAAATTCTAATTCTAAAAAGCGTAATTCCTCGATACTAAAATTGAATTTGGCAATTTTTAGCTTAATTCCATTATTCTGCCCCGTTAGCCATCCATGTAGCGCAAAAATAAGATCTTCACCACAGAAAATGAAAAATGATTACGTTCTTTCATGGGAGTTTAATAAGAAGGTTTGTATATTCTATAAAGGGACTTTCTAAAATGAACAATAAAAATCCATCCCTAAGCGCTTTTAGCATAGTGATGGGATAATATTTATACAATAATAATCATCAGTAAATGTTGCTTTAAAATAAAGTTTGATCAAAACTTCTTCACAAGCCAGCATTTTACGATAAATAAAAAGAATCCATTTTGAAAAAAGATTGATCAAAATGGATTCTTATCCCTCAAATTTAAGATTGGTTTTTATAAAAAAGATCGATTATTTTCTACCAATAGGCTTTGGATCTACAGGTTTTTCTGGTTGCTCTGGCCCTTCAGGTGTTGGCTCTACTGCTACTGGTAAGGATTTCCGTCTTTTAGAACAAAAGCAGTTTTACTTTCCACACCTGTAGCAGATATAGACTTTATACCATATGTGTATACTTTACTATTATTTGCAATAGTATCTACATAAACAGTATTACCTTGTGTGTTATAAACCACGTCTACTATATTTTTAACGTCTTCATATGATCCTTCTTTTGTTCCATCAAATCGGTATATTATATATTTCCTTGGTTGAGTACTATTTTCATCTGTAATAGTAAGCTTCATGCCGAAAGACTCTTTACTCAATTTAACATCAGTTGGACATAAAGGTATTGCAGAGCCTTTCCAATAAATTGTAGGTGTTAAAGCTTTATAATTGTATAGTTGCTGATTTAGATAAGAAGCATATCCAAGAGCGTTATTGTTAATACTTCTTAGAGAAAAATGCATTTGTCCTTGAGCATTTTTATTTGCTCTGTTGGCGATTACTTGGCTGATAAGTTCCGTCTTATTATTCCATGCAGTATCAGAATCATTTCCAACTTTATGATTGGCCATGCCAATATATAAATTAACAGGATGGACTTTTGCGTACGTTTGAACTTCTCTTCCCCACCAATCTAATAAAACAGAGTAATTTGCTGCTTTATGATTTCTGGACCAATAGATTTGAGGAGCAATATAATCGATACTTCCATCTTTAATCCACTGTCTTGTATCAGCATAAAGATCATCGTAGTTACTCATTCCATTCGTGTTACTACCAGTAGAATCTTGCCCTTTGTTTCGCCAAATTCCAAACGGAGATATTCCATATTGAACATGAGGTTTAATTGCCTTAATGCTTGCATAAACCTTTTTTACTAATTGATTAACATTATTTCTGCGCCAGTCTTCAATATTATTGAATGAGCCACCATACTTTTTAAAAGTTTGTTGATCTTGAAAAGTCTCTCCTTTTATTTTATAAGGATAGAAGTAATCATCCATATGTACAGCGTCGATATCATAGTTGCTTACTAATTCTTCTATGGTTGATAATAAGTAATTTTGAACTTCCGGCAAACCAGGATCTAAATAGTATTGTTTACCGTATTTCACTACCCAATTAGAATTTTTACGGGCTACATTATCGGCAGCAAGATTAGTCAAAGATTGCGAAGGCATAGTGATCCTATATGGGTTTACCCAAGCATGAAGTTCTAATCCTCGCTTATGTGCTTCGTCCAGCATTATTTGCAATGGATCAAAACCCGGATTGGTCCCTTGTGTATTGCCTGTTATATACGATGACCATGGAGCAAGCTTAGACGGGTACAGTGCATCATTTAATGGCTTAACTTGAAAAATAACTGTATTAAAGTTATCAGCTTTTAATTTGTCTAAGGTACTTTGAACCCATTGAGTATATTGGGTTTTACTCATACCTGCCTTCATATCAATATTAGATACTGTTGCAATCCAGGCTGCACGCATTTCATTTTGAGGTAGTGAATTAGCTGTAGCCTTTTGATTTGTAAAAACAGGAATAAGTAAAAGTAAAACAAAAAAAGTTACTATGCACTTTCCAAAAAAATTTTTAAACATAAATAATGAAATCTCTCCTTTTAATTCTCAGCTATTAAAACCTAGCTGTTACTATAACCTAAGTAAATACCATTTCAGCCTATTCTATAAAAGTAGGAACTGATTTATCCTTCCAAAAAGATGTCTTACAGTAATTAGGTCTGTAGCATTTTGTCGGCAGGACCCTCTATTGGTAATTTCAATTGTTTGCGAAGCTCGTTGGAAAATTTCATTCTGTTTCTTCGCTCACTATATAATACCACAAATCCCCAATTATTCTCTCTTCACCGGTAATTTCCATTTGTTTAAATTCTTGACGCCAATTTTATGATAGCGTTGAATAGCAATCATTTGGTCAATTGTTAAGTTCGTTTGATAAAGTGGACCATACGGTGGAAGGATTGGAAGAAATTCTTCACAAGATAAACATCAGTTTTAACATAAATGTCCAATAAAAAAATCATCTCAAAGGATAACCAAAGAGATGATTTTTATCAAACTTTATTACAAATTATCAATCTTTATTATAAACGTTCAATCTTTTTTACAAAGCTACAGTAAAACCATTGTATTTGCACTGAGTTGTTTAGCTACCTTGAATATATATTTTAAGGATATTGCGTACAAATTCAACATTAAAAACAGATCACTTGCAAACCAAAATGCTCACACATTTGCTCACATAATTATTTTTTTGAGTTAATTATATTTAACACAGTTTATTTGAGGATTACTTAAAACCTTGATAAATCAGACTTAATCGAACTGCATTTACTGAGTTAAACTAGTTTAATTAAGTGACTTTATCCTTCTTGGATCAACGCCCCGATTTATTTTAATCCTCTTTTTCCTGATCAAACCACAGTAGCTCTTTGTCATCAACATCGCCATTATAATTGATTAGAATTTCATCTCCGGCTTTAATATCCGTA
The DNA here is from genome assembly GCF_050277945.1 of Lysinibacillus sp. NPDC097214. NCBI lineage: Bacteria > Bacillati > Bacillota > Bacilli > Caryophanales > Bacillaceae > Lysinibacillus > Lysinibacillus sp. NPDC097214. The sequence goes on from NZ_JBNNSS010000002.1 coordinate 4,081, forward strand.
TAAGCAAAGAAGTCAAATGTTTCGTTTTTAAAATTAATCTCATAAGTTGCATTAGGTTCATAAGAATGGTTAAACAACATACCATACCCAAGAAGGATAGCAGTTCGACCGATCCCATACTCAAAAGCGTAATCAGCGAGTAACGTTTGCTCAATGTATTGGTGTTGTTCATTTGGATAAGCAATGACAGGGGCTTCGTGTAAAAGCTGTCCTTTTTTGATATCACACGTTGCAAATACCCCTCTATTGAATTCTCCATCACTTAATGGAGATGTTTTGATCTCTATCATGTTTGTTCTCCTACTCACTTTTAAAATATTCTTTGTAGCTGTAATCATTGAACTTTTTTTATTAGCTAGTTCATTTAAACACTTCGTTTATTATTGATTAGCGTGACTCTTTTGGTGGTTGGCAGACATCACATTTACGTTGATGTTTATTTTTAAATTTTGTAAATGTTTTTTCAAACTTGCTACCACATGCACATTTAAATAGTAACTTTTGAGAGAAACCGTGATATTCAGTCGTTAGCAATTTACTTTCTGAATTATTCTCCACAAATTCTTTAATTTTATCAATCGTCCATTTTTTATTCAATCTCTTACACCTCAATATTTTATCTCTATTCGGAGGCTTTCTTGGCATCCGTTCAGTTATAAGGAACGTCTTAATTACCTTAAGTTACTCATTATAACACGAGCTGGTATATAATCAAAACAGATTGAAAAAATCATATTTGACTAACATTCTACTACAAACATTTATGTATCAACGGTCTACCACTTTCATGTTGGGAGGAAATATCCCCCTGTTTTATTTATGACGGTACTTCTAATGATACAAGCGCAATCTCCCCAGATTTCGAAAAGACTTCATACACGCTAGAAAAAGCAGCAATTTTGCCTTTTTAAAAGGAACAGAATAGCACCCTATTGGAATGGTCATCTGCTCCACCGAATTATTTACCTTTTACAATAAGTGTTATTCTATTAACAAAAAAAGGAGTGATATTTTGACGAATTCCTTTAGCAAATATATAAAATATATACCACCGCTCATTTTAATTTTCAAATTAATTTATTTTGGAATTCCGGAATATGTGAAGCCTGTTTTTGTTTATGAATATATAATATTTTTCGGAGTATCTTATTTTTTTGCTATTCTACAAGATTTTTTTAATCCAAGTAAAATAACAGATATATTACTACGAGTTGCCATGATCATTTGTTCTCTTATCCTATTGATTACATCCATCTACTATACAGAAACGTTCTCGATTATATTTTCTACGATTATGTTCGTTGCAATTAGTTTCTCATTATATTTAGAAATCAAGTCAAACAAGCAACAGGATTAACCCTTTTTGCTTGTTTGACTTGATGATTATTATAGTGAAACATTCACCACGCTAATTTTTTATACAGACGGCTTTCCTTAAATAGAGATACCTTTTTTAGATGTTCATCCAAAATGGTTTTTCAGTTGTTTAACGAATCATACTCCGATTATTTGCTTCAGTTTTTCATAAGGTACATATCCAATAATTGGTTCATGTGATTTATTATGAATAATCAATCTAGAATGAGGGATACCCATTACCTTATATTCCGCTGCGATCTCCGGGCTTTTTTCAACATTCACCCTTATAATTTTCACCTTACCACTGAATTCTTCATTAAGTTCTTTAAGCACCCCTTTGAACATTTTACATGGGCCACACCACTCAGCCCAAAAATTTATTAACACAATCTTTTTAGTTTTTAAGTGTTCTCTTAATTCTTCCTTTGTTGTTACTTGAACAATTGACATCATTCTTTTCCTCCTTTGTGAAATTAAAAATCTTGAAGTTATAATATGCTTATTATTATGATTAGACCCTACTCTTTCCCTTTATCACACATTAAAGATCTTTAATATCTGTAATTAAACTAAAAAATTCTTTTAAATTGTACTATCGAAAACAACTGCCATCGCTGCTTTATATCCCTCAGCAGCAGCGACGATTAATGAAGACTGGCCTAATTTAGCTGTCTCCCCCGCTGCATACACATTTTCTTGTGACGTACGGCCTGCCTCATCCACAACCATGCTACCATTTTCATTTAAATGACAACCGAGTTGCTCTGCAAATTGATTCGGACGCACAAAGTTAGGGACTATAAAACCGCCAACTCTTTCTATTTCAAGCCCAGAACTAAACACTATTTTGTTTAAATAACCATCTTCACCATGAAGATTTTGAATAGACTCAGTAATGACAGTTATATCTTTTCTTTGTAGTTCATTCAATGTCGGTGCAGAAAGCTCATGACCATTTGTGGCGATCACTAAATCCTTTGACCAGTTATAGATAAGCTTTCCTTTAAAAAGGGTTTGTTCTTCATTTTCAGAAATAATAATTAGAGGTTGATCTCTTAATTCCCATCCATCACAAGTTGGGCAGCTGAATAAACTTTTCCCATAATATTTTCGAATATCCGGAATTGTTGGAAATTCCTCTTGAACACCTGTTGCCAATATTATTCTCTCAGCAACATACTCAATTTCTTCTAACGTTTCAATTTTAAATAAACCATTTGGTTGTTTCGTAATATTCATAACCGTGTTTTGATAATAATGAACTGACGGGTATTTTTTCAGATCATTCAAAGCTACTTCTTTAAACTCGGCTGGTTTAATACCATCACGCGTAAGAAATCCATGTGATTCTTGCGTCACACGATTCCGATTTGTTCCATTATCAAATAACGCGACTTTCTTACGAGATCTTCCTAAAATCAAACTAGCATTTAACCCACCGCCGCCTGCACCGATAATTGCACAATCAAATAATTCCATCATATAACTCCTCCATAAATTGTGTAGAGTACATGTTGTGTGCTACCCAACATGCCTTTAAGGCTCAACTTAAAGGAAAAAATAAAATGATTCTAAGCTAAAAGTTTGCAATTATAACAGACTTAAAAGACTCTTTATATCCGCGATTAATTAAAAAATAATGGTGGACTATAAATCCACTACTATTTTTTCACAAGATCCGATATTTTGCTGTTTCGTAACTCGTTTTCCAGTTTTTCTTCTGCAGATAACATTACTTCTTTTATGACGCACTTAGGATCGTCAAATAAACAGCATTCAAATAATGACGATTTGCCTTCAATTGCATGGATAATATCTAAAAATGAAATATCCTCCCAGTTATGACTAAGAGTATATCCTCCATTGGCACCCGATACAGAATTGATCATCCCCTCTTTTACTAACTTCGTGAGGATTTTAGACAAATACGTAGGAGAAACATTTTGCATCTCTGCTAATGGTTGGACACCAACTGGTTTATTCGGTTCTTCCTTCGCAAGAAAGAGCATTGTGTGTAGCGCATAATTTGTAGCTTTAGAATATTTCATAATGTTTTTCACCTCAATTAGAGACTTTACATACCTATAATAGCATTGATCTTTCGCCACTTCAATATTTGTGTCTTTATGTTGATTTCGAGATGAAAATCAACCATCTTCTAAAGATAGCGGTTAACTTTATCTCTTCAAAATGGCAAGCATCTGAAAAATATGGCCCCTATGATGTGCCTCGTGTTCGAGGAGATGGTAAATAACCCACTCAGGTGTAACATCGTAATGAGCGAGGCTTCTGGATGCACGCCAATCCTCTAAATTCATAGTACGAAAATGGAAAAGTAGTTCATCACGTACACATTGTAGACGATATAAATGTTCATCTAAGCTTTGGCCCTCTATATGGCTCAAAGTGTCATCCTGATTACGGTCTTCTTGAGGAAATAAGGAACGGATCTTTGGATTCCATTTACCGCCAAGAACCTCTTCATAGAGCCAGTCTGCTTCAATTAAAGCGATATGATATAACAACGATCCAATCGAGTGACCGTTTAATTCGGTATCAAGATATTGCTGACTTATGCCTGCTATTTTTTCTAAAAGTGTTCGCCGAACATCTTCCAAACACCATATCCATCGACCAATCTCTGATTCAAATTCTGGTAAGGGTAAGACAACCAAATTTTTTCTGTTCATCTATTTCTCCTCCGTATTCCATAAAATCAGCCTGATTGTTGCCATACGCCTGTTGCTGTTTTGCTACTTGCATCTACATGTTTATGGCGGTACTCTTTTTACTGTAAGAAACGGCAGCTACTGGAGCTAATGACCTTATCTCACGACAATTACTAATAAATATAATGTAGTCGACTTCTGATAGATTAAATGTAAATAAAAAAGTTCTGACTGAACTATATAATACGAACGCCTCCGTTAATTGAATTAAATCTAGGCTGTTTTCTCAAAGATTGTTACTGTTAAAAAAAAGGCAGAATTAATCTAAAAAACGTGTAGACTAAATTCTGTCTTTTTATATTTCGTGAATCAAAATTTAACTAAAGCTACCATATAGTTGAACAAGATAAATTATGTTATTCATTAGTTGGTTTTATCATCGGTTTACCATCCTTATCCAATAACGGGGTGATCCCCCCTGCATATCCAGCCCAACTAAATAAATAATGAATTCCTGTTTCTCTATCTACTATTATTCTGTTTCCATTATCCACACCATTTTCTGTAAGGATTTCTTCAAATCTCTTCTTTGATCCTTTAATCTTCTCTGAGTCTTTATTTGACATTTTTCCGCCCCCATATTCATTAATTGTTAACACTATTACTGAAATTTCAAATAACACCTTTTTATACTACGCTCTTAACAGGCGATTATTACAAAAGTAGTAAAAGGCAACAATTCTATTGAAAACTACTTAAAATTTCACAGACTTTCATCCAGTTGTTTACACCTAATATACAATAGTTATATTTTCTACATATTTCTCATCTCATAGATTTTTTGCAAAGTACTAAGGTGCATTGATTTATCTTCGGGAGACGTAGCGAATTTATACCACTCCACAAGCCTGTATCCGAACATGGCAAGAATTAGTTCATAGATACAATGATCGGATACATTGGACACATCCGCATATTCCGAAAAACCCCTGTAATATGCCGGAATGCATTTTTGGTAGTATTCAATCATATGACAGACGTCAGCTTCATCAGTTATTAAACTCGCGATATCCTCACCCATGTACCCCCATCCGGCAGTATCCCAATCGATAAGTACGATTTTACTGTCCGAATAGAATATGTTTGCCACCCAAAAATCTCTGTGGCAAAGTACTATTGGTAACTTTTCGATTCGACTGAATATTTCGTCCGCATTGTTATCTATGTCTATGAGCATTTTACACAGATGCTTCGGGATTTCACAGTCATCTGAGCGTATATAATCATACAAAACATTCCATGACCGATAACGCAGATAATAGTTTTTCGTAAACTCAACCTTGCTTAAATTGGGCAAATTCTGCAAAACGTTTGGTCGTTCAGTATACAACCTGCCTTGAAATCGCCCCAATTCTTCGGCTATACGTTCATACATTTCCACGGTTAGATTTAAGCCTGACACACCATCAATATATTCCATCCACAGTTGAGTCTCATCACCATTTATTTCGGCGTGATAACACTCCGGCCAGCGGAACGAATCGAAGAAAACCTTTTTGAAATCCGATGCATAGAGGTCGTATTCCCTACGCCATGAATCCGGATCACCATAACGCTCAAATTTTTTCTGTGTTTTCCAAACCATCTTATACGGCAGATTTTCACCATCAGAAGTTTCAGCTATACCTGATACAAGCCGAACAACCCCTACTGTCCCGCCTTGCAACTCTTTAAGTTGATAATCTGCGCGGATTATCGTCTGACCGATCATTTTACTCAAAACAAGCTCCAGTATTTCGGGCTTTACAACCTTTTCAACATAGTTGTTCATTTCTTGTATCCTCCCTTTTTACCTTTATGTCGCATGTCAATAGACTTTTGCCTCGCCCGTTTATCCATGAGATACCTCGATTTATCATCCACAAACCGATTTTCCCGCTTCTGTACAAGGTAACGCTCCCATTGCTCTGGTGCCAATGATCCATCAGCAAGGGCAGCAAGAACAGCGCAGCCCGGCTCCGTATGATGGCGGCAGTCATTAAAACGACACTGTGTGAATAATTCCTCCACACCGTTAAATCCCGCACTGATCCCGTCGTCCGCACCAAACAGCCCAAGTTCACGCATACCAGGTGTATCAATAACCATCGCACCGGAAGGAAGCATAAAAAGCTGACGATGCGTTGTTGTGTGCCGGCCCCGACTGTCGGCCTCTCGGATAGCCTTGACAGTCATCACTTCCTGATTCATTAAGGCGTTTAGCAACGAGGATTTTCCCACACCGGACATGCCAAGTAATACAACCGTTTTACCTGGTTTCAAATATTCACTCAACTCATCTAAACCACTCCCAGTGTGGCTGGAGACTGCGTGAACTGGCACGTCAGGAGCAGCTTTTTGAACTTCAGCTAACGGTACACTGAAATACGGGGCAAGGTCAGCTTTTGTTAAAATTACGACGGGCTGGCTGCTGCTCTGTCGTGCCTGTGTCAGGTAGCGCATGATGCGGCTGACTTTGAAATCCCAGTTTAGGGACGACACGATAAATACGTAATCAAAATTCGTTGCTACGACTTGCTCCAGTATGGTTTTGACATACCCTGCTGCATGTCCCGAATAGTCAGCGCGGGAAAATTTCGAGCGGCGAGGCAGCAAATTGGCAATGCGCGAAGCACCATTTTCGTTGTATTGCAGAAATACAAAATCGCCAACGCACGGAAAATCCTCCCGAGTTACCGCAGTATGGTAAAAAGTGCCCTTCAATACAGCCGTCACTTCTCCTTGTTCCGTGATGACGGTATATTGCTCTCGCTGTAGTTCCGTAACCCTTCCAGGTATTAAACCTATCGGCGGTGTTTCGACTTCGATATAGCCGTATTGTTTTAAATCAATCAATGAACCGACCCTCTTCCAAAAATTAAAGTTGTTTTCGGGCATAAAAATACCGCGAACAAGCAGCCTCCTAAGAAGCTGCTGTTTCGCGGAGAATAGCCAAAAGTCGACTATAATATAAAAGGAATACGACTTTCATCGTATCCCGCTAACAGCAGTATTCATGAAAGGTTACTGTTTACGGCATAGCAAAAAACACGGGTGATATTCCCGTTGCTCTCATTCCAAGCTATAATAAAAGATTGGAATTCACTATGCCCGATATTCGGTTAAGTTAAAACCACCAATATGATATAAGTTGTCATTCATAACATCCCCTTTCGTGGAAAAACTTGGAATATAATTCCCTTCTATAGTGTGCCATAACGCTTCACTATAAATCAACAGAAAATTTTGATTATAGAAAATTTTATTGATCATCTACCTCTCAACTCAATGCCACAACTACCGTATATAACATGAGAAAAGCCACCTTCGCTCTCGATTTGAAGGTGGCCTCTCGTGCCGAAGTTACTCAGGAATTCCAGTATCATTAGTCACTTGTCCCTTTAGGCGTTGGAGTCTCAAGTTTGTACCTTTCTGTCCATACAGTACATTCTTTGGATTAATAATGATGAATAAAACCGCTACAACAAAATATAAAATGGCGTTATACATGATTAAATCGAGTAAATTGCCGTTAATTAAGCCTATTAAGAAATTAAATAATTGGTGGATGATGATTGGGATGATTAAATTCTGATTTAAGTTATAACATGCTGTCATGACGATTTTAATGGATATGAGTGCAATCATAAAAAATAGAATATATTTGATTAAATCAATACCCACAAGCCCTGCAGTAAACCATATGGGTAGATGCCACAGCCCCCACCAAAATCCTATAATGATGGAAGCCATTAAGGGTGTATACTTCTTTTGGAGCTCAATTTGAGCGAAGCCTCGCCAACCTATTTCTTCTCCTAATGGCCCTGCAAGAAGGTTTTTAATAAAGAAATATATCAGCATTCCCCATGAAGAAACAGTAAAAATAGAGTCTACTTCACTATTTTTCGATATGAGAAACAATATTATCAAAAATAGCAATGCTTGAATCATAACCACAGTAAGAATCAACAAAAAATTAAGTTTACTGTTAAATTTATCTTTTACAAATTGCATAATACTCTGCCCAGGATAGATCTTTTTAAATAATAGTGCAAAAGCAAAGGTTGAAGACCAAGCTGATATACAGAGCATGACATCAAATATCCATTTAGGAAATCCTAACATGCTGATGGCTCCTACAAGACAAAAAAGTGGCAAAAAAATAATATTGGTTAATACAATAAAACTCGCTACTGGTTTTTTTAGTTTCTTTTCTTTATTCATACATATCCCCCGCTTCAAACTAAGTTTTCAAAAATGATAATATTAAGAATATCTTTAGCTTAAACCTGGGGGTTACTCACAGGTCAATATTTATACCATCAAAAAATTTGACGAAAAAAATACCCTTCAAAAACAATGAAGGGTAAAAAATATTCTTTCTATTCATCGAAATATGTAGTTTTAATTTTTTTCTCGTCCAAAAACTTTTCAATTTTTAGTTGCTGCCTTCCGTTCGCTCTTGTAAAATGCTCTGAAGCAAAATCTGTTATTTCTGTCAAACTACCATTTTCAACTGCTCCAACAATTTCCTCATCAAATTGTGTTAAAATTCCCCTGATTGATGAAACAAATTCATAAATTGTCTTTGAAGGTTCTTTATAATCATCTGGGATACTATTATTACTTATAAAATCATTGAAATTCGCATCATTCTTTTTCCCTTGATCAATTAGTTCATTTAATTTTTCCCGATCCGATTCAGTAGCATCCTCATATTCATAAACGATCGTTTCCATTTCTTTATCGATTACATGACTATAATCCATATACTTTTTTATACTTGCTTTCATTTCATCTTCACTAATAGTTTCATTCTTTTTAGTAGAAACAAATAGATCGTCTGGAATTTTAACAGGTACATTGCTAGCGGAATTTTCCTTACTTTCTTTATTGCTTTCTTCATTAGGCATTGTATCGTGTGAACAAGCGTACATGACCACAATTGTGAATGCCATTAATACATATAAAGTAAATCTTTTCATTTTAATCTCCTTTTCATTTCATTAAATATTTCTAGTATTGTAAAGCTATTATTGCCAGCACCCTTATTCGAACATCTCGAATCGACTCTACATCCTCGTGTGTAATAAATGAATTGATCTAAAAAAGCTTTGCTTCGCTTCACGGTGTACTAGTTGAATAGTACACTATGACTGTTGAGTTTTCAAGTATTAAATTCAAAAAAAAGGAAGAACCCCTAAATAAATGGCTCTTCCTTCTTGAAATTAAGTTGAATTACGTTCGCCTCTTTAGCAAAAGGAAGGGAAACAATAAGGATCACTTGATCGGTGCATAAATCTCTAAAAATACCCGTTCCAGTCCATCTTCATAAGTGGTCAGTAATAGATTTATATATACTTGCCCCAATAGTTCATACCCTTCTTCTAATGCAAACTTTCTTAAACTCGCTTCCACGTGTTGATCAATACTTTTTCCACCTGTTGACCATCTCCCATCTTCGATAACTGTATAAATACATTTTGGATGAGATAGAATTTCACCTTCCATTTCTTCATCTAGGTCTTCCACTTTTCGTACAATTATAAACTTATCTTCTATAACACCTTCTTTGTTGAATTGGATGACTCTTCTTAAAGATGTAAGCGTAACTGCTTTTTTTAAGCTGTCTGCATTCTTTCTTAAAGTGTCATATTCTTCATACGCAGTAAAATGTTCAATCTCTCCCTTTATTGCTAAAGGTTTCATTTTCTTAACTATGTATTCTCCTAAAAATTGTTTGATTTTCTTACAATCTTCTTTTACTATTTGAATCTTTTTCAATAGCAGTTTTTTATATTCTATTTCCAGTAAAACCTCTTGTTCTTTTTCTTCTAATAATGATTGAATTCCATCGATACTCTTACTCTTTCTTAATTCCTGGATTTTTTTAATTTCAATATCAATTTCTCGATAGAAATTTACTGTTGTAATATCATAAATATCAAAATGACTATATTTTCTATACCCATTCTCAATATTTTGCTTTGGCTTTACTAAATCCTTTTCCTCATAAAACTTCAAGGTATCTCTAGATACACCTAAAAAATTAGCTACTTGCCCAATTGTGTACATTTTCCCACCCTTTAACATTGCTATATATTCTATCTTTATGATACTTGCTCAACAGGTACCAACGTTATGACCAAAAACCTACGATACTACAATTCCCATAATCAATAAACCTATTTTTCCCATCACAAGAAAAATAGGTTTAACTATCAACTGGTCTTCTCCAAGGTAATTTCTATAGATTCTATCCTACCGAGACTTTCCGACAGTACACTCAGGAGAAATGACATCCCACTTTCCAAACAGCGTCAAACCTGCCGCTTTAGCTAGAAACGTTGAAGCCTCGTTATCGAGCTGGCATCTGTACTGTGTTTCGTAACCCTGCTCAAAGGCGTACTTACTAATTGAACGCACTACTTTGCGAGCATGACCTTTCCCTCTAAAAGATGTCAAAGTCAGTACACCGAGGTCTGCAATTTGCGCATCTTCTTTCCAAGGATACATACTGGCAGCACAAACTAATCGGTTATGCTCAAAAGAACCGTACACCGCCCAATGATCCAACTCCACATAAGCATCATCCAAATCTTGTTCCGACGCGGAGGACTCGAACTCAGAGAAAACTGCATCATCTTGCTCTGTTAATTGGCGCAATGACCCTTCCAAACTTTCTTGCAGCAAAACGTTCTTTTCGGCTTCTGAAAAATAAAAAATATTATCTGCACCATTTAGAATGACGCCCGCTTCCTTTAATTTCTGAAGGAAGACCAGATCAGACAGCTCACGTCCTTTGGAAATGTCTAATTTATCGGCCATCTCAGGCGTCAAGACTGCCCAAAACCGGCCGTCAGTCGTTTCCAACACCATGACCCGACTGTCTTCGCTTAGATCAGGATTGATAGTAATCGTAAAGTTCTCATCGTTGTAGATAATGTCTCCGTTTAAAAATTCCGACTTCCAATAGTCAGTTATCGCCGGTGAAAATAAAGGCATACTTATAACCCCCTACAATTTCTCAAGTCTTACCCTAAACCAATCTCAGTATTGAGCCAGCACGATTTCGAAATTAGTTTAGGGTTTTAAATGAACTTCTGAAATCTACCTTTCCCGACTTTACGTATTCTAGTAACAGAGAAGTAGATAATGCCCTTCTCCGTAATTTTTCCAATTACAATAATAAAGTGAAACTTTAATCAGTGTGGGGTTTGCTTCTTCCCCACTGATTATTAGTCTTCACCAATCGGACTTTTACTGGCAGTTCATCTCCCACCTATCTTCTTTGCTTTCGCCAAATTGCAAGGTAAGAATCTGGTACCTAACGCTTCGTTTTCGGTACAAATAAATTACTGCCCTTTAATGTCAACATAGGCTATTCACCTAAAAAGATACACGATCAAACTTGCTATAAGAACTCACTCTGTTTTACCATGGTTAAGCAATGATAAGGGAAAGTATCTCTTACTCTTACACCATCTTGAATATACCTTTATCTAAGGAGTGGTAAAATTGGCACGTGTTTTATTTATTAACGCTGGATCAGAAGGACATATCAATCCAACGATTGGCGTTGTGCAGGAGCTTATTTCGCGAGGAGAAGAGGTCGTGTTCTTTACGATAGAAGCTTTTCGGGAGCGCATTGAGAAGACAGGAGCGACTGTGCGCACGTTTGATGGCCAAAAATTTATAAAAGCCTTTATCTCAGGCGGAAGAAATCATTTGCTCGAAAGGGTCAATGGACTTTTACTTACTGCAGATATCGTCATCCCTAGCGTACTTGAACAAATTAAAGGAGAGCATTTTGATTACATCATCCACGATTCTATGTTTGGATGTGGTCATTTACTTGCCAAAATTCTGAAGCTTCCCGCAATCAATTCATGTACATCTTTTGCAGAGACCAAACTATCATTCGATCAAACATTAGAACATCTTTCACAAAATGTCTCGACTGAAGTTTTAACAAGTATAAATGCTGATTTTCTAAACCTGACTACAAAAATCAAAGAAAAATATGGTGTTGAAATCAATTCACCTTATGAAGTGTTCTGTAACCCGGCACCATTGACAATCGTTTATACAACGAGGGAATTTCAACCTTTTGGAGAAGCATTCGACCCATCCTATAAATTTGTAGGCCCATCCATCTCTTCACGGTTAACGCAAGAAGACTTCGACCTTTCCGCAATCAAGGGAAAAGGCCCTATTTATATTTCATTAGGTACGGTCTTAAATCAAGCCATTGATTTCTATAAGCTGTGTTTGAAGGCATTCGGGAATACTGAGCATACCGTTGTCATGTCGATTGGGGAACAAACCCCACTTGATGCATTAGGAAAGGTTCCTGAAAATTTCATAGTGAAAAATTATGTTCCACAAACCGAACTGCTACAATACACTAAATTATTTATCACACACGGTGGCATGAATAGCACTAATGAATCTCTCTATAACGGGGTTCCATTAATCGTGATCCCACTAAGTGCTGATCAGCCGATCATCGCTAAACAAGTTACCAACATCGGAGCAGGTATACAATTACAAATGGAAAGTTTGACAGCTAATCAACTAAGTGAAGCTGCCAATCATGTGTTAAACACCCCTTCCATCCAAAATGCTGTTGCAAACATAAAAAAATCCTTCCAACATTCTGGTGGGTATCACAAAGCTGTTGACGAGATTTTTAAGTTTAAAAGTCATTACGGTATTTAAAAGCTGCCATTTTTTTTAATGAAATAAAATAGCTGGGTAAAGATTTCTCCCATACCCAGCTTTTTTTACACACTTAGTCAAATAACGATGGCTACATGTTGTAAAAACGAACCATGTTTTAATGTAATCGATCATCAAACATTAATTGTATTTGAATACCAAACGGGTCTTCAAGTATGCCGTATGCTTTACTAAAAGCATTACTCGATAGTGGAACAATGATTCTCACTCTCTCATCTGTCGTCAAACTCTTGTAAAAATGTTCGATTTCTTCTAAGTCCGCGCTTTGAATACACAGTGAAGTGTTGTTCCCCACTACATATTTTTCTGATACATCCATTGTATCTTCCGCCAACATAACCTTTGTTTTTCCGATTATTAAAACGGAATGAGTAATATAATGTTTATTCTCCTCAGTAATCAGCAACGAGCTGTCACGTTTTGCCATGTCTTCATAAGTAACGAGTAACAATTCCTCTGCGTTAAAATGCTTTTTGTAAAAATCGACCGCTTCTTTAGCTTTTCCATTCATGGATAAAAAAATAGCTACTTCTAGTGTTGTACTCATAGTATCAATCCCCTGTATAAAATAATTTTAGGTAAATTTCTTATCAATTGATATTACCTTGACCTTATTTTAAGATATAAAGGTATCAAAACATGACACCTTTAAGGAGATTCACTTGAAAAAATCAGAAAGATTAAATGACATGATTAGATACTTAAACAGTCGGGAGTACTTTAATTTAAGTGACCTAATGGCTAAATACAATATTTCCAAAAGTACGGCTCTGCGTGATATTAGTTCATTAGAACAATTGGGTATGCCTATTTTTGCTGAGCATGGCAGACATGGACGTTATGGAATCTTAAAAAATAGATTGTTATCCCCTATTATTTTTACAATTGATGAAGTATATGCTCTGTACTTTGCCATGCTGACACTAGAATCTTATCAATCAACCCCATTCCATTTAAGCGTTCATAAACTTAATGAAAAGTTCGAAAACTGTCTGTCTAACAATCAAATACAGCAAATTCATAAAATGAAAAAAGTTCTACAATTTGAAGTAAATCAGCATAATAATGTTAGCCGTTTTTTAGATAAAATTTTAAAGAGTATTCTTACTGAAAGTAGCTGTAAGATTCACTATTTGAAAAATAACGAGCAAAAAAGTTACCATGTTCAATTTTTCAAAATTTCCGCTAGGTTTGGTCAATGGTATGCAACTGGCATACAGTTAAATACGAATAAATATAGAGTTTTCAGATGTGATAGAATCTCTTTTATTGAAGAACAGGGGATGAAATCTCACTATTCTTTAGATGAACTTATTCATCATTCATTAGAAATTTATCAATCCGAGAAGAGTATTGATTTTGAGGTAGAAATTTCAGCTCAAGCAAAGGATATTTTTTATAAAGAACATTATCCTTCTATGAAAATAGAAATTGGTAATAAAACAGTCGTGAAGGGATTTTATAATGCTGGAGAAGAGGAATTTATCGCTAATTATTTTATGAGGTACGGTCATAGTGTTATATCAGTAAAGCCTTATTCATTAAAACAGATTATCCAGGATAAAGTAGAGAGCCTCTTTAATCACTATCAAAAATTATAATTCAATATGTAGATCCATTTAAGTAATTTTTGTGTTGTACAACTCAGTATCTACTATGGATTAGCACTTATTTTCCTGCATTTATAATTTTTCTTAGACGACGAAAAGGAGAAAAACGAATTCGCTTTTCTCCTCTTTTTTATTTAATATCCCTTCTATTCTGCACCATCAAAAGCCATTAACCAATTCACAATTGCTACTATCGGGAATATAATGATTGCCGTTAGAATGGCTATTATAGGTGCCATACTAATTGTTAGTGCAACATATATCAAATACATAATTGGAGCAAGTAATAGAATACTTGGAACTGTCCATCCTGCAACTGTTATATATGGATACACACCCTTCCGCCAATTAACTTTCAATATGATAGGTAAAATCAACAGCAAACTTATAATTGCTGGAATCGTAAAAGCGTAACTAATACCTTTGAACGTAAAGCTAGTCAACGCAGCCAATACAATCCATAAAACCTGCGTACTCATCACGAAATTTGCGGAACCGTATTTTTTCGAAATCCACTTCGCAAAAAAGAGACAAAACACCATCGCAAGTAAGACCAACGACGTAAGAATCGTCGGATCATACGTACCAAACATAGCCATATTATATTCATTTATTTCACCGATCAATACAATTGAGGAAAGACGCATTAGAAGAAAATAGAAGATGAAAATGGCAACAAGACTACCCATCATCGCAAATAAACTTAAAGCAAATCCCTTAATCTGTATCACTTTCGTTTTAAAGCTAAAGATAAATATAGCGACTGTTAAGACAAGTAAAATAATCAGTAATGGGACTACTAACTTTTCGGAGTACACAACTAGTATTTTTTTCATTAACGGGAAGTAAATCGCATTACTTTTACTTTCCTCAATCGTTTGAAACTCTTTTGCATCCATCATCATAAACTTTTTCACTAAAGGAAGTACATAGCTCCCGAAGTGACGAATTGTTGCTTCATCACTATTTTCCACACGATCTGTCCTTGCATGATATGCATCAAATCCATTCATATTCGCAAAATTATAGCCTAATTTCTTTGTCACTTTCAATTCGGTAAAATCGGTATCGTTCGGCATCCTTTTATACATTTCAGCAGCAAATGAGTATGCTACAGGATATGGAACAATCTCTTTATACAATTGCAATAACTGTAAATCATTTGAACTCGTTTCAAACAAAATGGGTACCCCTGTATTGCCTCTTGCTTCGAAATTCAACATCACGCTTACATTACCCAAAACATCCGCTCGATCTTTAAGAGCACTCGCGCCTAGTAAACCCCGCTCCTCACCGTCTGTTAGAACAAAATAAATTGAATTTTTAGGTGCTGGCATTTGCTTTAATGCTCTTGCTGTCTCCAAAATTGTGACAACGCCATAACCATCATCTGATGCTCCAGGGGTTTCTAATACAGAATCATAATGAGCTGTTAGTAAAATCGCATGATCATCACCTGATGTCCCTTGGATTTTTGCAATTATATTTTCAACATTTTCTGTACCTATATCTGAAGCATACTTCTCTCCTCTAAGATCCTTCACTGGCTTCGATTGAATTTCGACGGGTATATCGAGATGTTGAAAGTGTTCAACAATATAATCCCTAACCCTTTTATTCGCTGGAGAGCCTATTGGATGTGGTTCCTTTGCAACTTCCTTTAAATAATCCAGAGCTCGATCTGATGAAAAATCCTTTTCGGTTTCCCTCATTTCTTCCCTAGAAGGACTTAAAAATTGACTAAAACTTATTAACAGCGTTAACAATCCTAGTAATATCGCAAAAATAAGCAATTTTCTTTTTTTCATCTAATCTTCTCCTTATTTTTTCTACCTAGTTAAAACTGAATTTTAGCCACCTAGATTTATCATATGTTTTTTATTTGAATTCTTTTCCGATCATCAGATTTTACTCTTACGCAGTCGCACAAAAAACACTTGTTGCTGCCGCTTCGCTTTCGCACAAAAAACACTTGCTATTACACCTCATCAACCTTAACGTAGAATCTAGTTCGTCTCATTCAAAAAACACAACGAATATCAAAACCATTTTTCATTCTTAACTATAATTAAATTTAGGAGTGATGCATGATGAACATTATGATTCAAGATATGATTGATTGGATTAAAGAACATCTGTTCGAGGGGTTTTCCCTGATGAAACTAAGTGAAGCAATGGGCTATTCTTCTTATTACTGTTCCTTTAAATTTCATCAAATAACAGGCATTAGCATTAAACGCTATATGACCTTTAGAAAAACCTATCTGTCTTCACTCTCTCTTAGTGAAACAGATGAAAGGATCATTGAGATAGCGATTAAACATGGCTATTCATCGCAAGAAGCATTTTCCCGAGCTTACAAGGAAATATTCGGCGTTACCCCTAATGCCTTTCGTTTATGTCCTAAACCATTGCAATCTTATGTAAAGCTCACTATGAATGAAGCGAGGAGTTATTATATGGATATTTCAAAAAAATTAAGAATTGAAGATTTACAAAAACATGTGGATGAACATTTTGATCATGAAGTATTGAACATTTTAAATGGTCAATATATGTACGAAGAATTCAGTTCTCAACAATTAATGGGAAAAAGCGATTACGCACCATTTAATGAAGCGATGTGTGTACACGACACCGTTAAACCAATTTTTAGCGACTCATTCAAACAGGTTCGAGCTGCAGGACATCAAGTCTCACTTAAGGATTACGAAGCCATTACAGTTGCTCCACTTGAAAAGACCTTATTTTCAAAAGAATATCAATGTATCGTTCTTTGGTTTGGGGAAGATATGTTTTGTCAGATGAATTTAATAACATTGTTAGCGTTTTTAGAACAAACATCATTCAAAGGAACGATTTACTATCATGCGGTGAGAGAGCAAACATATGATGTGCAAGAGACTGACATAACATTAGGAAGCTATTATCATATATATAAAGCAGTGTTAGTAGACCACCGTATGCCAGATGTAGAACTGATGCCTGTTATGTATCAAGGGATCAAATTGTATTTAGAACTATTGAACAACGATAACGAAATCACAAAGTATATCCAAACACAGCAACATCTACCTCACGATGAAATTGTCCAGAACTTACTGCATCTCTTCCCTCAATATGGTTTAGGGGATTCTCAATATTTAGCATTAATTAAAGCAACGCAAATTAAAGATTAAGCGCTGCTCCCCCTTCAGAGTGATGAAGTGTTGCTATCAAACTCTTCATCGCTCATTTTAACACTATGTAAAAACGAATCGCCTGCTTTGTAGAAGATTTTCAAACATCTTTATTGACAATGTATTAGATTTTTTATAATAAGTAATAATGCACAAATTTTGTCAAGAAACAAAGAATGGGGTGTATTGAATGAGGATTATAAAAGTTGTAGATTATAACCACAATTGGAGCAGCTACTATCAGAAAGAGGAACGTTCAATTAGGGCGATCCTTCAAGATGAATTGGTGAATAGTTTTCATATTGGAAGTACATCCGTTCCAGGTCTAAAAGCAAAACCAATTATTGATATTTTACTAGTAGTTAATGATATCCATAAATTAGATTCATTTTCCAAGCAATTTCAAGAGATTGGATACGAAGTTAAGGGCGAATTCGGCATAACTGGAAGAAGATATTTCCGTAAAGGTGGCGATCGTCGCACACATCAAATTCACGCTTTTCAATATAACAACATTGAAGAAATAGAAAGACATTTAGCATTTAGAGATTACCTTCGAGAGCATCCCGAAGTTTGCAGGCAGTATGGGGAAATAAAGTGCCAACTTGCCAAGCAGTATCCAAATGATATGAATGCCTACTGCAACGGGAAAGATGATTTTGTCAAAAGTGTTGAAAAAGATGCTATTAAATGGCATTGGTCTGTCCGTTAATAGTATTGTCCATTTTGTGTTTGTATTTGAAAGCTCTCTTTATTATATGTAACAAAAAATTAGATATAATTTTTTATATACAACATCATAATCGAGTGTGTAATGAATGAAATAAGCAGTGGAAATAGCCTTTTAAGCTCAACATTAATAATGGAGGTAATTATCAGGCTGGGACAATACTGATTAAAACCTTAAAAAGCGCGAGAAATCAATTTTAGTAACGTTGATTTCTCGCGCTTTTTCTGATGTGAAATTTTTAATTTTTTTGCTTTGAAAATAACCTTATGTCCTACCCTTTTTATAAACTCTCCTTATGTAACAGAAATTCACTTCCTCTACTACAATATTAATTTGTCATTTTTCTCATCACCCATTCAATCGGCCCTCTTTTAAATCTATTGCTCCATAAAACAGAAAATAGAATACTCGCTACGAAAAACAATAGTGTAAATACTAATGAAAATGCCAACGTTTGGTTTTCTAACCGATTGAATAAAGCCAATATGCCAACACCGATGAATACATGACTTACATAATGAGTTAATGTTAATTGTCCTGTTTGAATAAGTGATTTTATCAACCATTGTCCAGAAAACCTTTCTACGATATAAATTGAAGCAACAATGACGATAGTCGCAGAAGCAGAATTTGATAAGATATATAAAATGTTTGGTGGAATTGGCCCTGTTTGAAACAAGAATTCTGCACTGTTTACATCTAATACCGATAGAGATAGTCGCATTAATACTTTTGAAAGTACCCCAATTGTTACGAGTAAAACCATAGAAATAAACAACATTTTGTTTCTTACAGTTTTCTTCGATAAATCAAGTCTGCCAAGGACCATCCCAAGCAAAAAGAAACAGATCCAAGGGAATACTGGATGATATCCATTAAACAAAAGATTTCTTAGAAAACCTTCGATCGTCCAAAAATCAACATATTCCATAAACAGTTGTTCTGAATGCCATCCTTTCAAATAATTCACTGTCACTTGTAAGACTTGCGAGGTAATTAAAAAAAAACTAGATAGGATGATCATGAGCTTTGTAGAAGCTACGATAAGAAAGGATGCAATCAGCATATAAACACCATAATAATGGAGAATATCACCAGTCCAATCAGCAACATATAAAAGTAAACCTAGAATAAAAAGAAAAGCGGAACGTTTCCATAATTTCATCCTATTTTCTTTAATAGATGAAAGGTCACCGCGATTTCTAGCTTTTCTTGTCATCAACGCAACTCCGATACCGGCCAATGTAACAAAAGTGGCAGACGCCCTTCCTTCGAAAAGTCCAGTAAACCATATAAGCCAATCCGGTCCATTCCCTGCCGCTCCCATAATAATTTTAAAGTTAACTATAAGCATCCCAAACATAGCCAATGCTCGAGCGAAATCTAGCCCTTCAATACGTTTAGATTGTAACTGTTCGGTCATAAATGTTCCTCCTTCAGTTAATACACCATCACTATAAACTATAGGGTTGACCTAATGTCAAACCAACTTTTGTTTGTGCCCACCTCTCAATTCACTGTCCATTTATCCATTGGTAGATGCTAAAACCGCCACGTCGCAAATCCGTTAGCTTTATCACACGGAATTTATACCTACAAATTCTTATATCCATTCCTTTCATTATCTGTTTAAGGTTTTATATTAGGTTTATTGTTTGACATTAGGCTAGCCCTAGAGTTTATATTTATCTAGAGAAGAGGGATATTATGGATGAAACAATTACAATAAATCAATTGGCTAAAATATTTGATATTAGTCATCATCAAATACGCTATTACGAAGAAAAAGGCCTCTTATTTCCATCCTACACGGATAATAATAGATATCGAAAATATTCTCTGAAGGAAATTTACCAGCTTGCTCAAATATTAATGTTGAGAAGTTTAAATCTTTCAATCGCACAAATTAAAGAGGTTTTAACTACGTATGAAAAAAATGACTATTTGAGTTTATTAAGAGAAAAATCAAAAGAACTTTCAGACGAAATAAACAAATTACAAAAGATTCAAAAGGCAATTGATCAACATTATGTAAATATTACAAACAAAAAAGTGAATTCAACAAAATACTTAGAAGAAAGTCATTTAGAAAAAATAATCACTTTAAAAACAAATGAAACTTTATCAGCCAAAGATATGTTTAAATTTCAATTATCAAAGCAATTTTTTTATAATGATATTATTTATGTTTTTGAAGAAGATGAATATCATATATGTATAGAAACTGAACAGAAAGCTGATTTCATCATGAATGAAGGTAAATATAGTTCTCTATTTATTTTAGGTGAAACTGATGATGACTTTGAGGAACAAATATTATCCATTATCGACAAGAAAAATGCCCCAGTCTATGTAATGGAGCTCTCAAGCGGCATTTTTACTAATAGCAATGTTCTTGAGTTAGAAGTTTTAATTCCTGAAAAAAATGAGGGTTAATTTTATTAGAATAGTAACTTCACGCTAGAGAATCATATATCTGTTCATCCGAAGTCAAAGATTTCGAAAGCTGTTATTGCAGTAGGAAAGGCATTTTACTCGAACTAAACAATTTTACAGGCTCCATCATTCATAATGATAACGGCTCACATATTGAACAGAATCGTTCAACACGTGAGCCGTTTTTTTATACATTCATATCTGTAATGGCAGGAATATTTATTTCCTTTACACATGAAACTGGTGATAAATTAATCACACATTGGACAATGGCTACAATATCTTGTACTGGAATACGTGTACCTTCATACAACTTAATTGCTTTTTCAGCCCCTTCTTCAAAAGGTACTTCAGCAGCCAGCTCTCCTGGATTAATACACGTTACAGTGATTTTATCTTTTCTCAAATGCTCGCGTAAAGCATTTGTAATACCTCGCAAGCCAAATTTAGAAGTAACAAACGAAACTTGTGCATTATTCGTATGATCTAAACCTGCTGTCGATCCAATTAAAATTATTTTTCCATTTTCGGCCTGTCTTAAATTAGGTAATAGCGTCTGAATATATGTAATCGTGGAAGTTAAATTAATATTAATTAAGCTTGCAATATCCCCAATCTCATCATTATCAAACGTATAGTCATCTTCAAAACCACGTTTTTCCCATACTCCAACATTATAAATTAATACATCAATAGCAACGCCTTGTAAAGTTTCTTTTAAAGCAGGAATATGTTGTTGACTAGATAAATCAATAGAAAGCCATTTACGATTTACACCATCATTTATATCTAAACTACTTGGTCGTGTTCGAGACACCACCCATACTGTATCCCCTTTTGTTGGTAACCCTTTTACAAATGCGTCACCTAATCCTTGGCTTGCTCCAAATATAATAAAGTTCTTACTCATCCAATCACCCTTTCTATATGACTACAACATAAGTATAGTTAATATAAAAACAAGTAACAAGTAATGTTATTTATGTAAATATTAAGGTAAAGAAAGTATCAACGCTCGTTCAGTTTAAACTTCTTTCACCCAATACGTTGTGCAATCATCACTTCGATCTAGGAAACCATATTCAATTAAGTATCTTCTTAATGATACGTAATCACTATAAATAGGCTTTAAAATTTCATTGATTTCCTTTTCGTTATATTTACGCCCTTGCTCAAACTTCGTTACAATGTATTGCAGTAAAATAATCTTTCGTTTTTCTTTACTTGGAAAACTTTCAATTGAACCATCTAAGCCATTTTTAAAATACGTCGCTAGTACTTTTTCTTTCTCGTCTACAATAATTGCATAACGTTCATCCACTTGTGTTGCCCCCTTATGAATTGGCTCGTATACTTTTGTTGTTTCTAAAGCCTGCATAATTGCCAGAAAGACTTTTGCTTGTTTTTCTTTTTCTTTCAATTTAAATCGATGCTGACGAATTGTTGAAATGCTATTTGCAGTAGTGCTATTAACAATCTCCTTATCTGGCGCCCCTGTTGCAAAGAGCTTAAGCAATTCGGTTTGGATATCTGATAGCCCTGTATCCTTCTTATTTAATTGAAGTAACGCTTCAAATACGGAAATATGTTCATTCTCGATATGTCGTTGTATAGCTTTTTTAGCCGTAAAAAAACGATCATCTATTTTGAACACTTCTTCGGCGTCAAATAATTCTTTACAAAATATACATTCATACGCATCACCTGAGTCTACATATCCCCTCGATAATTCCTCTATCGTCAAATCAGTTAAATCCATAAACAAAACCTCTCTTCGTTCACCATTTAATAAACAATATATAATAAGTTTATTTATTTGTAAACAACGATAGCATTTGTTTATCTAAATAAAGAAGAATCCATTTTGACAATAAACAATCAAAACAGATTCCTCTCAGCTTTTAGCTATATTAAAAATTCATGTTATTTATCTAATCGTTTTTTTCACTTTGCCGATATATGAAAACACTGCTTATGATGCCAATTCCACCAAATAACAAAACCCATATATTCTTAAAAAGAAGTCCATAGAAGGTCATTACACTACTAATAATTCCACTTGAAAAAGCACTGGATACCATGGATTTTTTTGTTGGTTTAGGGAATTGAATAGAAGTTCCCATACTTTTATTTCCCCATTTACATGCCACATCCATAATATTTTGTAGTTTGTCTAACATCTTGTTATCCTCCCCTTTTTAGAATACGAAAAAAGAAAAAAATGCATTGGACAAAGCACCTAAAAAAGCCAACATTGAAAATGATAAACACACCATTCCGGCAATCTTTTTTGTCTTCTGTTCTCTATTCTTTTTGGACATTAAAACTAACCCTAAAATTAGTAGGAAGCTTGCTAAAATGATATTCACCGTGATAAAGAACGGTGCTGTTTCTTTTAGAAAGTCTATAACACGCCAAAATAAATCCATTGATATCTCCTCCTATTTTATAATTGCATTAGAGCCTCTACTCAAAAATACTTGCTACCAACTGCTTCGTAATAAATTGAAATGCAGCTAAATGATCACAGTTCTTTGAAATTCCTTCTTTACTTGCAATGCTTGAAAGAAGGACTGTGAAAGTAGAAAAGGCTAAATTTTCAGGAACCTTTAATTGAAGATTTGCTCGTTTGATTGCTGTACGAAAAAGTTCACTACTATCAAATATTAGTTTTTCTTTCATTTCCTCCGAAAGTTTACTATAAAACGATGTAAAATCAGTCGTTTTCACGTCATAAAGAAATGGCTTGCTTTCGTATTCATAGTAAAGCTGGATGATGGCTGTTTCAAAGCCGGACTTCTCAGGACATTGTTCAATTCGCTCAATGAAATTTTCATAAATAGTATCTTGAATGTCATACAGAACTTCAAAAAAAAGTTCTTCCTTACTGGCAT
Source organism: Lysinibacillus sp. NPDC097214 (assembly GCF_050277945.1). NCBI lineage: Bacteria > Bacillati > Bacillota > Bacilli > Caryophanales > Bacillaceae > Lysinibacillus > Lysinibacillus sp. NPDC097214. The sequence continues at coordinate 27,739 of NZ_JBNNSS010000002.1, forward strand.
ATAAATTATAAAAAGTACCTGTTGATATTTCTGCTTTCTTACACAATGCGCCAATGCTTGTTTCTTTATAACCCGGAGAAATCCAAAATGCCATGCATCCATCTTTCAATTTACTTTTAATCAGCATTTTATCTTCTTCTGAAAAAACCTTTTTTCCCCTTGCCATTGAAGATCCCCTTCTTTCGTGAATATATTTCATGAATATTCATAAGATATATTCACATAATAGCATTAACACCAAATTTTAACAAGGGATTAAATAACAAATCATTTCAGATCAATAGATATAAAAAGCCAACGTTTTGAATAATGTTACTTCAAAACGTTGGCTTTTCTTTCATTTTTTAAATATTCTCCACATATTCACAAGCTTTTGTCACGGTAAGTACTAGGAAGATACTTCCTCCATTCCTCCCATGCTTCCAAATAACCATTAAGATCATGCGGATGAACTTTAATACACACGCCAATTCGGGTATATAATTGAAAACAACTTCATTCAATAGTTGTTCCTTTGTCAAGGATGCATTTCCGTTCCACAACGAAAATGAAGAAAAATGTGTATGTAAATCCAGACTATCTGGTGAGGAACAAAACGCATAGGTAAAATCGTAAATTTTGGGACCGATTAGAGGTGATGGGTCAATAACGCCTTTTAACTGATTACAAGAATAGACAAAATTATGAACACCCGTATCACCGTGAAGGTAATACTTCTCCTCTTGATAGTGATAAGTATTTAATATATTTACCAATAACTCTACTCTTTTATGGTCTTCGCTCGGTAAGAGCTTACCAATATTCATTTTGGAAGACTCATAACTACTCTGATTAAAGTCTGACCAGGAGCTTCTATGAATCCCGTTTACTCTTCCCCAAGGAATATCTTTGTCCACCTTTTCATAATGATTGAATAACTCTTTCGCTAAAATTTTCATCCATTCTACTTTCGATCCTCGATTATAGTGAGTTTCTCCAGGTATAAAAGAGTAGACAATAAATTCTTTTTTTTGATCCGTGTAAAGAACATCCGGCAACAATTTCACTTTTTTATAGGCAAGCAGGAATTCCTCAGTGACAGATATTATCATAGGTTGGTCAATCTTTATCACATAAATTGGCATATTTTTGCACAGGATCGTATATATTTAGTTAACTAACTTAATAAGTTCGCTATCTTTTTCAACAATCCTGCTCATCAATAAGAAAAGTAGCCTTTGACTTGGGTAGCTTTTACTCTTGAATCGTTAGGTGAAAAATATTCTTTTTCACCTATACCCACCCTATATTAACAGTATTATCATGAAAGAATTCAATTACATATTTTTGAGTTAGGCAATAAATATATAAGTCACTTCCTAACCAGACTATCTCCTCAATATTACTTAATAATTCATTAGTCAATTTAGTTTTTATACATGGATGACTATCGTATCCCCAAAAGATATATATAGGAGTTGATGTATCTAAACCTTTAGAAATTAAAAGTGACGGAATACTTGTTATTTCTTGGTCAACCACTTCGATTTGGTTAACATTAACATTTCCCCAGTCGATTCTATTCCAAAATGTAAATGGGAAATTTGCAGAAAAATCTTCTACAATTAAATCACTTTTATTAGAATCTTGTATTTCAAATACTTCCGATTCGCCGAACACTTCTTGAAGCAAAGCCTTTACTTCATTCTCTTTTTCAATTCTTTCTTGGATAATTTCTTTTTGTCTTCGTACCTCTAGAATTTCCTTTAATCTCTTCTGTCTCTCTTCTCTGTTCACCCAAATGTTAACCTCCATATCATTTTGTTATTGAATCTATACCACAATTAGAAAAGCGTTTCATTTTATTATTGAAACGCAACTGTTAGTTCAACAAGGAATAATAATGACCTTATATAAACATTCCTAAATTCCGTAATATTTTTTATAAAAATTCAAGACTTCTTCTACATTGAAATCCTCAAAATCTTCTTTACATTTCTGTAAATAGCTTAGTTCTTTCTTTGCCTCTAAAGTATCAAATTTTTTGAGATAACCCAGTGTCTTTTCCAATCCTGCACCACATAATAGTTGAGCATCAATATAACAATGTGTATCAAAGTCCTTTTCCTTCGCTCTCCATATTAAAAGAGTATCGTCAACACTTCCTAAAGCAAATAATTGAATACATAGTGTTTTTAAGTATTCATTATCTTCCGATGATTCATTATCTAGTTCTTCTTTTAATAAATTTCTGATTCTATCCACAAAATCTATCTTAGGTACTAATCCGAAACTTTTTAAAAGTTCTTCAGTTCTATCCATAAATCACAGTTCCCCCATGTTTTCATTTGAATAATATTCTCCTAAATTCATTGTACTCCTTCTTAAACTATACTGTGCTGTTAGATCAATAAAAAAAGAGTTGCCTAAGCAACCCAACAACCTTTAATTAAAACCCTTCGATAGTTGAAGAAAGAAATGGAAGCCTTTCCGCAGGTGATCCGTTTCTCAAATTTAAATTTAGTTGTCTATGCAAAAACATAAACATTTAGCTAGCTATGGAAACCCCAAGCAGCATAATAGATTCTGCTCCATTTTAGTACATAACTCAAGCTTTTTCTCTTGCCCTCTGTGTATCCCTTATATTCTTTTGAACTGTTATTGCTGCAAATAAACTAAGAACAAATGCCATCCCAAAAAATCCTTTTTCGCTTAAAACAACACTTCCTGCATTGTATAAACCGATGGCCATTAATGAAATAGATACAATCAGGGCGAACCAACTAAGACCATAATAAATATTCGTAACTGGTATTCCCTCATCTTTATCTCTAACTGCTTTTTGTAAAGATATCGCAGAATACAGTCCGAATACTAAAACTGCAAAGTAAAATCCTTTTTCGTTCAATTGCATAGTTGCGTTAAACAAACCGATTAGATAAGACGCAACGCCAACTAATAGCGCTGCCCACGAAGCCCCTTTGAAGGCCGGAGTCGGTTCTCCCTCTTTCCGTTCTTCTTTCATCTTTATATCATTTCGTGTTTCTTTATCTACTAAAACTTCATTATCATCATTCAATTTTCCGCCTCCATATTTTAGTCTAATAAAAATGGAACACCAGAGGCATTGTAGTGCCCCCAGTACATAGACCTGCATAACGAACCTGCCACTAAATTGAAGAAGAAAAAGCGATCTTCGTTATTTAAGTATATGCTCATTAGCATGAAGAAGATAACTACACGAACTTTAGGTTTTCGCGCTCGATTATGCCGCGGCATAACTGAATCCGATATCGGCTTGTACTTAAGCCTGCAAAAGGTATTAGTGTAAATTTTAAGAGAATGACTAAACGAAATAACCCATAAGAAGCAAGATGAAGTCTATTCTCTAAAATTCCCAAAATAATTACACTATCACTTTTTAGATTATGTACGCCTACTCTATGTAAATGTTAAAGCAGTTAATCCCGATTTTTCACCTCTTTTTATGTTCTTCCAAAGTGAGAAAAGCTATCGCTCTAATTGAACAATCGCACTTGATAGTGTAATAACGAATTAGATTTAACGATTTATACTTTTTGTCATTCCAATGGAAAACTTCTTAAAGCCAAAAGTTTCATAATAGGTTTCTAAACTTTCAACACACATTAGTTGAGGAATTACTCGATTTTGCTCACAATGTTGAATTATTCGATTCACCATTTCTTTGCCGATTCCTTCAGACTGATAGCTTGGTAGAACACATAATCCACATACTATTCCAGTAATTACACCATCTGAAATAACACGCCCCATACCTACTAATTGTTTTTCGTCATAAGCATAAATTGCATACCAACTTTGATTGCACATTTGTTCCAAATCATTAATTGTTAATTTAAGTGAATTCCATCCTAAAGATTCATATAAGGTTAGTAATTGCTCAAAGTCATTAGGTGGTTCTATCGTATAATGTATAGATTTTCCCATATAATCACCTCAGAATTTTTGTTTATTTCAGTTTAACATCAACACTTTAATTTATACATTTTTTAACACAGATTTTTCCATTAACCAAAAAATTTATTAATCATTAGCCATCTTCCTTCCCATTTCATTTATAGTGTTTGTTCAACGTTCTATTCGCCCCCGTTAGCTCAATAAGTTTAATCTACTTTCTTAGATGATTTGACTCTTTTTGAGTTCCATTTCCAAATTAAGATTAACGAAAAGGCTATTATTAAAATCACAAGTTCAAAATCTAAATCCTTATCATGCTTGAACAACATCTTATAGCCTAAATAAACTTCTTTTTTCGGTTTTTGACCTTCCCCAATTAATTGTTCATAATCATTATTTGATTCTACTAAAACAACTGGACTACAAGGACTATTAAAATAGTTCCCTTTTTCTTCGTTCAAATAAATAATGTATTTTTTCCCCTTTTCAAAGTTATAAGCCCATGTAAAATCAGCTTCAAAAATCAATTGGGAATTCACTTCTGTTTTCCAACTTTTCTCAACATCGATCAAGACATACTTTTTTGTCTCTTTTAGACCAGTGAATCCTTTAATATCATTTTTCACATTTAAAACCGTCCCAACGATTGCAGTATCAAAATGGTCAATTGCTGGTCCTTCTAATTCAACACAACTCAAAGCCTGGCTTTGAATTGGAAAAATTGTAGTTAGAGATATAGACAACATTAGTATCAGTAATATTAATCTCATATTTCCTCCATTAAGTTAATTTTAACCAATTAGACGTCTTTGTTTGTCTTTACGTTTCAAAACGAAGGAAAGCCACTCCAAAAGTTTGGAATGGCTCTTACTTTTATCTCACGTTATCCTTTTGCCTTGGTTTTGCTTTACCTGAAGCCAACACAGAGATATTACCCCAAATATGGAAACATTAAAAAGAGTTCAAAAAGGAGAGCCTTTTTGAACATCTTTACTTTATTTCAATGGAATATTCAGTTCAATATTTTTTCCGATAGGATTGAAGTAATAGTTTATATATATTTTTGCTTTGCCATCATAATTTTCAAAGCTCTCCGTCGCAAATAGGTACTGCTCATCATCTGAGTACGAGCCACCTGTATAATTTAACGGCGTGCCATCAGCTTTTACAGCACTATTTAGAAACGAATGTCGCATTCTATCATCCCATTTCTTTGCAGCAACTGATACACCTTGCTCTGTTACAGAAATATCCCAATCTAAATAATCGGGCTTCGTGAGTACTTCATTTGTGCCAAAATCAACTTCGATAAAATCCTCGCCCTTTGGAACGGCATGAACAGCTCCAATTAATAGTTTGAGTGAATCTGAATCATGGAAATAGTTACTTTGTAAATTTAGCGTGAATTTGCCATCGCGACTATTTCTGCCTATGAACAAGCCGTTTTTAACGACTTCTTCTCTTCGCTCCCCATTTTCCGTCTCGACCGCAATATTTTCAAGAGATAAAATTTGCATCGTATTCGCTTCATCTAATTCAATATCGATTGCCATTCTTAATGGAGAACGGCGAATTTTTGTAATCGTAAATTTCTGACCATCGACATTTACAGTACGATTCGCAGTAACAGTTTTCTCCTTTGCGATTTCATTTTGTAGCGAAAACGGTACCGATATTTCTATGTTCCCCTTATCTTTTTCATAAAAATGAAAAACCGCTTTAAAATCCTTTGAAGTATAAGCGAAAGGCTCTGAAAAACTATAATTTTCCGAAGAAGAGATACGTGTTTGATTTGACTGATGGCTTGTAGATGAACCTGAACTTCCGCCTTCAATTTCTTCGTCCCCTTGGTACAATTGAACTTCTTTCAAGTGTAATTCCGAAATATCAAATGAGGCATCGGCGTCATAGTAAAGTACTAATCCCGAACTATCTGCAATCACGCCTTGCAATGTAAGCGATAGGCCATTTTTAGACTGCGTCGCATTGATTTCCTCATAGTAGTCATTGTCCACAATATCTTTTATCCCTTTATCTCTTACAACCGCAGATACAATTGCTTGAAAGCCAGGTATTTTTGCAACATGGCTAGCAATCGTAGGAGAAACACGAATTGAAAATAAAAAGCTTAAGCAAAACAAAAAGGCTATTGCACCCGAAACAATGCGCTTCTTTGTTCTTTTTTCTCGTTGAACTTTACGAAACATATCCATCCGTACTTGTTGAAGTTTCTCCTTTGGAACGTCAATCGGTAGTTTACTCATAGCCAGTCCTCCTTTTCTCCAGCGAAGTTTCTCAGCTTCTTTAGTATGTGGTGAAGCTTAGACTTTACAGTACCCTCCGGAATTTGATTTAGCTCAGCAATTTCTTTGTTTTTTAGTTGCTGAAAATATTTCATATAGACGAGTTGCTGCTCCGACAAAGATAAATGTTCCAATAACCGCTCCATATCAGAGTAGATACCCCATTCAACTTGGTGATGCTCCTTAATTGCAACGGTTGGTTGGCGTTTTCGCAAATGGTCTTTACAACAATTGATTAAGACGCGCACGAGCCATGTTCTGACATATTCGTGCTGTTTAACGGTATGCATTTTTTTCAGTGCCTTATAAACTAGGTCCTGCATCACGTCTAAAGCGTCTTGCTCATTTTTCAGATATGTAAAAGCCATGCGATATAAAATTTCTTCATCCATTTCAATAAGTGAAAGTATTGCTTGATGATCCCCTCGAATAGCACGCTGCACGATTTCACATTCCATCCTTTTCGCCTCCTTCCTCCATTAGACGGAGCGATGCTTCATTTCGTTCAAAAATTTTGAAATTATTTGAAACCTTCTATGAATTTACCTATAATCTTTGCGTCAAAGATGTTCCTATGAAGACGTAAGTTTTTAATTCCTTCCTTAACTAACCTACTCCGTTACTCAATAAGAAAAATTGCCTTTAACTTTCTCCAGTGATTAATTTCATTATCGGCATACTGTCATTAATATTCCACAAATATCCACCAAAGAAAAAAACGGCAGATACGAATCAAGAATTCATACCTGCCAAAGCTGCTTACTCAAATTTATTAAAATGTATGTTCTTCAAATTAATGAATGTTGTTATATATTTGCTCGATATAAAGTGAGTAATCTGCATCTAGTTTTTCTTTATCTTCAGTGATGATTTTACCTTCATATAATGATTCACCTGTCCGTAAATCACCGATAAGGAACAAATGACCATCCGAAACACGATCGACTAAATATAGCTTACCATCTGTAATCTGTATAGAAGGTTTTTCTTTAGCATTAGCAATGCTTGGATATTTAAAGCTGATAGGTTCTTCCCACTGATTCTTCCCTATATTATAACGGTTCAGTACTAAACCATTGGTTGAACGAACAGGAATGAATATATCTGTTTCTTGAAGAATGATCCAGTGCTTATATGGATTTAATTCGGCTGGAATTGTCCATTCCTTCACTTCATTATTCAGATAGTTATACAGATACATTGGGCTAGAGATAGTTTTACGCTCACCATTTTCCAGATATTTGTATTTTTCAACCATATATAAGAAATAATTTTCATTTTGTACTTTATTATAGTCATTAAATATATAGATGCTGGCCCTGCTTATCTCGTCTGACTCTATTTTTGCAATAATTGAGTCTTGTTCTAATTCCTTTTTGTTTTCATCAACCGTGTATAAGTGCAACTCTTCCTCATTATTGAGATTGCTTGTTGCTACTATTTTTATTTTTCCATTTTCTACATAGACATCACTCTCATTGATCCAGTCATATCTTACTTGGTCTGGCATATTGATTTCAAATGAAGAACTTTCATTTGTATTTTTATCAAGTATATCGATTTGCAGAGTGAAAGAATCTCCTCGACCCTCTTTATTTGAAAAAATCGTGTAAATTAAACGGTCTTCATCTTCAAAATACTGTCCAGGATTTGCTTCTTTTCCACGCATAAACTTACGGTGTTCTTGAATATATTTTTGAAACATCCCAGGGTAATATCGTTCCTTCAACTCTCCAATAAAAGACCCGCTTTGATTAGTCGAACCATCCTTTGATATATCCAACCTACGAAAAATATCACTACTTTGATAACTTGCATGAATGATAAGGTTGTCGATTTCTCCCTTATTTCCGCTAGTAGATTCAATTTTAAAAGATATATTCTTTGCCATTGCCTGTTGAATATAGTAAGTACCGATTGTCGTCACGATGATTAAACTAATCAATATCGTTTTCCAATATTTTTTCATTGCCATTCCCCCCTTAGACCCTGATTTTATATTTTAGCAAATGATTTGCAATCCAAATGGCACTTCCTAATACGATGATGCTCATTACCAGTTCCATTAAAAAGACTTCAAGTGAATAAAAATAGCCACTAGAAAATGCATTTAATAATAATGGCGCAATAAAGACTCCGAACGAAAGCATTCCATAAACGATTGCGATAAAAATGCCTTTTAAACCGTAACTTCGTTCAATTAAAATGGCCGTGAATAGAACAGCTACAAAGATTAGCCCGACTCCATAAATCAGGAAAAATTCCGTTAAGGTATTCGGATACACCCAGTCCAACACTTCTAAACTATCAAAATCATAAATTGAAAAATGCGATTGTAAATCTGTTGGTATAATACTATTAACAATTTGCATTTCGATTGAGATTAAAACCATTTGCAAGGCAACTAAACCAAGTACTAAAAGCATAATCGTCGTTAATTTTGAGAAATAAATAGTAATTCTTTCAGTTGGCAACATTAATAATCTATAAATAAATGTATTTTTTCCAAACCAGTCCCGATACCAAATAAAGAATACATAAATCATCAACATGGCTATGCTAAAAAAGATTGGCAGCAGAAACCATTCTGAAATAACGAAATGATCAAAAGAAAATAATCCGTAATCTTTAATATATTGGCTCATTGATAGTTGCTTTTTATACATCACCTGATCCACGCCATTCATATATCCTTTTGACACGACAATTGCCCCAATGACCTGGCTGACAATTATCAATCCTATTAAGGTTAGGTACAGTTTGAAAAATCGATTTACTTCGAAATTAAGAAGTTTTAAATAGTTTTTCATCCACGATACACCTCTCTCATGACATCAACGACTGATTTCCCTTCCTTTTCACGCATTTCCTCTACGCTAAATTCCTTTAATACTTCACCGTGATCAATAAGCACTGCTCTATCAATCAAGTGTTCAATATCACTAATTTCATGGGTTGTGATAATCACACCACGCTCTTCAATTAAATGGCTTGTAAACACTTCGGCAATCTGTTCACGGGAGAAAATATCAATACCAGAGAATGGTTCATCCATCAGTAAGTAATCGACATTCAGTGCCAAACCTAATATCATATTGACTTTAGCCATATTCCCCTTTGATAAATTGGCAATTCGTTCAGTAGGGTCTAGTTTAAAAAATTGCAACAGCTCTTCTGCCCTTTGAGGATCCCAGTTTTTATAAAAATCGGCCATGAACGCAAAGGCATCACAAATTTTCATTTGCGGCAACATCGTAATCGTATCTGGAATAAAGGTAACTTTTTCAAAGCTTTCTTTCCTGATTTTTTCCCCATCAATCAAAATTTCACCGCTATTAATCGGAGTAAGCGCCATAATAGCTTTCATAATTGTCGTCTTTCCTACTCCGTTTATACCGATTAAACAAGTAATTTCACCTTTTTCAGCAGTAAAAGAAAGACCTTTTAATACCCGTTTCCTGCCGTATTTTTTCTCGACATTTTTCACTTCGATCATTTCGATTCCTCCGCTTCTCCGCTTTCGGCATCATGCTTTTTCTTAACTAGCTCCAACACTTCGGATAACGGCACATCGATGGATTTAATAGAACCTAAAAATAAGTCAACCGCTTCGATAATCAATTCCTCACGGACACTTTTAAGGACCGCTTCATCTTTAGTAATGCAGCTCGGCATATTCCCCTCAGTAAAAATCAATCCTTGTTCCCCCATTTCCTTATAAGCTCGTTGTGCAGTATTTGGGTTTATCTTTAACTGGTTGGCTAGTTCCCTTCTTGATGGAATCTCCTGACCAGGTTCAAAATACCCCTTGGCGATTTGCTCTTTAAAATGCCGGATAACCTGTACATAAACTGGATCCCGATTATTAAACTTTACAGTCAATTAACTCAACTCCCAGAAAATCATATTTTCGTGTACTAAGCACTTAATACAGATTGTGCATAACGGTGGGCTATGTACTTTTAAAGAACCAGCCAATTTCTTATTTAGCCATTAACCCGCTAATCGCTCTCGGTGTATTAACAACTTAATACACCATACTCAAAAAATGTAAAAGTGTATCAAGCATATAATACACTCTTCGTAATGTATTATATGCTTAATACACTTTTTATGTCAATCAAATCCATGGAAATAATTATCAATTTTAAAAAAGACAACCAGTTACGAAACTAATTTGCCACGAAAGTTTTAGTAGAAAAAGGCTTTACTCCTTATTGAAGAAAAGCACCCCGTTAGTTGAATAAGATGTGTTTCATTTTCTATGCAATACATATTGAGACTTACTGAATTTAAAGTTATTTTTCTCGTAAAACGGAATTAATTCTTCTCCACAAAATAAGCTAATCACATCAATATGAGAAAGTTCGTCCAACAATTTTGATACAAGTGTCGTTCCTAATCCTGCTTTTTGAAATTCATTATGTATAACTACATCTTCAATGTACGCCCTAAATTTACCGTCTGAAACAGCTCTTGCGAATCCTATAAGGTTACCGTCAATCCACGCACCAATTGAAATATCCTTTTTTAACATATTTTCAATATCATTCTCTTTTCTTTCTGCCCACCAACCTGTATTTTTATAGAGCATCATAAGTTCAGTGCCTTTAATTGGTCTTTCGGAAAAACTTAAAAATTGCATATTCATTTGTTATCCCCCTTTGACTTTTCATTAATTTTACATCTACAGTAAAGAGCTGTCTTGTTCAACTAAACTGCCCCGTTAGCTCAATAAGAAACAAGATGCTGCCGCTGCAACATCTTGTTTAACTCTTGCCACCCGTTAATTTAAAAGAACAGCGACGCTTATTTATCAATCGCGCCCGTTTGTTGAAGATCATTGCTGAGCATTGTTTAAGAAAAACACCTTCAATAAAGTCTTTTTGTATAACTTTCCTGAAGTCTTTCAGCTATTATATCAACACTAGAGTTTGAAATCTTAGCGTGTTCAAATAAGATTTTAGCAGCAGATGGTAATGTTTCTTTTTTAGCCCAAGAGGACTGTTCCCATAATTTTGACCTCTTAAAAGCTTTTGCACAATGTATAAAACATTCCTCTACTTCCACTCCAATACCTACAATAGGTTTTTGTCCTTTAACAGCCATCTTTTCAAGTAGCTCATCATCTTTTACCAAACAAGCCTTACCGTTAACTCTGAGTGTTTCTCCTAATCCCGGAATAAAAAATAAAAGACCTACTTTCGGATTTAATAAAATATTACGCATAGAATCTATTCTTTTGTTTCCTGGTCTTTCTGGAATAATTAAATGCTTATTATCTAGTACACGAACAAAACCAGGCATATCCCCTCTTGGTGAAACATCACAGAAACCTAAATTATCTGAAGTTGAAATCACTAAAAAAGGTGATTTAGAAATAAAATCATAACAATGATGGTCTAAATCTGTAATCACCTTTCTTATTACTAATTCACTCGGAAATCCAATAATAGAACGTAATTCTTCTTCAGTTTCAATAGTATTTTTAAATTTTTCATTTTGTTCCAAACAGACTTCGCTCCTTCGTTTACGACTAACATATGAACTGATAATACTATTCTTCTTTAATTAAATGGCCCGATTATTGAACAAACAGACTTACACAATAATTGTATATTATATAAATGATGTGACAATAAGTAATTATCTCTTACCTTTTAGTTCTAAAAGTATAGGTGTTATATTTAGTAAGATAGAAACGATTGTCAAAAACCATAATGCCTTTTCCATACCAGGTACTACATCCAATAGAGCTGACCAATCTTCCACTTTTACCCACCCAGATACAAGACTGTATTCTGAACAAAGTGTTAATGCTGTAAATGATAATCCTATCGCCATAGCAAGCTTATAATCCTTTCCTGCTACATACATATAAAGATTTATAAGAGTCGCTACTATTGCAATAATCCCTAATATTATCCACATAACTATACCTCCATAAATTTTTATTTATGTCGTGTAATAATACTAATGTGCATTAGTTTTCAATACGCAAATATTCAGAAGGATTTCTCATGACAAAATGTTTTTCAATAGACATTAAAACTTCATCATTTCCAGGTAATGAAACCATGGCAATTGCCTCTTTAAGCGATAACCATTTATATTCATTGTGTTCGTAATTTAATGTGACTTCTTGTTGTTCTTCAACATATCCAACAAATACAGGTGCAACATAAATATAATTTTCTTTTGGTGAATAAATTTGATCAAATTTATTAGTAGTATATAATAAAACCTTTGTAATTCCAGTTTCTTCTTTGACCTCTCTTAAAGCAGACTCCCAAGCCAATTCTCCTTCCTTAATACCTCCGCCAATATAACACCAAACATTATTTAAAATAGATGTGGACCTTTTCAATAACAGTGCTTTATACTCATTTTCAATCTTTTTTAATAGAACAATTGCAACACCTGTACACTTTATTGGAACTTCACCATAATCTCCACTCATATACTCACCTCATAGTGTTTTTCTATAGCCCTTATCTTTCCTTTTTGCTTTAAATACAATTATTCATAATCTCAATATAGAGAACGAAAATGTGTGGTAAATGTTTCCTTAAAGTGAATGAAAACGTTCCACGAGAATATGGCCCGATTGTTGAACACATGTAAAACACCACTCTTCAACTAAACTGCCCCGTTAGCCATCCATGAAGCGCAAAAATCAGCACTTCACCACAGAAAATGAAAGATGATTAAAGTTCTTTCATGGGAGTTTATGTACATTTCTTCACAATCATTAAATCGATTTTAACATAAATATCCAACAAAAAAATTCAGCTCTAAGGAAAATGAACTGCTCTTTAATGAAAAAGCAATTGCTCTACTTGAACAATCGCACCCTTAAGTTTATGTGTAAAGCTTCACATTCTTCGATTGTAGTCACTTATTTCTTCCATCCTACGGCTATACCGTTGAAGGGAAATTCAATCACCAATTTCATTTGAGGTGAATAAATATATCTGTCCCAATTTCTCACTTCTTCAATTCTATGTATAATTTTAATCAGTTTTGTTTTAATGACATGTTGAGAGTAAAGGTCAATAATATAGCAAATTTCATTATTTACTTTATGATTATTAATGACTAGTTCCGCTAATGCACCTTCATAGTCAACAAAGTTAGAAAATATAGTTTTGTAAAACATAAGTGTCCATTCAATTCCATTAGCACTAAATGGAAATTCATCAAATAATTCTTCAGTAATTTTTTTTGAATCTTCTTTTGATAATATTTCTACTTCCTCTTTAGAATCTGTAGTTGGAAATAACTCATTCACTTCATTTAAAACAGTTTCGTATTCTCTTTTTTCCTCTTCTTTTAATTCTTTTTGTTTTTGCTTGGCTAGCAACCCTTTTAAACGTTCCTTTTTATCCTTCACCATAGTCACCCTGACAATTTTGTTTATTAAATTTGATAGTATACCAATTCCATCGTTCACTAACTTGCTTAAATTCGAACAATACGTTTTTAACTGCTTGTGTACAACGAGTTACAATAAAACTCCTAATTATATAGCTTCTAAAGAATTTCAAAGTTCGGATACGCTTACTTTCAATTCACGAATACTTGAAAATTGTCCCCTTAGACCATTTTATAAATGATATTTCTATATCGATCGAAATATTTTTAAATTCATATAAAATTAATTTATGTGTATACATTTGGAAACGTTCATTCGTTGTATAAGTATAAGGAGGAAAAAGATGAAAAAAGAAGACGTACTAGCCTCCTATCTTATCAATTTAGGAGAGGAAGTGTTCCGCCTATTACAAGCGAAAGGAGCCAAAAAAGAGGATGCGGAAGATATCATACAAAATACCTTTTATAAAGTTTATCTATTGTTGGATGACTTAACAGATAGGAATTTACGTCCGTGGTTTTTTAGAGTATCACTTAATGAATATATTGACTTGAAAAGGAAAAAAGAGCAAAAGAATATTTACTTAAGCGAGGAAATCTATTCGAAGCTACGACATATAGACTGCGAGATTAATACGATTTTAAATAATGATGAGATTTTCTATTTATTAAAAGACGTCAAAACAGAATATAAGGAAATTTTCTTTTTAAAGTATTACTATGATTTTTCTTATGAAGAGATTGCTACTATTTTGGATATTCAAATAGACAGCGTAAAGCAAAAATTATACCGAGCACGTAAATCTATTCACTCAAAAATAGGAGGAAAACGTTAATGGATATTTCGATCAAAACCGCTTTAAAAAAAGCGAAACGAAAACAACTACTAAAAATCATCATTACTTCAATTATTGTCGTACTGATTCTAATACCAATCTTCTATAAAACAGGCAACTACTTTGCAGCCAAAGGTTCTACACGACTTCATGATTCGCTTTTCTTACATAATGCAATTGCCGAGCCGAATATTCAAATCGACTCTCAAGTAACAGCTAATTCATCCATGTTTGGTGGTAATATTATTACGAATCGTTCAAAAAATATTAATGGCTATGTAGTCCCTTGGAGCACACTTACGAGTTCGTATAATTGGCTTCGCTCAGATATTGACAGCAATGAATTAGTACCTGGCTTTTATTGGTCTGACACGGGTTTTTATGAGTATGATAAACAAACAAAAAATAAAGTGGCGACATTTTATCATCCTTCGATTCAAGAGTATTTTAATGGTACACCAAATGAACTCAGCGAAGTTTCACAAATGAAAAATTACGTGGCGGAAGTTGCTATTTCTTTTGATCAACCGTATACATTAAAAGAAATACAAGCAAAAATTCCCGATAATTTAAACATTGTATGGTTGTATATGGCCTCGAAAATTGCAGATGAAAGTAAAGGACCTTCAGGGGTGTCGGTTTATGGATTTGAACCATCTTCTTCACCAAAAGATGCCTATAAGGAATTTGTTGATGTTCTGGAAAAATATGGTGGTAGCGGTGGGAATGAACCTATTCAAGAGTTTTTAAATTCAAATAAAAATAAAAAATGGGATGAGGTGGGAATTTTAGGGGTAATGCTAACTGGCCAAACGCAAAATTTTAAAGCCTTAGAAAATCAAAGTTTTGTTCGTGGCGCTTCAGTAGGTGCCACTGAACAAATGGTACCTTATATAAAACCAGAAAAATAACGAGTCGAGATCAGAATTACATTTGGTCTCTCTTTACAGTAAGTGGCTGAAGCTATAGAGCAAAACAGATCAATTATACCTCGGCATAATTGCATCCGGAGGCTTAACTTCTTTGGAGTTTGTAATTATATGAAGGAAAAAGAGGCAGTATCAAAAATGAGTACTGTCTCTTTTTCTCTTCTTTAACTAATCTGCTGAAGGGGAATTTTTTTAGATTGTTTCCAAAATCTCTTTTGCGATTTCATCAAGTTCTTCTGCGAGTTCATTAGGTGTAGGTGTTTCAGCAACTCTTGTTAAATACTCTCTAAACTGAACTCTTGACTCTACTGGCAATTCAATAATCAAAAAGTGTAAAATAAACCACTTCCAGTTTTCGTCATCTGAAGATAAAACATCTTGCACATGCGGGACAATTTCTTCTGGAAAAGTTAAAAGTAATTCTAATACGCTTGGTGCTACTGGCCAATTCATATCTTGAATCCATTCAAGGAGGTTAGGCAGTAAAGGCAATATTATATCTCTATCCATTTTTATAATCATTTCTACTCTATCTTTATCAAATTTATGTCTTGGTAAAACATCTCCAAAGTTTTCCACAAGCATCCCTCCCTTTGATTTTTATACGTGGCAATTTCTTTATTATATCAGTCTTTATTTAACTAAACTGCCAAGAAAGTTCAAGAAGAAGGGCTTGTTACACTGTATATTCGTCCCGGAATGTGTAACGAATCTTTTGTTTTAACTCAGGCAGATATAAGAGTCGTCACGCCATTTCTTTGTTATTTTACACTTCGTTTAGAACGCATTCCTTTTAATAAAGTGATATTAACCGAATTGAGAAATTGTTCGTACCCTTCACTATTCACATCATATATTGCAAGTTTTCCTTCATCATCGTAATGTATTCCCCACCCATATTTCTTTACCAATGGTAAAGCTCTAAAACACGCTTTAGGTTTTTGGAAAAAATGTTCTCTGGATTCATCTAATTGATCTGATTTAATTTGGTTTTTAATCAAATAAGTTTGAAACTGTACATCTTCCTGAGTATATTTGTAAGGGTTATTACTGATTAAGTCATATTCAATCGAAGCTATAGTAGGTTTGTTATTTCTTGGGAGAGGTGTAATAGCTGAATTAACTTCTGAATCCTCTGAAATTTTTATAAAAGTATTTTTATAACTCATAAAATCAATCCCTCCTGTAACCATTTGTGTGTGCATCGAAAATTTCTTGTGTCATAAGAAACCTCCAATTCCCAATTTTCAAATCTTTAGAAAGCTCTTACTCCACTAAACTGCATCGTTATACAAAAAAGCGTCAATCTACATTTCATTAACACTCCTTTATTTTCTCTTAGTATAAAGCTCAAAATCAATTTATCGGAACATTTTTTCGAATTATCGGAACGTTTTTTCGAATTATCGGAATAAATTTTTGATTTATCGGAACAAATTCAGTATTTATCGGAACAATTTTTAAATTTATCGCATAACTTTAATTTATCACCCAACTATTTTAATTTATCGCTCAACTTTTTTTATCACCCAACTTTTAAACTTTATCACCTAACTTTTAAAATTTATCGCTTCAAGAGATCAAAATTATCAACATTTCTTCATAATATTCACATAGATTTAAATATCCAACAAAAAAATCACCTCTAAGAAACGAGGTGATTATTATCAAACAATTTTTATTAAACTACACACTTTCTAGCAGCCAAAAACGAATAGATAGCATTCAAATTTAAGAAGCATCTTCAAACTGACTATTATAAAGATCCGCATAGAATCCTTTTTCTGCTAGCAGCTCTTCATGATTACCACTTTCAATAATATCTCCGTCTTTCATCACTAAAATCAAATCGGCGTTTTTAATAGTTGAAAGTCTATGTGCAATCACAAATGATGTTCTTCCAACCATCAATTTGTCCATTGCTTGTTGAATAAGTGCTTCAGTACGCGTGTCAACGGAACTAGTAGCCTCATCTAAGATAAGTAATGGTGCTTTTTTAACCATTGCCCTTGCAATCGTAATCAGCTGTTTCTGTCCTACAGATAAACTTGTATGATCATTTAAAACTGTGTCATAACCTTTCGGCAAGGTTTTAATAAAGTGGTGCAAACCTACCGCCTTACAAGCTGCAACCACTTCTTCATCGGTTACATTAACTTTGTTATAAACGATATTTTCCTTAACGGTACCTTCGAATAGCCAAGTATCTTGCAGCACCATACAAAACAAATCGTGAACATTTTTACGAGTAATCGACTTAATTGGTACACCATCAATCATGATTTCCCCGTTATCTACTTCATAGAAACGCATGAGAAGATTAACAAGCGTTGTTTTCCCAGCCCCAGTAGGTCCGACTATGGCAACTTTTTGACCTGCCTTTATCTGGGCAGAGAAATCTTTAATAATCAGTTTCTCTTTCGTATATCCAAATTTAACGTTTTTAAATTGCACATTGCCTGTAACATCTTTGGCATCTAAAGTGGCTTTTTTATCACTTTCGTCTTCAAGTTCCGTTTCATTTAAAAACTCAAATACACGTTCACTTGCTGCGGCAGTTGACTGCAAGCTTGTAGCTGCCTGTGCTAACTGAGACAGTGGCTGAGTAAATAAGCGGATATACACCATAAATGAAACAATCACACCAAATGTAATGGAACCTTTCACTGTAAGTGCAGCCCCTACTACACAAACAACAACATAGCCTAAATTTCCGATAAAGATCATGAGGGGCATCATCATGCCCGACATAAACTGTGCACGCCAAGCGCTATTAAAAAGACTTTCATTGATTTCATTAAATTCTAGCTTCGCAGCTTTTTCACCGTTATAAACCTTCATAACATCATGCCCTGAATAGATTTCTTCAATATGGCCATTCATTCTACCAAGGTCTTGCTGCTGGCGTATGAAGTATTTTCGAGATCTGGAAATAATAAAGGTCATTAATACAAATCCAACGAAAGTGGCAGCAATGGCTGACAGTGTCATCGTCACATTAATAGAGAACATCATAATCAAAGATCCGAAGAACATAACGACCGCTGTCACTAGCGAACCAATACTTTGGTTTAGAGACTGACCAATCATATCTACATCATTCGTGACACGACTTAACACATCACCATAAGTTGTAGAGTCAAAGTATTTCAACGGTAATTTATCGATCTTGTTCGAAATATCTGTACGTAAGCTTTTAGAAACTCGCTGCGTAATCGTAGCCATAATAAACGCCTGAATATAGTTGAAAATAAAACTCAATCCATACAAAATAGCAAGGAGCAGACCAATATTCCCTATAGCCGTAATATCAATCTCACCAGTAATGCCATCCATTATCTTATCAGTTATCTCACTAAGCTTATTAGGTCCAATGATCGTGAAAATTGTTCCTACAACCGCCAATACAAGTGCAAAGAGAATCGCTGGTAAGTAAGGTTTACAATAGGCAATCAACTTTCCCCAAGGCTTTTTGAAATTTTTCGGCTTTTCTCCAGGAGCTGCCATATGACCTGGGCCACCGGGACCTCTTCTGGGCTTATTTGTTTGTTTATTACTCATTGTCCAACTCCTCCTTCGATAGCTGAGAATAAGCGATTTCCTGATAAGTCTTACATGTTTTCAATAATTCACTATGTTTTCCCATACCGACGATTTTACCTTCATCAAGAACAATGATTTTATCAGCATCTTTAATCGTTCCAATTCGCTGTGCCACAATCAAAGTGGTCACACCTTGTGTTTCTTTTTTCAAGGTAGAACGAAGTTGACGGTCTGTTTTATAATCTAGAGCTGAGAATGAATCATCGAAAATAAAGATTTCTGGATTTCTATTCACTGCCCTTGCAATAGAAAGACGTTGTTTTTGTCCTCCTGAAAGATTTGTACCACCTTGAGCAATAGCCGCATCATATTGGTCATCCATGTTCTCCACAAAATCTTTCCCTTGGGCAATTTCCACCGCTTTTTTGATTTCCTCATCTGTTGAGGGGTTCTGACCGTTACCACCGTAGGCAACATTAGATTTTACTGTACCTGAAAATAGTACGACTTTTTGAGAAACGTAACCAATTTTATTATGAAGAGCTTCTTGTGCATATTCTTTCACATTAATGCCGTCGACGAATACTTCACCCTCAGTAGCATCGTAAAATCTAGGAAGTAAATTAATCAGCGTACTTTTACCACTACCAGTAGAACCGATGAAAGCGACAGTTTCACCTTTATGTGCTGTAAAGCTAATATTTTCTAAAACATAGTCCTCTGCATTAGGATATTTAAAGCTAACATTACGCAGTTCAATTTCACCTTCGATTCCCTTAGGTGACGATCCCTTTTCTCCATCAATAATTGTCTGAGGTGTATTTAGCACTTCATTAATACGCGTTGCAGATACCGCTGCTCTTGGAAGTAAAATGAACGTCATTGATAACATCATAAATGCCATAACCACTTGCATTGCATAAGATGAAAATACGACCATATCACTGAACTTACCGATTCTATCCATAGCCCCTGCATTATTAATTAAATGCGCTCCAATCCAATAGATTGAAAGAGTTAAACCTGACATAATCAGACCCATCCCCGGCTGCATAAGGGCCATAAGTCGGTTCACGAAAAGATTTGTATCCGTTAAATCCTTATTTACTTTTTCAAATTTTTCTTCCTGATATTGTTGTGCGTTATAAGCATGAACAACACGAATTCCAGTTAAACTTTCTCTTGTTACTCGGTTAAGACTATCTGTCATTTTTTGAACGACTTTAAATTTCGGTAATACAAAGATAATCAGGTTGCCGATCATAATAAGTAAAACAATGACAGCTACTCCTGTTGCCACTGACCACTCCCAGCTTTTCCCCGTAATCTTCAAAATAGCCCATGTTGCAAGGATAGGAGCCTTAATCATAACTTGAAGACCCATTGCAACAGTTTGCTGTATTTGCGTTATATCATTAGTCGAACGAGTAATAAGACTTGCGATTGAAAAACCATTAATCTCTTCCATAGAGAAAGATAAAGTTTTATCAAAGACGCCTTTTCGCAATTCCTTTGACAGAGATGTTGCTACCCTTGCCGCAAAATAACCAACAATGACTGCCAATATCATACTGCCAAGGGCACATAAAAGCATCTTCCCTCCAGCTGTCCATATTTCGCTCGTTTTACTGCCCTCTGTTTGTACAAGGGTCGTAATTTTAGCCATATAATCCGGCAACTTTAAATCCAAATAAACTTGCCCTACAATGAACACAATACTAGCAATAATAAGCGTCCATTCTTTCGGTTTTAAGTATTTAAATATTTTCAACATATTCGCAGTCCCCCTCATTTTAGTTAGCACGCTAACTATATAATCATAAAAAGCTTCAAAATAGCATCTTCTTCAAGATTCTATATTTTCTTTCATAGCATCCATTACTTCAAAAAAAACGTCAAGTTTCTCTTCCGGGATACCTGATAGTAATTTTTGTTCAAGAATCGCTCTACGAGTCATGATACTGTCATGTATTTTCAGCGCGTCTTCTGTTAAGACAATTTTTTTAAGTCTTGAATCGTAGGGAACAGATTGCCTTGTAATCAAACCATTATTTTCCATAGACTTAAGTGTTCTAGATGCTGTTGATTTACGAATAGAAAAGTCTCTTTCAAAATCCTTTTGAAAGACATCTTTATCTTGGTTTTTGCAAAGATAACTAATCGTCCAACCATGCATGGCAGTAAGGTTTTCTTTTTCCAATAGTGTATGGTCCAATTGTCTTCTCATTAAAAGCGATAATGTACGCAACTCTAATCCAACTGATCTCCTTTTGCTCAATTTTTCTACCTCCAATATTTCTACGGCCTAACTATCGTATTTAAAAACTAATTTATTAGCTTTCTTGGTGAAACATCTGCATAATAAAGATATTTATGTCCTTAGGTGCCAATGGATCATGTTGAGATTTATCTTCGTATTCAGTTTGCCATATTGTCTTTAAATAATCCAACAATAAAGTATGCTTATAAATGTCAAAATAACAATGACATTGTGCTTGGATACATCAATAAATTACAATAAATAACGAATGACATAAAAATTGTTAGAGAAGAAGATTTACCTCCAATGAACCTCGGCATTTTGGTATATGTTATTTTTCATTTTACATATCTAATTTTAAATAGGTAATAATACAAAGTGGTATTTAGATTATCAATTTTAAGGAGGAAAAAAGTATGTCTACATTTAATTTACGTGACAAAGTACCTGATTTTACTCTTCCAGCAGTGAATGGTGAAGAATTCTCTTTTGTATCCCATCAAAACCAGCACAAAAGTTGGCATCTTATTATCTTTTTCAGAGGTTCATGGTGCCCTGTTTGTGTTCAAGAATTAAAAGAGCTTGAAGAAAGCAAAAGTTATTTTGAAGGCAAGAATGTACACCTAATTACCATCTCAACGGATCAGTTAGATAATTTAAAGAAAATGGTTGATGAGCTCAACCTTACTTTTACCGTCTTAGCTGATGAAGAGTTAAAAACATTACAAGCATATGATGTTTTTTATCATGGTGAAGATGCACCATATGAGGATCATGGCACGCACGGAGAGCCTGCTTATTTCCTAGTTGATGAAAATGGACAACTACTATATCAACAAAAACAAACAAGTCCATTTGGACGCCCATCATCTACTGAACTTCGCAAGATCGTCCAATATATTGGAAAAAATTTAAAGTCAAATCAATAAACAAAAGTGATTGGCCGCAATAGAAAATGTTCAATTTCAAATGGATTTTTTTATTTATCGTAAATATGAGTTAATACTTAATTATAAAAGGTAATCACATATGATGATGTGATTACCTTTTTCTTAAAGGCTAAAAAAACAATACTATTTCCAATTGTGGCAGCTACCGAGAATTCGATTTCGGAAGTTATTATATTTTCATGTTTAATTCTCTATTAGGGTTATTGCATCGTAGCCATTTATCAGCTTCACTAACCATCCATGTTCCAAATTCATTTAAAAACGATAACAATTGCTTTGTATCTATTATGGGTGTTATGGCATATTCAAGCGCCTTTTTCATGTCATTTTCTTTTTCAGGATAATATTTAGAAAACACTTTATAAGCAGGATATAAATCCCTTGAATATGTATTTTCCTTTGTTATGACAAGTGCAAGTCCTGCTCTTACGATAATTTTCATAATCCACTTGCAACAATCTTTAATATCCTCTAAATCTGAATTATCTTGAAGGTCATCACAGGCATTTTTAATTTGACCATGTAAATGAATAAGATGGTCATTTGCTAAAGCTTCGTTCGCTTTATATCTAGGTAATTGAGGTATCAAGTCTTCTCCAAACACACATATTCCATGAGTTTGGAGTATGAAACTAATGATTGAAAAAGATGACGTATTTAAAATATCTTCTATGCAGTGAACACTTAGTTCAATACCATCTACACAAGTATGTTTTTGAGTTAATTTTTGTTCTACTTCTTTTATCCGCTTTAACTGCAGTTTATTAAGCTTTTGGTTAGTAATCGCTATTGTGTCTAAGTCAGCTACGCCTTCAATACCTATTCCTTTTGGAATGGATCCCCTTATGTATACACTATGTAAGTCATCTTGAAGATGGGTAGAATACGTATGAACCACATCGTTTATCACAGGAAGAAAAATAGGGTTGATTTTATTCCATTCTGAATGGTTAATAATGTGTCCATCACTATCCGTAACACATAAGCTTCCAATTTCTCTAATAGTAGTCATCACATTTCTCCTTTTATAAATTTCTAGTAACTCCGCGCCTATCGCTGTGGGTTTTATATTCTAACGAATAAAAACACGACAGTACATAGTCATTTTCTTAAATATCTGATTATTATATCTATTTCGTATAAAAATAGGATAGCACGTTCTATATCGAACACGCTATCCTACTTTCATTTTGGAAGTACAATATATTGAGATAAACTTCAAAACTATACTTAATTTTGATCCTTATTTTCAGCAAACTCCATCTTCCAGCTAAAGTATTCTCTTTTACTTTTCATTAAACTCAAATTCAATCTTTCCATCTACCAAACGGAGTGACGCATTAAATTGTTTACCATTTTTTGATTTAAACCCTTTAAGCAGAGCTGTTTTACCAATCTTACATAAATCATTAATGTTCTTTTCAGTTAGCTTTTTTCCCAATAGCCTTCCTGGGAACGTTTGCTTACAACCATTTTTATAATTCGAGCAACCGTAAAAGCTTTTACGCAAACCTATTTTTCCTACTTTACATGTCGGACACGTCACAATATCTTTCACAGCAGTCGGTTTAAACTGCTCTGAGTCAATTGTAAGTGACTCTAACTGTTTAGGTACCTCGGAAATTAATTGATTAACAAATTTGCCTATGCTTTCAATAAAATGTTTTGCAGAGCCTTCTCCACGACCAATTTTATTTAAGTAAATTTCCCATTTTGCAGTCATAGATGGACTTGAAAGTAATGTCCCTTCAATTGCCCGACATAAAAGCTCCCCTTTAGGCATAATGCTCACTATGTTTTTTCGTACTTCAATAAATTCATGCTTTTTAATCGTCTCTATAATGCCACTCCGAGTTGCTTCTGTACCAATACCTTCAATCGATTTTAGCACCTCGATTTCTTCTTCATCCTCAACTGATTTACCACATGTTTTCATCATTGTAATGAGTTG
This sequence comes from Lysinibacillus sp. NPDC097214, assembly GCF_050277945.1. Classification (NCBI taxonomy): domain Bacteria; kingdom Bacillati; phylum Bacillota; class Bacilli; order Caryophanales; family Bacillaceae; genus Lysinibacillus; species Lysinibacillus sp. NPDC097214. Next base: position 51,803 of record NZ_JBNNSS010000002.1, read on the forward strand.
CCCTTCTGTATATGGCTTAGGTGGCGTTGTCGTGCCTTCTATAATAGAAACCTTACTTTGTACCATCTCATCTTGGAATACAACAGGTAACGACTTCTCACGTTCCTGCAATTCTTTTTCACTTAAAAATAATTCTTTCCATCCTTTTACAAGCTCTGTTTTCCCGACCGTTTTAAACTCTAAATTTTTGACATTCGTTATAATCGTTTTTTCATCGTATTCATAATCTTGATGGAACATAGCGAGAGTCGTATTGACTATTTCAAAATAAATATTTCGTTCATCAGCATTCATTGATTGTAACGCTTTTTCTGTCGGCACTTTTTTCGTTGGAATAATAGCATAGTGCTCCCCAACGTTAGCACTGTCGACGTAACGTTTGTTATTCCCTCGATTTATCGCATTAAATGACTTTCCCACGAGCTGCTGATATTTTGCCAATGATTCATTTAAATAGGCAAACTCATTATGTGTAATGAGCTGTGAATCGGTACGTGGGTAAGAAACGAGCTTTTTCTCATAAAGTGATTGCGTAAGTTTCAACACATGCGACGGACTGTATTTCCAACGTTTATTGGCGTTGGCTTGTAATGTTGATAATGCATGTAGTTTGGGTGGTGCAATACGCTTCGTTTTGTTCGTTACACTCGTAATTAGACCTGTATCCATCGGTTCAACCCTATGTTGTTGCAATAATTGCACAGCCTCTGCACGCTCTTTTGTTTTTAACTTTGCCTTCCCTTTATATACACCATTTTGTGCTTTAAAAACCCCTTCAATTTCATAAAATTTTTCAGGCTTGAAATGTTCGATTTCCTGTTGTCTTTTATAAATTAAATAGACGGTTGGCGATTGCACACGACCGATAGAGATGCTACCCTTAAAGCCCTTTTTTTGTAATAGTAGCGTATATAGGCGACTACAGTTCATGCCTACTAACCAATCGCTAATTTGACGTGTTTTTGCTTCTTGGTACATGAGCAAATCACGCTCATTACTTTGCATATTATTAAAACCTTTTCGAATTTCCTCAACCTCTAATGAATTGATCCATAATCGTTTAACAGGCTTATTTATTTTCGTCATTTTTAAAAGTGAGTAGAAGATATTTGAACCCTCACGTTCACTATCGCAGCAGTTATATATCATTGTTACTTGCGGATCACTAAAGATTTTTTTTACAGCATTAAATTGTGTATACATTTTAGAGACAACTTTATCTTCAAATTTTTGAGGAATGATCGGTAATGATGAAAGCGACCATTTCTCCCATTCCTTTTGATATTCTTTTGGTTCCTTTAATTCAACAAGATGACCAACTGCCCAGGTAATTACTGCACCTTCAGGAAAAGTAGAACAAGGTTCCAATTCAATAAATACTTTCTCTTTTTGTTTAATTTTAAATGCGTCTGCATAAGCTCTTGCTTGAGATGGTTTCTCTGCCAAAATGGCGATTTTCCCCATTAATCATCACATCTTCTTTAAAATATTTTAGTAGCTTTATATATAAACAATAAACTCAACTAATCAGATTAGTTGAGTTTATTGTGAAATACCTTACTACTATCTTACTTTAAACAATGTAAAATATCACTTACTAAAATCTATGTACCAGGAGTGTAATACGTGTCATTCTATAAAGCTTATTATCATCCCATTCATCAGGGGACAATTCTTTGATTGTATTGAAAAATGCACAAAAAATCGCTATGTACCTATTGGAACATAGCGATTTTCGTACGAGGAGAACATTTCATCAGCTATTGGAAGTGTAGTTTTTTCTATAGTAAATGTTTCTCCATTGGGGGGAGTTTATATGAACCTCTATGAAGAGGGATGTTTAGAAAGCTCAAGTACAAATATTACTGTATTTTATTTAAGTTTGTTTTTTTACTTCTTATTCTGATCTGCATCAAATTGGCTTATTGCTCCCGAGTGTACCTATTCGTGCTAGTTAAATAGCTTATACCTTCTCTTTAAATACCGCTGGTTTGCTTACTGAACTACTCACTTTACTTTTATCTCTTAATTCCAAGAGCTTCATCAAGTTGTTTTGTTGCTTTTTCTTTCGTTAATGTACCTGCTTCTGCTTGGCTGAAAATTTCTTGTACTTTTTCTTTAGAAATCTCATCTAAGTTAGTTGGTTTACTTACTGTTTTTTTATCTACCTTCATTCCAAGAGCTTCATCAAGTTGTTTTATTGCTTCCTCTATCGTTAATGTACCTGCCTCTACTTGGTTGAAAATTTCTTGTACTTTTTCTTTAGAAATCTCATCTACGTTAGTTGGTTTACTTACTGTTTTTTTATCTACCTTCATTCCAAGAGCTTCATCAAGTTGTTTTATTGTTTCTTCTTTCGTTAATGTACCTGCTTCTGCTTGGTTGAAAATTTGTTGTACTTTTTCTTTTGAAATCTCATCTACGTTCGCTGGTTTACTTACTAGTTTTTTATCTACCTTCATTCCAAGAGCTTCATCAAGTTGTTTTGTTGCTTCTTCTTTCGTTAATGTACCTGCTTCTGCTTGGCTGAAAATTTCTTGTACTTTTTCTTTAGATATCTCATCTACGTTCGCTGGTTTACTTACTAGTTTTTTATCTCCCTTCATTTCAAGAGCTTCATCAAGTTGTTTTGTTGCTTCTTCCTTCGTTAATGTACCTGCTTCTGCTTGGTTGAAAATTTCTTGTACTTTTTCTTTAGATATCTCATCTACGTTCGCTGGTTTACTTACTAGTTTTTTAACTACCTTCATTCCAAGAGCTTCATCAAGTTGATTTATTGCTTCCTCTTTCGTTAATATACCTGCTTTTACTTGGTTAAAAATTTCTCGTACTTTTTCTTTAGAAATCTCATCTAAGTTAGCTGGTTTACTAACTTGCCCTTTCACAAATTCACTACCTTCAATAATTTCAGTTGGGACTTCGGCAGCAAATGCAGCTCCAAAAGTTGAAAGCGCAAATACAGCACCTAAAGTTGTAGCAGCCAATTTCTTTCTCTTTTTCATAGTTTTTAATCTCCTTTTAAAGTAATTTGTCTTACAGTCTTGATTGTATAGGCGTTATCTGTAGTTACTGTGAAGACTATCTAGAGATTATCTGGAGATTTTGGAGCATCTGGAGTATTTTTCCGAAAAATATCAGCTCTGTGCAGTAAACCATAGTAGATTTGAGTTCCAGCATTAATTCAATTTTCTACAATGGAAAGTCCATCTACCATTTTTCGATCTTTTTATCATATTCTTTAGCATCATAATGCCGGAAAAGATGTCCAAAAGCACACGAAATGACATAACCATTTCCTTCAATGAAACCATCATTTTTGCTTTTAATTTTTAAAGCATCTGCAATATTCTTTGCTACGGATGGATTCTCTGCAAATTATTAATCTAAGTCCCACTTAAAATCAACCTCCCCTATTCTTTTTCTCTTTCGAATTATTCATTTTAGAAAAACTTCATTAAGGCTCCTAAAAAAAATAAGAATATTTTGCACTTCTTTTTTCCGCTTACTTCCTCAACCCAGAATATACGGTACTGGTATAAACAGTACATTCCAATCAAATACTCTATTGTGTTACTTGAGAACATTTTGTAAATGAACATTTTTTTCGCTCTAAAAATTTTTACCTTAATAAATCTCTCCTTATAGCCATTTTGAGAAATTCCCTGCCATTTTAGAGAGTAAACATCATAATGTACCATCAATGTTTTTTAGGGTAAGGAAAGAATCAGATTCTTTATTAAAATAAGTTTGAATATGAATGATTTATTCTGTAATATAAACAAGCCTCATAGTAAAAGGAGTTGATAGATAATGGCACAATTAATCAACATATTAGTTGTTGAAGATGACAATGATATAAATCAATTATTATGTAGTATCGTTGAAAAAAGTGGATATGCTTCACAACCAGCTTTCTCAGGAACAGAAGCAATGATTTACTTGGAGAAGCAAAATTGGGATATGGTATTACTTGATCTAATGCTTCCTGGTATGAATGGAGAAGAAATACTGTCAAAAATAGTTGAACAAAGTAACACGCCAGTCCTAATTATTTCTGCCAAGCTGGAGCAGCAAACTAAAATTGATGCTTTAAGATCGGGTGCGGATGACTATATTACGAAACCATTTGATATAGATGAAGTATCAGCGAGAATTGACTCTCATTTGAGAAGATATCGACGTATGCAGGAACTTCCGACGAAAAAAGAATTAAGGCACAAAAACATAGTGATTGATACGGAAGCTAAAAAAGTAGTTGTTGAGGGGAAATCACTCGCCTTTACAGCTCGTGAATACAACATTTTAGTTCTTCTTATGTCATCACCTAACAAGATTTTCACGAAAGAGAACTTGTTTGAAAATGTTTGGAATGAACCATTTTATGGTGATGATAATACCATTAATGTTCATATGAGCAATTTAAGAAGTAAGCTCTCTAAAGCTAGCCCTGGTGTTGAATATATCGAAACAATCTGGGGAATGGGCTACCGTCTTAAATCTTAAGGTTTTCTTTAGATTTAACTTAAGCTTCTCTTATGTTCTTCTTACTATACTAAGTATATCAAGTAAGGGAGGTAAGTATATGAAAGATTATGTACTTAAGACAAATCAATTATCAAAGCAATATAAACATCAAGTTGCTTTAAATAAGGTGAATCTATCGATTGAAAAAGGTTCTATTTACGGCTTTATTGGGCAAAATGGTGCTGGTAAATCCACGCTAACTCGTATAGTGGCTGGATTAGCAATGCCCACATCGGGGACAGTAGAACTGTTTGGAGAAACGACTGAAAGGAAGTTAATTCAAGCTAGAAAGCGTATTGGTGCTACGATTGAGCAACCTGCAATTTATCCACATATGACAGCTGCTGAGAATTTAGAAGCACATAGACTTTTAAAAGGCGTCCCAGGTAAAGAATGTGTTCAAAAAACACTAGCACTTGTTGGTCTTCATGATACAAGGAAAAAGAAGGCAAAGAATTTTTCTTTAGGTATGAAGCAAAGACTTATCCTTGCGATTGCTCTTTTAGGAGATCCAGAATTTTTAATTCTCGATGAGCCCATTAATGGATTAGACCCTATGGGAGTTGTAGAAATAAGAGAGTTATTAAAAAAGCTCAATATTGAAAAAGGCGTTACTATACTGATTTCAAGTCATATTTTAAGTGAACTTCATTTGTTAGCTACTCATTATGGCTTCATTCATAAGGGAGAATTGATTGAGCAAATGACACTTCATCAGTTAGAAGAGAAATGTCAGCAATATTTCCATATTAAAGTAGATAATACCGAAAAAGCTGCAACTATATTTGAAACTGTGCTTTCTACTAATGATTTCGAGGTCATGCCAGATGGTGTGATTAGACTATATACGTATCTTGATCAACCAGCCAAAGTTTCTACAGCATTAGTTAACGCAGGGTTAATCATTGAACAGTTTAAGTCAATGGGTCAAGATTTAGAAAGTTACTTTACAAAGCTTATCGGAGGAGTTCAGCATGGATAATCTATTAAAATCAGAACTATTTAAATTAAAAAAGGATAGATCGTTTAGAAAATTAACACTAGCATTGATGATAATTGCTGTCCTTTTTCCTCTTATAGTGAGTATTAATGGAACAGAGCAATTAAGCGTTAACGAAGTATTTTTAACTATCATTGGTAAAAACAATTACGTGTTAAAGATAATCCCATGTCTTTTAGCTGGTTATTTTATCGCTAGTGAATATTCTTTGGGTACAATGAAAAGTATTGCATCTTCGGGTAATAGCAGAACTAGAATTTATATTTCCAAATTAATGGTATTTTCATTTGGAGCAATCATTTTTTCAGTAATATTACCAATTGGTATGACAGGAACTGGGGCTATTCTTTCTCATTTTAACGATATGCCTGATTTAAAATACTTTGCTCAAATAATTATTTTTACCATGTTATATGCAGCAGCATTTGCATCAATTATGATGGCATTAGCAACAGTGTTTACGGATAGCGGAAAAACGATTGGGTTGCTAATCTTAATATTCCTTTTATTTGATGGTGTAATGTTCATATTAGCTAGTAAGATCACTTTATTTGAATATATTTATAATTATTCGGTATTTAAGTTATCATATGACTTCATTAATATTAATGCTTTGGAAAACATTGAAGTATTTAAATTAGCGATCGTCCCGATTGTAACTTATGTAATATTTGGATTACTAGGAGTTTTGGTATTCCAAAAGAAAGAAATTAAATAAATAAAAAAAAGAAAGGCGAGTGAAATGATGATCTATATAGTAATTATATCTGTTTTAGCTGTATTTTTTATCCTCATTCGCTTTTATTTATTGAAACTGGAACTAAAACGAGTTACTCGACAATTAAATCAGTTAAACAATAAAGTAATCTCAAAGAAAATAGACCTAACTTTTTATGACAAAGATCTTGAGAATTTAGCAAAAAATATAAATGACCAAATTGATTTAACGAATGAAGCAATTTTTGAGAAATTAAGAACTGAAAATGTAATGAAGCAGGCAATTGCAAATATTTCGCATGATATTCGCACGCCAATGACGTCTATATTAGGTTATATACAATTTTTAGAAACCGATGATATTGGTCCTGAGACAAGGATAAAATACCAAGCAAACATTAAAAATGGAGCACTGAGATTGAAGGTTTTATTAGATGAGTTTTTTGAACTATCGACTATTGAATCCGCTGATTATCCATTAAAGGTGGAAAACCTCAAATTAAATAAATTGCTAGTTGAAGTGTTAATTGGTTTTTATGATGATTTCAATAATGCACAGATAGAACCATCCATCCTTATTCCAGAGGATGAAATTTATATTACAGGCGACTCGTCGGCTGTTAAACGTGTAATTGAAAATTTAATTTCCAATGCGATTAAACATTCGAGTGGCAATGTTACCATTCAACTTGTGAAACATTCATCATCTGTTCACCTTAATATAATGAATCCTGCCAAAGAGTTAAAAGAACAAGATCTCCCTCTTCTTTTTGATCGTTTTTATAAAGTTGATCAAACGAGGACAAAAAAAAGTACAGGTTTAGGATTGTTTATTGCGAAAAGTCTCATGATAAAGATGGATGGAAATTTATCAGCAGAATTAATTGGAGATCAATTACTGATGAAATGTGAATGGAAAAATTGATGTTTCTCTATTGTTTTTATTTAACATTTAATTCAAAAAGAAAATAAGCATATTGGAAGAATAGTTAACTTAATTGTTAGCTGTTCTTTTTATTGTCTAAAAACAATGACTAAACAATGAACTTAAAAAAATTTACGATAAAACATGGATCACACTTTACAGTACTCCTTGGTTATTTAAAACTATTCCAAACGTTGTTATTCAGCTACCATTTTTCGCAATATACCCATCGTTATAAACAGCCAATCCACTAAAGCAAATAAAAAGCCCAGCAAATTATGCTAGGCTGCCACCATTTATTCTTCTTCTTCCAGTAAAATAACACTTTCTAAATTATTTACAAATCTTCTTAATTCTTTTGCTACTTCATTATTTATATCACCAGCTTGATACCATTCATTTATAAGATTTCTTTGTGCTTCAATTGCTATTAAAGCTAAGTATTCCTTTTGTTCTTCCTGTATTGAAGGATCTATTTTATAAGATGAATATTGTAAGTGACGATAATACATCTCTACTTTTTGCGCAATATCTAAAGAAAATTCATTCGTTTCTTGAACATGCTTGATAATTGATGATGACACATAATTTGTTAAATCTTTTTTTACAGTATTAATTTGTTCTACAACATTGGCAGGTAGTTTGCTCATCTTCCTTTCACGTAAAAAATAACGTAAACGACGTTTTAATAAAGTAAATGGACGGTTATTTAACGAGTCTTTTCTTTCTTTAAGACTATACTCGATTTCATGTTGAATGGATCCACTTATTCCATGATCAGCCATATATTGTTTCGTATAGATTATTTCTAGTTCCAACCCAATATTTCTAATTTCCAGTACTTTTTGCTTGTACGCTTGAAGTGCCTCCTCAGACTGTTCTCGCTTAATATTCAATAACATTGCGTTATATTGATTCATTAACCTTAGCGCTATAGGAGCATTTTTTTCATCCGTTTCAAGTTGAATACTATGAATAGCATGTTTGATCATTTTTCGTTTCTCATCCATTAAATTAGACTGTTGGACTGTTTCTTGAGTGTTTAATAAAGGTAAAAATATTGTAGCCATTACTAAAGTGAATAATATAACTCCAGCAGCTAAAAAGATGAGTAATGGACGTTCAGGAAATAATTCTCCTCGATCTGTTAATAGCGGTAATGATAATATCCCTACCATCGTGATAGTTCCACGCACCCCAACAAGTGTTGTCACAATATGATCCTTGATTGTTGTTACTTCTTCGCTTTTAGATAGTTTTTTATCCAGTACATTAAAGAACATCGTCCAAATAAAGCGGATCAATAACACCATCAAACCAATTGCTAGTACATATAAAATAAGTACACTATTGTGTATTTCCTCACTTGCGAGTATAGAATTTGTGGCAGAAGGTAGCATCAACCCTAGTAAAATAAAAATAACTCCATTTAATGTAAAAGTAACGATAGACCAAACATTTTGCGTTACCACTTGTTCCTGTGCAATGATACTTTCCGTTTTTTCTTTAATAATAGTTGCAACAATCCCTCCTGCTACAACTGCAATGACACCTGAAGCATGAAATAATTCTTCTGATATGAAAAATAAAAGAAAGGGTGTTAGAACTTGTAGCAAGACGTAAAATGTTATATCCACAATTCCTATACGACGGAGACGAAGACGTATCCAAAATAATACTAATGCACCAAATATCCCGATAAATGCACCTATAAAAAACATGTAAATAAAGTCATTTGTTGCTGATTTCAATGAAAAATAACCTGTTACAATCGCCGCAACTGCATATTTAAACGCGATTAACCCGGATGCATCATTGATTAAAGATTCCCCGCGAACTAAATTCATAATACGATCTGGAATATGAACTCGTTTGGCAATACCATTTACGGCCACTGGGTCAGTAGGCGATAAAATAGCCATTAAAGCAAAGGCAGCCGCTAAAGGAATCGATGGAATCATCCAGTGAACAAAAAGACCACCAACAATAGTCGTTAATAATACTAATACAATAGCGTTTCCTAAAATCGGTAATCGCATTTTCCATAATTGTTCACGAGGAAAATGTGCCCCATCATAATAAAGCAACGGTGCAATAAACAATAGCAAAAACCATTCTGACTCAATCTCAATGGTGAAATTTTTTGCTACTAAAGCAACAATAACTCCAACTGCAATTTGAATTAGAGCAATCGGAATGAAAGAAATATAATGTGCTAGAACATTTGTCACTAATAATAATACAAGTAGCATTAATATCGATATTAAGATTTCCATGCACGGTCTCCTTTTTATAAAGAATGATGCCTTCAATTTTTCAAAGTCCACCAAATTTTAGCCGACTAATCCCCCTTTTACACATATTTGCTGTAAAATATAGCTTTTTTAACAGTTAGTATTTATTTCACAGACTGTTTTACTCTCAATTTCTCCGCCATTCAGTGTTTTATACGCTACAATAAATAAAGTTAAAGCCGTTTCCATATAGCGAAACGTTTTTTTTGTAATAAAAATAGTAACAAGAATCATTTTTTGAATCAAGAATATTAATAATAATAATTGTTAATTATACTAAAACTTGCTTAAAGGTTTATTTTGATACTTCCATCTTCTTTTTACTTTTTAAGCATAAACCTAATCCTAACTCTATCACTGCATTCACAATTGAAAATATGAATATATCATTGTTACCAGCAATAAATGCATCAATCGAAATTGTTCCTTTCAGCTTTTGAATCGCATCAGCATTCATACCTATCATCTCAGTTTTATACTCTTCCAGCATTCCCTTACCATGAAATTCTGTACGATTCGATATCAACGTAACAATAAGACTTGGACACTTCATCTGGTTTTAGTGCATTCAGTGCGTTTGTTTGTAGAGACATTTATACCATTCCTACACCAATTAAGCGAATGGCATATGTTAAACAAATAACCTATGAAGCAGTTGCTAATCCCAAATTACCTAAAATCACTGAAGACACAATCATTAATGGAAAACCGACAGTTCCCATTAACCGGTGCTAATAACCGTCTTACTTGAATTAACATCTCAAGACATAATAAAAAGCCACACCATGGATGTAACCTTTATATCATCTAAATCCTTTCCTATTAAATTACAATGTTAAGCAAAATTTCTAAAACTTGTTAAATTTCTATTTCTATTGTATAGTAAAAATACTATTTTATTAAAGGGTGAACTTTTTGTTAAATGTAGAATTCTAATCTAAATCAACTTTATAGCTTAATTTTGTTGAACAAACCACCTAATCAGGTGTTATTTGTTGTGCAAAAAATAGCAAGATTAGAATTAGTTAGCTTCGTATAAACATTTTAGCGCGACTAATTTTAGTCGCGCTTTTTCTATTTGTTGATTTAGATAATTTCAATTTTTTCTATTCAAAATTGAGAGGACGAATCTACAATGCAAAAACAATTACAACAAATTACAGCTAATATGCTGCTTGAAGAAAATTATCACACATTAGAAAAGGCTTTACTCGCATTATATTTCCATAAAAATTGTACAACCAAATCTTTAGCTTATATGACAGACTTACCAATACCTATCGTTTCTGCAATGAAGAAAGAATTTTCCAAGCAAGGATGGGGTAAACATAGCTTAACGAAAAAGGGCCAGCTAGCTATCTCACAATATTTTCAACTCTCAGATGCTAATGCTAATCTTTATTTTCAATTAACGACAGATGATACATTTCGTACAGAATGGATTGCACAAAATATTAGCGAGTTAAGCACTATTTATGATGCTAGACCTACAGCTGACGTAGCAATAGATCAAGCCAAATGTACGGTTGATACAGCATTAAAACGTGCATTGCTCGCACTAGACTATACGATGCTACTCAATAAGCGCATTTTATGTTTAGGCGACGATGATTTTATTAGTATTGCATTAGCATTTTTACTAAAGAAAATCGCTCCACATTCTGCAACTAAAATCGTTGTATTAGATATTGATAGACGAGTTTTAAGTACAATTAGTAACATAGCTAAAGACTACGAGCTTCCGATTAAAGCAGATTATTATAACGTTCAGGAGCCTTTGCCTAAAACATACGCCCATCAGTTTGATTGCGTATACACAGATACGCCATATACCTTGATTGGTGCACAGCTCTTTTTATCACGTGCAATTAATGCGCTAAAGCCAGAAGCAATGCGGCATGTGTTTTTTTCCTATGCTAAACGTAGCTATCAAAAGCAGCGGGAGCTACAGCAAAGCTTACAAGCTATGGGCTTCGTGATCAATAGTATTAAATACGACATAAACACCTATGAAGGTGCGCAGATTTTAGGCGCTACAAGTCAGTTTATCGTATTACAAACAACTGAACAAATGATTTCCCACATTCCTAATCAGCGTAAATTTACGCGCCCTATTTACACTGGAGAAGTTGAGCGAAAATCAGTCGTTTATCAGTGTATTCATTGTAAACACTCACTTACAGTAGGTGCTGACAATCAGTACACTACGATTACTCAGCTTCAATCCCGTGGTTGTCCTAGCTGCAAAAATAAAAAGTTTTTACAAATAAAGAGAACAGTACAAAAAATGCAGGATCAGCATGCATTAGGCCATCATATTTTATTAGAGTTGCATGATTGCGATGTTGCATTACTTAATGACTTACAAAAAATTAAAACAATTATGTGTCAAGCTGCCCACAAAGCAAAGGCAACGATTGTAACAGAAAATTTCCATCATTTTTCACCTTACGGGGTTAGCGGTGTCGTCATTATTCAAGAATCACATTTGACGATTCATACGTGGCCAGAGTACGGCTATGCTGCAATAGATGTTTTCACTTGTAACAGTAAATTAGCTCTACAAGAGGCAGTACAATATATTACTGAGCAGTTTAATGCAGGAAATGCCACACAGCATTACGTATATCGAGGTAAATAGAAAAATGAGTAACACTATAAGCCCTTTAAATGCAAAAGCAAAAGAAAAACAACTTGTTAAAATGGCACCTACGTCAAGGACACAATAAAAAAAGAGATTAAGCAACCAGAAGGTGATCCCTATATTGAATAGGGGTCATCTTTTTTAAGTTCCACTGATACCGATAATTGTTATAGTAAACCATTTAATGATTTATTTTTGACTTAAGCTCTTTTAATGTTTTACAAGATCGATAGTCTACTTTTCATCTTTTAAATGACCAAAAAACGACTCTTGGGGCGCATTGTCCCCTTGTCCCTGTATCTTGAATTTTAAAAATACCTGTACATAAAACACTCTTTTTCAAGTGTCCCAATATTACATCGTATACATTACTACCCCACCCTAATACTGAGCTTGGACAAACGTTAAGTATCATATATCTCTGTCATTTCATATGTGAATAAACCGATATTTGACAATAAATAAAAGAATCCATTTTGAAAAAAGATTGATCAAAATGGATTCTTCTTTAAAAGGTTTTAACTTTCATAAAGTGAAACTTTAATTAGTGGGGGGTTTTCTTCATCCCCCACTGATTATTAGTTGAACGAATAGGGCTTTTACGGGCAGTTTATCTCCCACCTAACTTTTTTGCTTTTGCCGAATTTTGAGGTGGATGTATTACTGCCCGTTAAAGCGGGATATAATAGTTTGATCATTTTTACAGAGTTATCGTTTTTGTTGCAATTGTTTGTTGAAATGCTTGATCATGCTCAACAAACACCATTGTGGGATTAAATTTTTTAATAAGCTCTTCAATCTGCATGCGCGAATAAATATCAATAAAATTCAACGGTTCATCCCAAATATAGATATGCGCTTTTTCACATAAACTTTTGGCTATAAGTAGCTTTTTCTTTTGTCCACCAGAATAATGAGATATATCTTTCTCAAATTGAATTCGGTCAAAGTCCATCTTACGTAGGATAGATTTAAATAACGTTTCATCAATTCCATGCTCTTCAATAAAGCCCGATAACATTCCCTTCAAATGAGAAGTATCTTGTTGGACATAGGAAATAATGAGACCTGAACCTACATACATAGAGCCTGTATGCTGTATCGGATCTCCTTGAATGAGTTTGAGGATACTACTTTTTCCGCTTCCATTCTTTCCATCAAGTACAATTCGGTCACCTTGTTCAAGTTTAAAGCTAATTGGCTTATTCACTATTTGGTCATTGTACTGAACAGACACATCGGCCAAAACAATCAATTCATTTGCATGAAACGACAGTGACTCTAATTTTAATGACTCGGTTTTTTCCACATTTTTTAGCAGTTTTGACTTCTCTTCAATAGCTTTTTGCTGCCTTGATTCAATGTTCTTTGCTCTCTTCATCATCTTCGCTGCTTTATGTCCTACAAAACCTTTGTCTAACTTAGAGCCTGAATTCGTTGTTCCATTTTTGGAAGCTTCCACTTGATTAGACCAACCTGATGTACGCTTTGAAGACTGTTTTAATCGCCCTATGTCTTTTTGTAGACGCTCATTAGTTGCCTCTTCGTGTTCTTGCTGTCGATCAAAATTCATCTTCCAAGAAGAATAGTTACCACTCTGAACTTCAATATTTGCCCTATTTATAGATAAGATATGGTCAACACATCCATCTAAAAAGTTTCGGTCATGTGAAATTAAAATAAACCCTTTTTTCTTTCTTAAATATTCAGAGACCATCTTTCGAGCTTCCGTGTCTAGATGGTTAGTTGGCTCATCAATTAATAAAAATTGACCTTCAGTCAAAAATAGTGCAGCAAGCAACACCTTTGTCTGTTCTCCATTTGATAATGTTTTAAAAGGTCGATACATAGCCTCGGCATCAACGTCTAGATAGGATATTTCACGAAGAATTTCCCAATCTTCTGCTTGGGGGCAAATTTCTTCCATGATTTCATGCGTATATTTATTTTTATCCGAAACTGGATAAGGGAAATAATTAAATTCTACTGAAGAATTGATTTTCCCACTATACTCATAATTCCCTAATAATAAATTAAAGAATGTTGTTTTTCCTCGTCCATTTCTACCGATAAATCCAAGTTTCCAATCCGTATCTATTTGAAAGTTTACATTTTCAAAAATATTGTCAAAGCTGCTTGGATAAGAAAAAGTTAAATTTTGAACTTGTATCATTGACATGATAATTCCTCCTTTGTATAGCTATACTTTTTACTTTTTATACAAAGTCGGTATATCCATCCATTCTAAATTTCTCCGTATAAGTTTGACGGATATTAACGACTTGTACGGAGCATTACATGCGTAACAATAGTATCTGAATCGCCCATTTCTCTCTCCCCTTTTCTGATCAGATTATTTATGAGAGCATAAAAAATCCTCCCAATTTGTTAATTGGAAGGATTAGTCTTTCACTTATATTAAATAAGTGTTCTTTTTTGCCATCGGAACCATGACAAATAAAACGTAAACTGATTTATAAAAATGGACAGACTAATCCTATATTTTGTAATTTGAAGTTTGAAGTTGTTCATTTCAAATAAAAATATAGTTTAGTTAATCATCGTCCATTCATCAGTCCTCTCATAATTTGTATTTTCATTTTACCAAATTTTTTTATGAAATACAATTCAGTATCATTTTCATTTAAAATTACTGCTTGTTGCTCTTTTGGTAATTACCATACAACTGACCACAAGCAGCATCGATATCAATGCCAAATTGACTTCTAATCGTTACATTAATACCGGATGATTTTAAATTTTTGTAAAAATTCACAACATGATCTTCATCAACTTCTCCAAATTGTAAAGGAGAACTGACGGTTGGGTTATATCTGATTAAATTTACATGATATAAACGCCCTTCTTTAAATCGACCTTTTAATAAACTTACTACTTCTTTCGCATGGTCATTAGAATCATTCACACCAGGTAACAAAATATAAGCAATATATACTTTTCTTGATGTTATTCGTATATGCTCATCTAATGTGTCCATTACATCTAATAATGGATATTTATCATTAATCGGCATTAACTTACTCCGTTGTTCATTAAAAGGCGAATGTAACGAAAACGTCAAATTAACTTGCGGATAATTCAGCGTCATTTTTTTTATACTTGGGATAATACCAATAGTTGAAATAGATATCCTACGAGGGCTTAAAGCAAACAATGTAGAATCAGTAAGTACATCTAAGGCATCAAAAACTTGTACATTGGCTAACGCTTCACCCATTCCCATAAAAGAAATACTATCAATGGAGTGACCTAGTAAGTAAAAATGGAGGATTTGGTCAGTTATTTCATCTGAAGTCAAATTTCTTTTTAATCCAATGTCACCTGTTGCGCAAAATTTACATCCAAAATTACATCCGCACTGAGAAGATATACAAAACGATTCCCACCCAGCTTTATATTTCATGTTGACCGTTTCTATTTTTTCATTTCCTGGAATTTCAAACAAGACTTTAGTAACTTGCTCAGAATGCTGTTCCTTTAAAGGAACAACATCTAAAATAGACTCTCCAAATTCCTTTACTAAAATTTCTCTTAACGATTTTGGAAGTACATTCATTTCGTTGAAATTATTTATTCTTTCTTTAAAAATAGCATTCAATAGTTGCTTCATTCTAAAATCACGATAATTGTGTTCCTTTAAAAAATCTTTCATTCTTCTATACTTATTGTTTAGTTTTAATTGCATCTCTCTCATCCTTCCATAAAACTCTCTATTTTTATAGGAGTAAATAGAAAGGAGTTGTCTATCCCTTAAAAACAAACGCAAAAAAGCACCGCTAAATTACCGGTGCTAAACTTTAAATAAAATATGCTCAAATAAATGAACAACGACTTAAGTCATTGCTTTGTCATTTATTTGCCATAGAGTGAAAGCGCCGATAACTGTTTTTGTATGATTGTATAGCTTAAAAAAGGACAGACTACTCCCTTTGTGCGCTAAATCATCACCAATTTTCACGTTTTTACCGAATAGAATTCTAAAAACAGTTAACATTGCTTACACCTCCTTTTGCTAAATTCAATATTGAGTAATCTAACATATAAGCAAATAAATGTAAAGTGCAGTTCGTTATTACAAATTATTAATCTATATATTCTTTCCTTAACAAAACAAAGAGCCACATAAAAATGTGACTCTTTGCTTTGCTTTATTAATTTCCCTGACGTAGATTTTAATGGCTGAATTTTGCTAAAAAAGGGATTCGTTTCGTTAGTCTATTATAGATATTAAATAGGATTTGTACGACCGGCTCCAATTTTTCAGAAAACTTGATAATAACTAAACTTGCCCCAAATGACAGAAGGGCTCCGCCAATCACGTCCGCTGGATAATGTACACCGACATAGATACGAGAAATACCTACTAGAATCGCCCATATCAATACAGGATACTTCCACGAGTCTTTTCGTAAAAGCAACGTACATGCTACGGCGAATACTAATACTGAATGATCACTTACAAACGAAGAATCATTAGCATGTGGTACTAATTGATGAACACTATATGTGATAAATGGTCGTGGATGATAGTAGACCATGTGAATAAGTGCATTTAAACCCAATCCTAGTAAACATGTAAAGACAATGTATAAAGCAGTATATTGTTTTTCTACCCTTTTTTCTTTGTTTGCAGTAAACCATAAAAATAACATGAATACGATTACGACATAAGGAACGCTATCAGTGATGAAAATCATCCCTTTATCCAGAAAAGGATAGCGACCCGCTATATCATTAATCCATTGAAATAGTCCATAATTCATTTTGTAAATCTCCTTACTTTTAATTTCTTAGTAAATAAAGTTCTCCAATTCATTTTGACATGTAACAAGTAATGTCTTTTCAGGAACTCAATGTTCAACATTGCACATAAATCACATAAATCTAGTTGAATACTTACTTACGTTCATAAATGACGTCATTATAAGCCTCATAGTTTCCTTCAATATTTAGAAATAAAAAAACCATTCATCACAAACTTCCGTCGAAATGGCGTTTTCTACAATATTAAATCTTAGACTAGAAAATATTATTGTAAGCTAGCAAAAATAAGCGTAAAGATGATAAAATATTCTCATAAAGGGGGCTTGCAAATATGGGGAAATTAAGCAAAAGGAACATTCTATGGATTGTGCCAATCGGGATTTTAGGGGTATTCTGGTATTTTTACGGTCCACAAAAGGACATTACAGATAATGAATATATTACATATGTTAAAAACTATTCATTCGAAAATAGTAATAAAACGTTAGAATCTGGCTTTTCCAACGTTTGTAAAAATCCATATTGGGTGTATTTTGAAACTCAAAAAGGACAGGACGTTGTAGAATTTAAAGGAGATTGTCCTGTCAATAATAAAACTGAAAAAGTGAATGTTCAATTTTTAGTTGATCGGGATATGACAAATGTGAGATACGGTGCAATGCTAGTCGATAATAAAATGCTGGAGGAAGCGGATCGAGATAAATACCTAGTCGCATTAGTAGGTAAATAAATAGATCAATTATGCCTAATTGCGTCCGGAATCGGCTTAGGGCCAACGTGATGTTGGTCACTCAGTCATTGCCACAGGACGTGGCGTTCTTAGACTGAGTTCCTCTATTACAGTGGGTGTTTGAACACCTGCTGAAAGAAGTTAAAAGCTCTCGTTTGAATAGCGCACGAGAGCTTCATTTTATTGAAATGACGGATATGAAGGTCGAACCGACGAATAGTAGAGCCCTACTGACGGATTGAATTACTAAACTGACGGATAACACCTCTCTACATTGATAAAGAACCCTTATTTATCACTTTACAGCTTTCCAAATGGTCCATCTATCCTTTTCCACAATAGAACTCTTAGTTGAAATGGACTTATCAATATAATTCACTAATTCACTTAATTCTTCTACGTCTAACTCGTGTAAAATACTTCTACCTGTTCTTTGCCGTAAATCGTTTAACAATTGCTCTTTCTGTTCATACACATTTCTTGTTTCCAATAATTTCACTTCTGTAATCTCACTAAAACCAATTTCCTTAAGGGTCTCAACTACTAAATCACTACTATGTCTGCGTTTAATTTCTTGTTCCTTTAATTTTGGAAACCGTTCAAAGAAATAGCCTCTAATATGGCAGTCATCCCCTTTTAGTAGACAATCCTCAGGAGTCCGGTCTTGGATAATATAGACCCCTTTATCCTCCAAAATCCTATATGCCTCTTGAAAACAAGCCTTTACATCTTGGATGTGATGAATTAAAGCTCGTTCCAGCACTAACTGAAAGCTGTCATCGTCTAAGCCTGTCGCCAATGCATTTCCTTGCTTGAAAGTTATATGATGATATTGTTTACAGTTTTCTTTTGCCCCAACGAGCATTGTCTGTGAAAAATCCACACCGATCACAGAATTTACGCCCATATCGGCTAATGCTTTAGCGTAAATTCCTCCGCCACAGCCAATATCCGCAGCCCTAGCAATACTCGTGATAGGGACAAGTTCTTTCATTGTTGCAATCCATGAGTGGTCAGCATCCCGAGTTGTATAAGTAGTTTGATTGTCCTTATTGTGAAAATCAATTCCCATCTTCATCACTCTTTTCTGTTTTTAATACCAATCTTTCTGGATAATCTTGCTAACACTATTTTACAATTTCTCTACACATAAGTAAAATTAATGTTAATTATAAATTACCATAAGTTATTGTTATCAGAAATTAACAGTGATTGAAATCATTATTGTGAAAATTCGATCGTTTCAGCTGTCCGCTTCGCTACGGATTCCCCCATAATTTGCTCAACAATATATAACGCCATTTTAATACCCGATGAAACCCCGCCTGAAGTTATGAGGTTATCATCATGTATAACTTTGCTTCCCAATACTACTTGAATCTCAGGATATTTTTCTTGTAAATTTTTCAATGCTAAATGATGAGTAGTTGCTTTTTTTCCTTTTAACAATCCAGTTTGCCCTAAAATATACGCACCCGTACAAACTGAGCATATGTATTCACTATTTTTATGTTTGATAATCCACTCTTGGATGTTTTTGTTTTTAATCATCGTTTGTACAGCTCTTAAAGGCCCTCCTGGAATGATTAGAATATCTAAATCAGGACAATTGTCAAAACTAAAATCAGGTACTACTTGTATCCCTGAATGCGTTTTAATTTGCTTCCCAGTTCAGAAATAGTAAGCACTTCAAATGATTTCGTAGGTAATAATTCTTCTTTGTAAAGAGTAAGTGCTTTCTCTACTTTATTCTTAGTTGTAAGTGATAGTACTTCTGCAGGGCCGTAAAAAATCTAAAACATCTACAAAATCATAAAGTAAAACACCAACTCTTTTTGTTTTCATTATAATATCACCCACAAAATTCTCTTTATGTGTAATTTTAATTTAATTATCTAATACTCTTTGTTTATTCAACTCATTTTGCGACTCCTTCTTCCTCCTCAAAGCACTTATTTGTCTACTCCTACTCGCTATCTTTTTCAATAATTGAACGTAATCCACTAGCTTCAAAAGGTCCGTTTATCATTGTTTCTACCAACATAGTAGCAATTTCCTCTGGAGATTGTTGCATATCGTGTTGCAGCCAGTACGTAATAACCCCTAAAAGGGCATTTGAGTTATACGCTAATATTAATTCAATTGGAAACCTCCATTTACTTTTATCAATACGATTAACTAGATAAGTATTGAAGTATCTCACGAAAAACTGTCTCATTTTTTCATGGAAAAATGGATCACCATGTGGACCTAATATTAATTTTAGGAAATCAGCTTCTTCATAAAACACTTGTAAAATTTGGATCATTATAGGCAATCGTTTATGTTTAAACTGATTGATATTCAAATCTAACCGTGCACCTTCATCTAAAATGACATTGAATTTTTCAAAAATTTCGTTCTCGTACTGTTCTAATAAATTGTATTTATCTACGTAGTGTAGATAAAAAGTTCCACGATTAATATTGGCACGCTCCGTAATATCCCGAACCGTGATTGCTTCAAAATTCTTTTCAGAAAGTAAAGAAAAAAATGCTTGTTTAATGTCATTTTTCGTTCGTATAATTCGTCGGTCCGTTTTTGTCATGAAATCATTCCTTCCTTTTATTGAACACATTTTTTTATTTGTTGAGTATTGAACACTTTTGCAGCTTTTGATTATAGGAAGTTATTTTTTTAGAGTATATAATCAAGCTAAGAAATAATCAACACGATGTACATTATCTGAAAGGAGAATTATTATGAAAGAAAATAAGTTTTTCGGTGTAGCCTTTATTGCTGTACTCTTATTATCCTTCATTTTTGTAGCAACACAAATTCCTGGAGCCCATTCATCCCCTAAAAATCTTCCAATCGGTCTTGTTCTTGAGGATGAGGGTAACATGGGGCAAACGTTTGTCGAGATGATTCAAAAAAATGCACAAGCAACAAAGGAAGTTCCCTTTAAATGGGTAGTATTAAAAAATGAACAAGACATGAAAGAAAAATTAGCGAATCAAGAATTATATGGAGCTATTTATATCCCTAAAGATTTTTCTGAAAAGTATGCTTCATTTCAAACACCAACACCTACATCAGCAATGTTAAAAATTTATATAAACCAAGGAAAAAATGCAAACGTTGCAACTATGGTTACTCAGGCTTTATCAACAATGGTCGAAAAAATGAATGCCAATGTCAGTGCCCAATTATTAGCTGTTTCTGAAAAAAATAATATGGCGTTAAATGCTAATCAAGCACGTACTTATTCAACGCCTATCCAAAACGAAATAGTCACTGTACATGAAACCGGTAAATTAGGCAATGCACCGCTATCATTCTTCCAGCCGATTTGGATCAGTAGTTTAGTCAGTGCTATTCTGTTGTGGTTCACTGGAAGAAATCGTAAGTTTAATTCTGCATTGGAACAAATGAAATTCCGTGGATTCCAGGCTCTAATGGCCATTATCATTGGTTTATTTGGAGGATATTTATTAACTTGGTACACCACTTGGATGCTGGAATATGAGTTTTCAAATTTTACCCATGTTGCTCTATTTTTATCACTGACTTTTACTACATTTATTTTATTAATACTAGCGATCACTACATGGATTCAATTTGCAAGTTTACCGATTTTTGTGCTATTAATGTTCTTTGGTTTACCTCTTCTACAAATCGCACCAGAAATGATGCCAAGCTTTTACGCTGATTGGATCTATCCATGGTTACCGTTCCGCTTTATGTTTGAAGGATTAAAGGAGATTCTTTTCTTTAACGGAGAACTTTGGGGCACAGCAGCAGTTACATTATGCTGGATTGCTGTTGTAAGTATTGTAGTATTACTTCTATCTGTAGTAAAACGTAGTTCCTATGTAGAAGGCGGTTCATCTGAAGGAATACCTTCTGTTATGGAAGAGGAAGAAGTTTAAGATTGATCATATTGCTCGTTATAAGATGAAGCCCCAAAAAGGGGTGTCTAATCGTATATGGTAAAAATCCGTTTCGCTAACTTTCCCTGCTTAGGCTCGTACTCTTTGTTGCACACACAATTTGTTTTTTGTGTAAAAACCAAGCGTCAGTCTCGGGAGTCTGTACGGATTTTTACCTTTATATTTCTTTAATATAATTTTATATTTTTTACAAAAAGTATAGCTACAGAGTCTCATTTAACAGTAAAATCCCCAGAATTAGTTTTAACATTTATTGTATTAATACCAACCCCAATAGTCCCAATTCCCTTCTGTTCTACTGCTTTTATTCTATCTATTAAAAGCGTCTTTCCCCTTACCTATTTTTTACAAAAATCTTAATTTTATAAGAAAATTAAATTCCCCTCTTTTCTGAAAACACCTTTTGGTAAAGAGACTAGTATCCTACTCGTTTCACTTTACAAGACAGGGAGACTAACATAACTAGGATATCTGGCATGAAACATTGAAGGATAAACACAAAAGTAATTAGACAATGAGTGAATCCTTACTCCTGTAAAAAAAGCCAATATTCCAACAAAAAACTCATGCAATGATCATTACTTTTTGCATGAGTTTTTTTATTTTGTTTATTTTACGGACTGGATAATGTTTAGCTCAAGTATTCGAATTTCCTTGTTTAGCTTGGTAATGGCTGCTTCTATTTGTTCAAAGCGTTCCAAATGACTTTTACTGACATTGTGCGTGGGTAGAGCTTCTTTTAACGCTGCCTGCCCTGCATATAGAATTTCAAGTAAATCCAACTTTTCAAAATAAGCTGCGCTATATTGTATCTCCATTCTATCAAAGCCCCTTACTGTTACTTTTTCACTACTAATAAAACGATGCCTTTACTAGCACTATAACCGAAAAAAGTAAGCACAAAACCATACCTTAGTTATCATTTATTATCCAATAAAAGATATACCGATACTAAAAACATATTTACATAGGTTAAAAGATTTATTATCAATAAAGTGAAACTTTAATCAGCGGGGTTTTCTTCATCCCCACTGATTATTAGTTGAATGAATCGGCCTTTTACGAGAAGTTTAGCTCTCACCAAACTTCCTTATTTTTCTAATTTCTAAGGTAGGAGTATTACTGGCCGTTAATAAGGGAGTAAGTAATTCCTTATCTATTGTTTAAAATAGAATAGACAAATGTATCGTGTGCCTGCCCATTTTGATACATATAATCTCTAAGAATCCCTTCCTGATGAAATCCTATTTTGGTTAGTAGCTTATTAGAAGCTTCATTTTCTATAAATACAACAGCACCTATACGAGTTAGCCCCATTTGCTGAAAGCCATACGACACAATTTCGGTAACCGCTTCTTGCGTATAGCCTTTTCGCCAATAATCAGGATGAATTTCATAACCGATTTCTGCTCGTCTATGTATAGGCGACCAGGCATGAAAACCAATTGTCCCGACTATACCCTTTTCTCCCTTCCTTTCAATGCCCCATCGTATTCCTCTTTTTGCAGCAAAGTTCTTTGAAAATAAGTCCACTAAACCTTCTGCTTGCTGTAACGCTATAAATGGTTCTTGTCCGTAATAGCGTGTGACTTCTTCATTAGAAAAGCAATTGAAAAGGCTTTGCGCATCATCCTGCGTCAGCTCTCTTAAAATAAGTCTTTCGGTCTCTAAAATTGGAAACAAATACTTCTCCCCCTTTAATTACATTTATTCTCCACACTTCCGTTAAAATCCTTTAATACAAAAAAGCACACCCAATAAAACGTGTGCTCACTTTGTTTATATGTTTTATCCAAAAATTTGTGCAGCTATAGCAAATAGTGTAGCATTTCTAGTCGGCATTTTTTTAGCATGCAAAATCATCACTGGAGGTTTTTTTGCCTCTGTAAAACCACTTTGCTCTAACCATTTTATAAATTCAGCATGACCGGATGGTACATCAATTCTTAATTTTCCAATATGATCCTTCGCTAAAGTATTAATGATGAGACTAGCTGTTAGAGAATCAGGCGCAATAATAGGGCCTAAAATTAGATTGAGTGGTCCTAAAATGGACAATCCAAAGCCTATAATTTTCCCATGAGAATCTTTCACAACGATACATTGCTTCGATTGTTTTATTCTATTCTGTAGAAAATTACTTCTTTTAACTCCAAAGGCTGCTGCATCTAAGCTGACAATATCGGCAAAATTGTGCTCATAAAAATCTTCAATCGTATACTTGTTAGAAGCTAGGTTTTTGTCACTGAAATAGTTGCTATTCAGATATTTATGTACATAATCAACAGTGGCAAAGCCCATTTTCTTATATAACGGTTCACCCTCTTCCGTTGCGACGAGCATAACTGCCGTAAGTTCTGAAACACTTTCAATACATTTTTGAGTTGCTAATTTCCCAAGGCCAAGCCCTCTGTAATTTTCATGCACAATAACCATGCCTATAGAAGCTACATTTGAATCATATATGATAATGGCCGCACTTGAAACAATTTCTCCCTCAGCATTTTTATGCCCAAATATTTCGCCAGACTTCATCACTGTTCTAATTTCAAATTCATCGTAATCCCACCCGACAGAGTCAGATAGTGCAATTAATCCTGGAATATCATTTTCTTCGAATACTACTAACTGTAATTGATTAAATGTAGTCATTTTTCCCTCTCCCAACCAAGAACGTTTGTTTCTATTTTATATGTATACCCTTTTATGCACAAGTTTAAATTTTTCAAAAATTTAGATTCATCATTGAAAGTTAGTGATAACATTTTTAAACGTTATAATTTGAAAAAGGTCCAGGAAGCTTTATTCTGTGTGAAAGCGAAGCGGCAGCAACTGTTTTATTTGTGCGAAAGCGTAGCGACAGCATCAAACAAAGCGCCCAGCCGGAACGGAAATCAACCACACGGTATGTGAAGAACCTAAATATTGTTATTATTTCTATATATACCTTTTAAAAATAAAAAATATCTATATAATAGAACCTAGACTATGCACTCCTACTTTAAGCATATTTAGGTGATTGAAAATGACATCTTACGAACGAATACTTATAATGGTCCCGCCGTTTCCCTAGCTACGTCTACTCTTTTCTAAAGAAGTAGATTTTGCTTGTAGGAGGGCAATAAGTTGAAAAAACATGTAGCACCATCTTTATTATTAATGATTGTTCTTGTAGCTTTTCCACAGATTAGCGAGACAATCTATACACCATCTTTACCTGATATTTCAGATGCATTAAATGCTTCAAATCGCTCTGTACAGTTAACTTTAAGTATTTATTTTATAGGGTTTGCTATCGGTGTCTTTTGTTGGGGATGGCTTTCTGATTTTATTGGACGAAGACCGGCCATGCTAGGCGGTTTAATTTTTTATGGTATTGGAAGTTTCATGTGTTTTTACGCAGAAACGATCACTTTTCTATTAGTAAGTAGATTCATTCAAGCTTTTGGGGCAGCGACAGGCTCCATTATTACGCAAACCATTTTGCGAGAAAGTGTATCCGGCAGTAAAAGACATGCGATGTTTGCACAAATTTCTGCAGTCATTGCGTTTACTCCTGCTGTAGGGCCGCTGATTGGTGGCTGGGTCGATCAAGCACTTGGTTTTAGAGCTGTTTTCTTTGTGCTCGTTGTGATGAGTATTTTGTTGTTTATCTACGCTTTTTTCAGACTTCCTGAAACAACAGATAAATCAACGAGAAAAAGAATAACTATTTTTCCAGTTGTAAAGCGAATGATTTCATCTCCAAGAGTTCTTGTCTTTGGATTGCTAATTGGTGGGATAAATGGTGTGTTATTCAGTTACTATGCTGAAGCTCCTTTTATCTTTATTGACCACTTTAATTTATCTCCAGGACTTTATGGATTCCTTGGCATAATCGTGGCTCTTGCCTCTATTATTGGTGCCATGATTTCCAAAAGATTGGTCAGCAAATATCAGCCGGAAAAAGTTATTCATCTCGGTTGTTTTGTCATGACGGTCGGTGCTTTATTACTACTAATCGTTAGTATTTTACCATTGCCTACTATCGTCTTACTAATGGGAATATTAGCGACCATTTTTATTACGTTATTAGGATCAGGAATAGCTCTACCTAATTGCTTAAGCCTTGCGCTTGTCAACTTTCAGGACGTAATCGGGACAGCTGGCGCGATTTTCAGCTTAGGCTATTACTTACTCGTAAGCTTCATAACGTCAGGTATGAGTTTCCTGCATAATGGTTCTTTGATGATGATGCCACTATATTTTTTCAGCTTAACGATGATACTGTTCATATTCGGAAGAAAATTTATTGATTAAACTATTATAGCGGGAATAACTAAATCAATAGCACTTCCTTTACTGGCCACCCTATATATCTATTAGGGTGGCTTCTTATTTACTGAAAATAATGATTGACTACTTCTTCAGCCGAATGAAAAATAATATTGCTTTGAGTTTTATAAATAAACGTTGGTGAAGTACAAGCTTTTTCGAGACTTTTTGCGTACTTTAATGTATCAGTCATTTGCTCAATAATCTCAGAATAGCCATCTATGTTATTTGAGATCTTTGGCATCATTGTATCGGAAACGTCTAAAACAATGGAAACTTGATCCTCCGCATAACTATTTAAATTAATGAAAAAGCACTCTTCCAAATCTTTCGAATGCTTGTCAACATTAATAACTGCTTCATTATAATTTGCGATTAGTCCAGTAGATGTCATAGTAATGGTAAAGCCTTGTTCGGTTAATTTTTTATTAATGGCATCTAACAATGTATTGACTTCCGCATCCATTTTAGGTGTTACAGTTGTCTGCATTAAATTATCACAATTTTGATGAATGGTATCAATTTCAGCTTGCTTTTCCACGAGTAATTTAAAGTTTGATATCGAGTACACACTAAATCTCCCCTTTATTATAAGTTTGACATTGGAGAGTATTTTTAGTCATCTTTCAGCTATATATTTTTTCGAACAGTGCTCTAATTTAGAAGAGCATGTGTGGCAAGTCTGAGGTAGTTGCAGGAACTCGGAGAAAGTTATTGAGTGGTTAGTTGTTCAGTTAATATTAGGGATTCGAAATTCGTGGATATGTAAGGAGGGAAAAGCAGGCTGTCGCAAAGAGATAATAGACAGCCTTTCTAAACTTATACCAGTTTTTTTACCATTGTAAAATAGCTACTGCCCGGCGGATAATCTTTTATTTCTCCTACAACCTGATAACCTCTCGCTTCATAAAACGTACGTGCTTGGAAGTCATATGTAGTTAATAATGCCTTCGTAGCACCCATTTGCTTGGCTGTTTCTTCTGCTTTTGTCAATAGCTGTCCCCCGATGCCTTTTCCACGAAATTCTTGACTAAACCAAAACTTATTGATTTCTACCCATCCCCAATACACTTCAGCTGTGATGCCACCAATCCATTGCTGTTGGCAATCAGTAACGATCAAATTTAACGGAAGAATAGTACCCTTTTGTCTACTTTCTTTATGGTACGGCGAATGTTCATCGTTGTACTCTTTAAGCTTTGTATTTAGAAACGTAGTAAATTCATCGTGTTTTTCCAATAAAATCTCTACTTGATAATCCATATGAATCCCCTTTCCATATGTATTTCTATGCTTTATAACGCTCCATTAGCTTTTCCTGATGAGCTGAAAAAATTTCTTCAAGTGAAATATCATATTTATTAGCTATAACTATAATATTCCCTATAACATCTCCAAGCTCCTCTACTAATTCTTGCTTATTTTCTTCATAGGATTGAATCTTTTCATCTGGTCGATCCCTACCGATTTCCAACGCTCGTATAGCTCTTGCTACTTCTCCAGTTTCTTCAGCTAGAAAGCCAATACGCGTAAAAATACTTAAATCAGACCAACCACGTGTATCATAGTAATCCTTCAACCATTTTTGAAACTCATTTAATTCCATTTCTTCTTCCTCCATTTCTTTCCTCTTAAAAATAAATTATACTATAAAAGTGAAACGTGAATCGATGAGGTTTTTTATCCCTCGCTTCTTATTAGTGTTCACTAACCGTTATTGCGGAAAAAACTTATTAGATACGGAGGAACCATTATGGATAGTATTGCAGTATTTTGCGGATCAAGCATCGGTGCTTCTGAGGCATATAAAGAAGGCGCTATTCTTCTAGGAAAAGAATTAGCGAAACGTAATATTACCTTAATTTATGGCGGAGCGAGTGTCGGTGTGATGGGAACAGTAGCAGACACGGTTCTTCGTGAAGGTGGCAAGGTCATTGGAGTTATTCCGACGTTATTAGAGGAACGTGAAATTTCACATAAGCATTTAACAGAGCTAATTGTCGTTAATTCTATGCATGAACGCAAAAGCAAAATGATGGAACTAGCTGACGGCTTTATTGCTTTACCTGGAGGACCTGGTACATTAGAAGAGTTTTTTGAAGTATTCACTTGGAATCAAATCGGCCTTCTGCAAAAGCCTTGTGGTATTTTAAATATCAATCATTATTATGATTTACTCATTGGGTTATTTGACCATATGCAAAATGAACAATTTTTACAAGCCCAATATCGAAATGCACTACTTGTAGATAAAGACGTTATGGCATTATTAGATAAATGTGCAGCCTATGTTCCTCCTGCCGTTAAAACTTATCAAACAAATAAATGAATACATTTAGGATATTGTATTGGATTTAATAAAAATTCTTCTCTATCTTACATACTCAAAAAACAGCTGAACAGTTCAGTTGCATTCAGCTGTTTTTCATGTTGTTGATAACCCTATTTTGCCAATAATATCGGGGTGTAGGCTCTTCGGCGAAACGAGTGGTTGATTTCTGTTCCGATAGTTGAATAAAGAAAAAAGAGCTGCCTATGCAACTCAATCATCTTATTAACGCACTCGTTAATGAAAAAAGTCTATAGTTTAATTACTATTGTTGACCTTAAATTCTACTTGTGCCTTTAGTTTATATTCTTTCTTTTTTTCCGTTTCCTCGTTAACTATAACATTAAAGTATACATTGCCATTTACAACATAATGTCCCATTGGAAATTCCTGATTCATAATTCGCTTCATAAACTCTATGTATTCTTTTTTGTCCTCTGAACCGTAACCGCCACTCCCCCTATATTGTGTACGAAGTGGTTCTCCCTTAAGAATAACGGTACGTATTGCTGGTTGGTCCATAGCGTAACCTATTTCGTAATTTCGTGTCGTCTCCAACATTGGAAAATAAAATGGCGAAGCTGCATGAGATATTTCAATCTTTTCTTTATCACCTATGTATTCTAGTTCGGCATATATTTTTATAGGTTCATTCTCATCGTACTCAGCTTTTTCTGTTACAAGTCTATAAACAAATTCTCCCTCAGTGACTTCCGCTTTCGTTCCCAAGTTTTCGGTATTAAGCGTTTCACTATCACCATTCTTGTCATTGTTTTGTTGGCAACCAAATAAACCAATTGATAAAAACATAAAGGACAAAATCAAACTAATTTTTTTCAATATCATCACTCTCCCTCATAGAGTCAAGGTGCGTTTTAATGCACGTATTTCCCTTCTATCCATCTTGCATTAAACTGCTTCGTTTGTTCAAGAACATTTCTTCACAATCTTTAAAACGATTTGAACATAAATATCCAACAGAAAAATCAACTCTAAGAAAAATGAACTGCTCCGTTAGTGAAGTATTTATTTTTCTATGTATCCTCTTTCTAGTAAATTGAAATAATTACTATATAATGTTTTTAAAGGAATATATTTTGTTCATACCGAAAGCATAGGGATTTTTTCTAGTTGCAGGATGTTTTATGTTTTCAGGTAGTAAGAGAGGAGCCAATAGAGATTGAAAAAAGAAATGGGTACGTTGTTATTGTTGAGTGCTGTTATGTTTTCAGGGTGTAGTCCAGATAACAAGGAGGATACTACTCAAGAACAAGGTTCAGGGGAGACGCCCAGTGAACAGGTAACTACACAGCAGGATGCAAAATTAATTGGAACTTCTGAGAATAAAGAAATAAAACTATATGAAGCAACAAATGGCGTAAAACTAGATTTTAATGGTAAAGAAAAGGATTTTAATTGGTCGTTCGATAATTCTGGTGTATTGAACCCACCACAAGTGTTTTATACGGATGTTACGGGGGACGGAAATGAAGAAGCCGTCATTATCATTCATACGGGTAAAGGAACAGAGTTAGATAATTATAATATTCATGTTGTGAACAAGGACTTTACTGAAATAAAAGTTCCCGAATATGAGGAAATTGTTGCTAACCATATTGAATCAAAAGTTGTTAAAAAAGATGATGGTACATTAGGGATTGCCGTTAAAGCTCAGGGAAAAGAATTTAACGTTGATTATGATGCCAATCCAGAACCAAAACTAGAGTTAGAGAAGGATGAACTTGGTTTTGGTGCCATCACTATTTATTATTTAGAAAACCAAAAAATAAAATTACACCTTGCTGCAAGTGCATTCCCAAAACTTGATGGGCGAGTGTCTCAAACATTTGTAGCTGATTTCTTTATCACATACAAATTTGATAGTGCTAAGAACGAATTCATGGTTGATCAAATTGAAGTAAAACCAATTTAAATATAGAAAGAAAAGCTGACCATTTCGCTATACGGTCAGTTTTCTTTCTATTTATGTGAATCATAAAAGGTAATTAGCATCGCCATTATTCATGGCAGAAGCTCTTCAGTGAAATAATCTAATACCATACAGCCGGCTCCTTGAGCAACGATATTGTATGCTGTAGTTGATTTCATAATCTGGACATTGCTTGTAGGATAGTGCATTAGTCGATTTTGTGCTGTTTCAGAAGCTACTTCGTAGAACAGCGGTTTTGGTACTAAGGTTCCTCCACAGATGACAATATTTGGACGCATTAGGAAAATTAAATTACTGAGGCCGATGCCAAAATAATAGGCTGCATCCCTCACTACCTCTAAACAAAGTGGATCTTCCTGCTCTAGGGCATTTAAAATATGGTGAAAATCGATATCTTCTACATCATCAACCTTTTCTTGAAGAAATGAAAAATGACCACGCTTCAATTGCCGTACTACTTCATTACGAATGGCTGGCAAGCTGCTATATGCTTGTAGACAGCCGTATGCTCCACACGAACAAAGTCTGCCATGTACATCCACTATAACATGTCCAAAAGCATCTGCCATTTCGTTTTTATTACTTACCAATCTACCTTGTAAAATAGTACCGCAGCGAATCCCCATATCACTTGAGACAAAAATTAAATTATCGGTTTTATTCCAATAGTGATTACGGTATTCAGCTAATGCTGCTAAATTGGTTCCATTATCTAAAAATACATGGGTATCATTTTGTTGTTGTAAATAGTCGACAATATTTAGATGATCCCACCCTCCTGCTGGGAACAAATGAGAATTGATGATGGCTCCACTCTCTTCGTCGATTGAATCAATGACCCCAACTCCAATTCCTAGAAGTTTATCTTTTTGGATGTTGTGTTTAGCCAATAACTCATTAACGCATCTCGTGACAAAATTCAACGTGTACTCCCCCGTACACTGTAATTCCATCTTTAATTTTGCAACATCTATAATATTTAATTTTAAATCTAGGAGTAACACTGTTGTATATAAACTCGTTATTTCTACTCCTATCAAACAATACTTATCAGGATTGATGACGTACATTAATGGTTTACGCCCACCACTCGACTCTCCAGTGCCACTATCGTATATAAGCCCCTCCTGCACAAGCTCATCTAATAATCGCGCACACGTTACGTGTTTGTATCCAGTTAGTTCGGTAAGTGTATTGATCCGAACTGGCCCTAATTTACGAACTAAGCTATATAAAAGTTTTAGACTTTTTGTTTTCGGTGATGTTAATCCCTCAAATTGCTTTAACATATACTCCTCCAAAAAATGACTTAATAGATTACCCTTATTTTATACGATTTCTTATGAAAGAAGAAGTTGGATAAACTAATCTTTTTTCATTATATACAAAAAGAGATATACATATCGATGGTTAACCTTTTGTTCATCAGTCATTTAGTGCACACTTTTTTTCAAAATGATTTTAAGTTATTTACATTAACTATATTATCGATTACACTGTTTTTAATAGATTGTTATTTGAAATGGAAAAACAATTTATTGAAAAGAATATTTAAGGAGGAATATTAAATGCATAATTCGCAGAATATTTCGGAAACTAAAGATTTTATCATGAGTAAAACTGACCACCGTCCAACAATCGGTTTGATTTTAGGTTCGGGGTTAGGAGCTCTTGCAGATGAAATTGTAAACCCTTTCATAATCCCTTATAGTGACATTCCTCACTTTGCAAAATCGGGAGCAGTCGGTCATGCGAACGAATTAATAATCGGAGAATTAATGGGACAGACAGTCGTGGCTATGAAAGGTCGTTTCCATTATTATGAAGGTTTCACTTTAGATGAAGTCACTTTTCCAGTACGTGTAATGAAAGCGCTAGGAGTAGAAAATCTAATTATTACGAATGCCTGTGGTGCCATTAATACAAGCTTCTCCCCAGGTGATTTAATGTTAATTACTGATCATATTAATTTAGTCGGAACAAATCCATTAATTGGACCGAATAATGATGAATTGGGCACTCGTTTCCCTGATGTTTCTCAAGTATACAATCTTGATTTACGTAATATTGCTTCTACGGTAGCTAAAGAGCAAAACATTCATTTACAAGAAGGTGTTTATGCTTGGTGGAGTGGACCAGCATACGAAACTCCAGCAGAAATTCGCATGATTCGTACTCTCGGGGCAGATGCTGTAGGGATGTCGACAGTGCCGGAAGCAATTGTAGCAATTCATGGAAACATGAAAGTGCTTGGCATTTCCTGCTTAACGAATATGGCCTGTGGCATTTTAGATCAACCATTAAGTCATGATGAAGTCATTGAAGTGGCAGCTTTAGTTAGAGATAAATTTATCAAACTAGTAAAAGAAACAGTTGCAAGAATGTAAATCCTCTTTATTTATGGTTCATCACCAAAAATTAAAACGTATGTCATGAATAAAAGTTGATTGCAGTGAAAGCTGGTTAATTCTGAGAGCACAGCGTCACAGGTCCTAGAGAGCAATTGAAGCGGCTCATATGACGCCCAGCCGAACGGAAATCAAACCCACAATATGGTGATGAGCACTTTTTATGCACCCTTTTTATCTAAATTATAAGAAGTTAACGAAAGCACAGTATTCAATTGCATTCAAAACATCATTGGGCTTCATCACCATAATCAGGGGGTAAAAAAATGGGAATTAAATCACGTCTTAGAGTAATGATTTTTCTTCAGTTTTTTATTTGGGGTTCTTGGCTTGTTACACTCGGCTCTTACATGATCAATACGTTGGAGTTTACTGGCGCGCAAGTTGGCGTCGTTTATAGTTCAAAAGGTCTTGCTGCAATCCTTATGCCGAGTCTAATTGGTATTATCGCCGATCGTTGGGTAAAAGCTAATATTTTATTTGGTATTTTACATTTCCTTGGCGCGATTGCATTATTTACTGCTGCTCAAATTTCTGATCCTTCTATTATGTTTTGGGTCATGTTTTTTAACTCACTAGTTTATATGCCAACGCTTGCTTTATCTAATACGATTTCTTATGTTTCCTTAGAAAGCAAAGGGCTTGATATAGTAAAGGACTTCCCGCCTATTCGTGTTTTCGGAACAATTGGTTTTATTCTTGCCATGTGGATTATTAGTCTTGCGAAAATCGAATTGAGCAACATTCAGCTATACATAGCTGGGGGTGCTTCGGTGTTGCTTGCACTGTATTCGTTTACACTTCCTAACTGCCCAACATCAAATATGAAAAAGGACAAGTCTTTGATAAGTCTTTTAGGATTAGATGCTTTTGTCCTTTTTAAACAAAAGAAGATGGCTTTGTTTTTCCTTTTTGCAATGCTTTTAGGTGCTGCATTACAAATTACGAATACATTCGGCAATCCATTTTTACATGACTTTGCGTTAAACCCTGACTATAAAGACAGCATTGCCGTTAAATATCCAGCGATTTTATTATCCGTGTCGCAAATGTCAGAAGTCTTCTTTATTCTAACCATCCCATTCTTCTTACGTAGATTTGGAATAAAGAAAGTTATACTAATCAGCATGCTGGCCTGGACTTTACGTTTTCTATTCTTCGGTTTCGGTAATCCAGCAGGTGTCGGATTCCTCTTGTTAATACTATCTATGATTGTTTACGGTTGTGCCTTTGATTTCTTTAATATTTCGGGAGCCATTTTTGTAGAAAAAGAAGTGGATCATCGAATTCGCGCAAGCGCTCAAGGCTTATTTAGCACAATGGTAAATGGAGTTGGCGCCTATGCAGGGGCTATTATTAGTGGAAATGTAGTGGATTATTTCACTGTAGATGGCGTAAGAAACTGGCAAAATATTTGGTTGGTTTTTGGAGCTTATACGCTCGTTCTTGCAATAGCCTTCGCGATAATTTTTAAATATAAACATGATAGCGAAGCAATGAAAAATGTAACTTAGCTTTAATAAGTGGAGGTTTTCTATCCTCATAAAATTCCTTGTAGTTAAATAGGTTAATGACAAAAAAGGCCAGTCTATAACACTTATAAATCACTGGCCTTCCCTATTTTTTTTAACAACTCTTTCAGATGGTATATGGATTATTAGTCTTTTCAAGTCTTTTGCAAAGCCTTTAAAACTTCTTGAATTTCTATTAAATTATCAATGAAGTAATCCGCTTCAACATTTTGCCATGCATCATTTCGTTTCCAAATAGCCATCATTCCTACTTTTTTAGCGGCTTCTACATCATTAAAAGGATGATCCCCTACGTACAGACTATCATTAGCGGATACGCCTAGTTTCGATAATGCTCGATCAAATATTTCTGCATTCGGCTTTTTGATACCCTCCCATTCAGAGATAAGAATCACTTCAAAATCATGTTCAATTCCTAGCGCTCGTATATTATCTAGTTGAAATTGACCATATCCATTCGTTATCATACCCAATTTTAAGCCTTGTTTTTTCAAATTGTGCAACATGCTATGCAAATTTTCAAATGGAACACAGTGATTTTTAAATTCCTGTAAGTAGTCCTCTAACATCTCTTCCGAAAACAACTTAATAGAAAACTCTTCGATTAACTGCTGATAGACTTTATCTTTCCATACATATCCATGATTATCGAGTTCAATAAAGCGACGAACATAAGTCTCTTTTAAAATATGTGATAGATGTGGCTTTAAGCGCTCGTATTGCTGATCTATAAATGAGTGAACAGAACTATCACGATCTAACAATGTTCCATCTAAATCAAAAATCACTGCATGAATCATTAGTATGCCCCCCTTTATTTAGCTCCTCAACTACGTTTTTTCACTGCCACTACGGCTATTAAAACCATTACTAATTTCATCACCAAAATGAATGCGTAAATACTAAAAGATATGATCGCTGGCAAAAGAACTAACCACCAAGACCATGCAATAACACCTGTTAGTTTTAATACTACAAAGACAATTGTTAATACTTCAGCGATTCCCAAGTTCGCACCACCTATCAAATTGGAATACAAGATCAATAGATCATATAGAATTAGTTTCTTTCCTAAAACTAGA
This sequence comes from Lysinibacillus sp. NPDC097214, assembly GCF_050277945.1. Lineage (NCBI taxonomy): Bacteria > Bacillati > Bacillota > Bacilli > Caryophanales > Bacillaceae > Lysinibacillus > Lysinibacillus sp. NPDC097214. The sequence continues at coordinate 86,970 of NZ_JBNNSS010000002.1, forward strand.
CTGCTGCTCAAATTTATTGTTATACAACTATTTAAGCACTTAGATGGAATGTTTTAAAGTTTTAAACTTTTTAAAAAAATGATGAACCTTTCCATTTGGTAATTCGTCTAAATATTGGAAACAATAAGTTCCAGAGTAAAAAAGGGAGAAATGATCATGAAAACACCGATTAAAAAATCTTGGATGATTGCTTCAGCACTAACAATAGGAATGGCCGTTCTAACACCGCTACAAGCAGGAGCTACTTCAGTAGAACCAACAACTGATGTTACTGTTCAAATCGAACAACAAATTACAGGAACGATTAAAAGCATCAACGGAGACGGGATTAACTTAAAAGGTAGAGACGGTAAAAACTACTACATCAGTTTCTGGAAATTTTCTGAAGAACAACTAGAGCAAATGAACTTAGTAGAAGGACAGGAAATCACAGTTGAAGGTGGTGTAGCAGAGGATTATTCAGACTTCTACACTTTTGAAGTGTATAAAAAGTACTTGCCTAAAGAAGTAACAAATGAAGATTTATCAAAATTAGAAAAAATGTTTAATGAAATGAAGAAGTTAGAAAAAGAATTGTACAATGATATGACAGAAGCAGAGCTAGACAAGAAATTTGAGGAAATGAATAAAATTTATGAAGAAATGCATAAAATCACGAAGCCATATTATGTAGCTAATTGGCAGCCTCAACCATTTGAAGAGTTGCTAGAAGAATACGGATTTAGTGAAAACAATATAGTTATTGCAGAAAATGATAAAAAAGAGCTTAAAGCTATTTATGAAGAATGGGTAAAGCTTGAAAAAGATGGTCAAGAGGAAAAGTCTACGGAAAAAATGAAAGCATTTAATAAAATACTTCAACCATATCTTGATGAACTTTATCCACCTGAAACATTTGAAGAATACATCGAAGGCTTTAATTTAGATATCTCAGCTGAAGATTTAGCAAAACTAAAAACTATTTATGAAGATGTTCGAAAAGCAGAAAAAGATGACAATTCTGAATTGCTTAGTAAACTATGGGAGGAATTTTATGACACCCTTGATCAATTCATAATACCTCCAACGTTTGAAGAATATATGTCTAACTTTGAATTCAAAGTTAATAAAGCTGATAACAAACAATTAAAACAACTTTATGATGAAATCTTAAAGCTAGATAACAAAGAAGATTCAGCAAAGTTGGAAGAAAAATGGGAAGCATTTCACAATATTTTAGAGCCATATTTTGAAGCAAATAGAGATATTCTAATTTCTGCTTCTAAACTATCAATTAACGGCCAAGAATACCTACCACAATAAGTAAAAGAATCGGGTGTCTCAACAATCATTAAAATGACTGTTGGGATTCCCCTTTTTTGTTGATTCCACAAAAATTTTTTTGGGTTTTATTCAAAGTCTTTCCCGCAGTATAATCATCTAACTTCTATAGCAAAAGTATAAGAAGAACTTCCTTTAGCCCCCTTCCATAAATATGATAAATATCCCCTTTCTCTTTTGGCGCAGAAAAAACACTATCTTCAATTCACTTAACATGGAATGTTAGAAGCTTTTTAACTTTTTCAAAAAATGAAGAACCTTTTTATTTGGTAATTCGTCTAAATATTGGAAACTAAAAGTTCCTGAGTAAAAAAAAGGGAGATATGTTCATGAAAAAACCGATTAAAAAATCTTGGATGATTGCTTCAGCACTAACAATAGGAATGGCCGTTCTAACGCCACTTCAAGCAGGAGCTACTTCAGTGCAACCAACAAATGATGTTACTGTTCAAATCGAACAACAAATTACAGGAACGATTACAAGCCTTAACGGATTAGGGGTTGAGCTAAAAGGTAGAGATGGTAAAAACTACTATATCAGCTTCTTTAAATTTACTGACGAGCAACTAGAACAATTGAACTTAGTAGAAGGACAGGAAATCACAGTTGAAGGCGGAGTAGTCGAGAATTATGCAGACTTCTACACTTTCGAAGTTTATAAAAAAGACTTGCCTAAAAATGTACCAAATGAAGAGTTAACAAAATTAGAAAAAATGTTTAGTGAAGTGAAGAAGCTAGAAAAAGAAGCTTCAAATGCGATAACAAATAAAAAGATGGACGAAGCTGAAAAGAAATTTGAAGAAATGAATAAAATTTATGAAGAAATGAATAAAATCACGAAGCCATATTATTTAGCTAATTGGCAGCCCCAACCTTTTGAAGAGTTTCTAGAAGACTACGGATTTAGTGAGAACAATATTGTTATTGCAGAAAATGATAAAAAAGAGCTTAAAGCTATTTATGAAGAATGGGTAAAGTTAGAAAAAGATGGTCAAGAGGAAAAGGCTAAGGAAAAAATGAAAGGATTTAACAAAATACTCCAACCATATCTTGATGAGCTTTATCCAACTCCAACATTTAAAGAATATATCGAACGCTTCGACTTATTAGATATCCCTGCTGAAACTATAGCAAAACTTAAAAATATTTATGAAGATGCACGAAAAGCACAAAGAGAAGAAAATTATGATTTATTTGGTGAAATCTGGGGCAAATTCCATGACACTCTTAGTCAATTCATAATACCTCCAACGTTTGAAGAATACATGTCTAGCTTTGAATTCAAAGTTAATAAAGCGGATAGCAAACAATTAAAACAACTTTATGAAGAAATCTTAAAGCTAGATAGAAAAGAAGATTCAGCAAAGCTGGAAGAAAAATGGGAAGCGTTTTACAATATTTTAGAGCCATATTTTGAAGCAAATAGAGATATTCTAATCTCTGCTTCTAAATTAACAATTAACGGTCAAGATTATCTTCCACAATAACTGCCATATAATAAGGGGTGATAGATTGACGCTTTATCTATTCAAAACAATTGCTCGTTAGGGGACGAATGCCGAAGTCAGTGATTATAGGAGAACACCTACTAGTGGAAGATGGAGCGGTCCGTCTTACAGTGGTTGACACAAAAGCATAAAATCAATCGTGGTCCGGATCAAAGGATGAAAAAAGTCTTTGTGAAGCAGGTACTAGAAGTAATCGTTTTGAAGAGCAAGACGGTGAATTCGTACATTCCCTATAAAAGCCTGATACTGCTATTGTAGAAAAAGAAAACGGAACCCTTCCTCCAATGTTGAAATAACATTTTGGAGGAAGAGCAATTGAGTAGAAAAAATGAGAATACAGCATTTCAATGTGAAAATTGTAGTACGATGGTTGAACCATTAAGCAACGGCAGTTTCAGAAATCATTGTCCAAATTGTTTATTTTCGAAACATATGGATAATGTTCCAGGAGACAGAGCGAGTACTTGTAAAGGTTTGATGAGACCAATTGGAGTCGATTATACTGGAAAAAAAGGCTTTCAACTTACCCATCAATGTACAAAATGTCAAAAAATGAGTCGAAATAAAGTTGCTGTTGATTCCATTCAAGAGGATCAAATTATTCAATTTATGCAATCGATCATTTAGTTACGTATTTATATTATGTAAAAGACACATTGGAAATTAACTTCAATGTGTCTTTTATAATAATATGCCACTTTTTATCGTATTCATTTTACTTCTATAGCAATAATATAAGAAGAACTTCCTTTAGCCCATCTCCCGAAAACACTATAAATATAAGCCCCCTTTTCTTTCGGTACAGAAAAAACATTACCTTGTACTTTTACTACCTCAATTTCATCGCTGCTTAACCATTTATCTACTTCTATTCCCTCGATAGGTGGTTTCTTGAAATTAATGTTAATTTCACGTTGAGGTGAAACAGAAAACGGACTAATTTTTTTATTAGCAATAATTTCTGGTGGTGGAATTTTATCAACACATTTTTAAAAGATCCCTCCTTACATTAAATTTTATTCTTTGATTTAGATTCAATTCAAATTTGACGCGTTTTTTATTATGTATAACAAAAAAATGAATGTAGTGAATAATTAGCAATCCTATATGACACATTACATATAGGAGGTGGAAGAATAATGACTAGAATAATTGGTGTAGAACAATCATTAACAAACGTTGAAGACGCTTTAAAAGCAAAAGGTTATGAAGTTATTCAGCTTCGTACTGAAGAGGATGCAAAAAAATGTGATGCTTGTGTAATCACTGGGCAAGATAGAGATATCATGGGCATTAGCGATCCTGTCATGGCAGGACCTGTAATTGACGCTGATGGTCTTTCTGCTGACGAAGTAATTCAACGTGTCGACAAATATTTCCACTAATAAATAACTAGGTGCTGTCGCTATAGCCTGTTGACTATAGAGCAGCACCTTTTAATGTTTATGTCGATTTTAGAATGCACATTTATAAATTCGTCAATTCGGGTCTTTTATATCTTCTTTGAAACTTTTGACGGCCGCCTTTTAAAGACTTTACTTTTGTGGACTTGGTGAAAAAACGTTCTTTATCGCACCTAATATTCCAGGCACAAGTAAGGTAATGCCAAAAAAGAGAGTAAATAAATTGAAATGTTGTGTGTCATAAAAGGTAAACCACTCTCTGAAAAATGAAGATTCAGTAATTCTTCCAAATAACGTTCCACTAAAATCTCGAAAATTAGGAATCCACCCTGTTGCTTCTAATGTAATAAAGATTATTTGTGACAATACAAATACACCAATAGAAGATACCCAAGCTCTTTTCAAAAATGGAATCTGTTGTTTCTTAGCCAAGTAATATCCCTCCCTCTATTTAATACTAGTTTTAGGCAAAAGAGAAATCAAGGTGATAATTCCAAATTTAAACAGTTTTTCTTTTTGAATCAAGTTTTTTCATGACTAAATAATAGTAACAAAAAAATTATGAACGGCATGTAGTAAGATTACAGCCCATAATGAACCAGTCTTTTTATAGACAAATCCAAAAAGTAAGCCCAAAAGAAAAACATATAAATGAGAACCAAATTGAAAAATTATATCATTGTATATCCAAATTGGATAATGTACAACTAAAAATAATAGAGCAGTAATGATATTTGCTTTCCAAAAAGCTAATCTTTTATTTAGCTCTTGTAAAATAAAACCCCTAAAAACAATTTCTTCAGCAATCCCCGCCATAATAAAACTATTTAGGTAGTCATCAAGAGATAATGAAAATTGAAATGATTGCTGATTGATGAAATACGTTTGAAAAGTAAAATAAAAAGCAACTAATAGCGAGAGCATTACTCCCCAAAATAAACCTTTAATAACATTAACGTTCATTCTTAAGTAGTCAAATGGCTTATTATGTAAATAATATTTTATATATAACCAAGTTGGAAAAATCCATACGACGCCCTTAACTAATGCTTCTATTAGTGGAGATATTATTTCTCCATACGAATATATGTAGTCGATTAACCATAATTCTTTAATTGTCCATACAAAATAAAATATGAGTATAAATCCTATCATGGTTTTTACATCATTATTTTTCTCTTTGTTTGTGATAATCAATTTTGCATTGCCTCTTTCTCTTTGTTTATCGAATATAGGTTCCGCGTGCTTAAGGCAACAATAATTTTAAATATCTTTACACGCCCAAGCATCCACCTCTACTTTAAAAACTGGTGCTGCCAGAGCTACTACATAAATCATTGTCGTACAAGGGAGATGTTCCCCTAAAAAATCGCCAATAATTTTTCTTCTTTGCTCTGCTTCAAAGTCACCAACTAAATAAAAAACCAATTTTGTTAAATCTCCAACTTGCATCTCGGCAGACTCAAGGTTTCTTTTTATATTCTCCAAAGCTAACTGTAATTGCTCTAATGGATTCTCAGGTACTGTTCCATCTACCTCCAATCCAAGTTGACCCGACAAAGTAAGCCACTTTTGAGGCCCTGTGACCTCTATTTGATGTACGTACGGTGCTACTGGTTTATGTACTGTTTCTGGGTTTCTTGAAATTTTCAACATGCCACCATTCCTTTATTTCTTATTGTAAAATTCTGTATTTTATTATAACACAAAATCCATTCGTAACTACTGAACAAACCAGAACCATAGTTCAAAAACAAATTGTAACTAATTACCGTAAAACTTATTTGGACAAGGATATCAACACATATTAAAATTGATAATAATCGAATTACTTAAGAGAAATCATTGAGGTGAGACATCATTGCAGATTTATTCATATAGCATCCCAGAATCAGATTTCTATCACACAAGTATTCCTATTTATAACAAGGACAATCAAGTTATAAGTATCCTCAAAAAAAATCGCCATCGTTTCCTAACACAACTATTTCATATGCTTCTACGATATGGAATGCCCTACTGCTATAATGCTTTTTCAATCGATAATCATCCAATATACAAAATTGATTGCATATTTACTGGTGTTCGTTATACACTTTATAGCTGCAGTACAATGGATAAGGTTTCAATTACACAAAATCGTGTGCAATTAATTGAAAAGGTGCAATCTTTTATGCTCAACGGGGACGTGTACCAATTTGAAAAAGATTACACCTCTTCTGGAACCTTAACTTTAAATGGTGAAAAAATTGCTGTAATTAGAAATTTAGATAATACAAACACAAATTTAACTAATCGTATCGACATTGAAGCAATCAATGATGACATCGCATCTCTAATTGCTATCATGTATCAAACATTTGTATAAAAATTTTTGAAACAGTTATTATTCATGCGCTTTTATGGCAGAATTGATTCTACACAAGTTTGTAAATTAATCCTGTCTTTATAACGCGCCCTTAAAATTTATTTATCCTTTCAAAGCATAATAAAAAGCCACACCTTGCTAAAAGATGTGACTAAATAAATTTGATTAATCAAATTCTAAAACATTTTTTTCTACTACTACTTTGTAAACATCTATTGTACTAATTAAAATCGTTTTATAATGTTCTGTTTCAGTAAATGAATACCAAGGTTTCTCATTGAACCCATTAGAAATTTCTTCTGTAAATGTTTCTTGTTCAATATTATTCTTGATTTTATACTCTTCCTCATGACCTTCGTTATAGTAAAACTTCACTTTATATTCATACTCCATAAGTCAACACCTCCCATCTATCTATATAATGGATTGTAATGACCAGAAATATGAGCATAATAAAAAGCCACCTCTATTTATGTATGACAAATTATATTACTTTCTCCGTATTAATTTGTGTTAAATAGCTCTTACTGTACAGTATGGTACTCCGTATTTATAGAACTATAAATGTTAATAAAGATAGGTATTTAATTAAGGGCTCAATATAAAAACACTTTAATAAAGTAAATAATTAAACTGACAGCAATAACCGTATTGATCACCAACGCAATCTTATATTGAAATCTAATTTTTAATAAAGACACCAGTATATTATGAAGAAGTATATATATTGTTAATACAACAAAATGCATTATAGAAAACACGAAACTCATTGTGACTAAAGAAAAACGACTTAAATCTCCTGGATAACTATCTGCAGCTGTAAAACGTATACTGCCCACAAAAAGTACAGTTATCCATTGCATATAGTAGGTTAAGATAAACACTATTAAAAAATAAAGGACATAAGATAAATATTTAAAAAATGACTTAATATGCATTTCACACTCCTTAACTAAACGAGAGTATTGAACTCATGTATGATTAATTTAAATAACGATATTACTAATAGCTTTGTTTCATATTTCCTATAGCCCGTTATACATAATTAAAAAAGCACCGAAAATTATCGGCGCTTTCGTTTTTCTTTGGTTCTTTCGAGTTTGATGACTTTTTTGTTGGTCACTCGCTCCATTTTCAGATTTAATTCTGCGCACATAATTCTTTAAAATTGCACCCTTTACAGTGCCATTTTTCAAGGGTTTGCTCAAATTCCTCAAAGTCTACAGGTTCATTCGAGAAAATATCCGCCTGATATTTTTTCATTTCCAGCACACTTCGCTGGAACGTATGTAAAATATTGTCCATATCAAATGCTGTAAAAGTGTATTTTTTTCGTTTGCCCGTCAATAAATATTCATTGTAAACATCAATCTGGTCTAGAGATACGCGATATTTCTGCTGAATATAGTAAGCATAGAGTGCTAACTGTTGTCGATCATCATCGGACTCTCCACCTGTTTTCCAGTCGATAATAATCCACTTGTCTGTCATCTCATCAAAATAATGAAAATCCATTACGACAAAAACTTGTACCTCCTCGATTTTCATGGAACGAAATTGTTCAGGCTCACCGATTCGTAGCGAGCCTTTATTTGCGGTAACTTGCTGGAACGTCTCACTATTAAGAAAGTTGTCAAACACAGCCGTCATGCGCTCCTTATAGTCCTGTACAAGTTCAGGGTTTAACTGCCCTTCGTAATAAATTTCTTGCATCATATAAAATTTATTTGGCTTATGTCTCCATAAATCTACATGACGTGTAGAATCGATAAAAGCAGCATTGAGCTGGCCACGTGCACGATTGACTAATTCAGCAACAGTCGGAGTCTCACGAGTTTGTAAATAATCATTGATCGATTGCTCTATTAAATGATGGACGATTTGCCCAAATAAAATCGGCATCGATTGAAGTTTTTTTAAGCGATAGACATGTTGATGATATGGCTCGACATTGTAACTTAGCCAGCCATTATGAGAAAAATAATATTCATAGCCATATTTTCGTGCACAGCTTGTTAACGTTTTATGACGTGACAGTGACCACGAAAAAGATGGATATGGTGTGATTTCAAACATGTATACCGCCTCCTTATATCTGTTTTATCAATTTCACCTTGGCGTAATTGCGTCTGGATTTTGAATTGTGCTCGCACAATTCATTCCCTTCAAAATCCGTGACATCCGCCGGAGTCTTTATCTTTATACAGTAGATGTTTGAATACCCACTGAAAAGATATTATATCTCCATTTATCTCATCACCTTCATAAGTGGATGTCTTCTACTGAATAAAGATAAAATCATAACCGAGCTGTAATATCAGCACAATTGTTACAATACGCAGCAATAGCTTTACTTGATTTGCATTAACCTTCCTTGCAAGGATAATTCCTATTTGCGCACCAATTACAGAACCAACCATTAGCACAATTGTCAAAGGCCAATCAATTTTACCTGTGGCAATATACGTAATCGCGGCTCCTGAGCACATCGCAAAAACACCTACACGCGACAGACCTACTGCTTTCATATAAGAGATTTTCTCATGTGCATATGTATAAAGTGCCAGCGTACTACTACCAGGACCGAACATCCCATCATAAAAACCAACTCCAAGTAGGATTGGACCGTTTTTACGATTCATTGTAAAGCTTTCTTTTTCTCCAAATTCAGCCCCACCTAAAAAGGACATAACAAGGGCAAAGCCTAATAAAATTATGGCGATAAACGTTAATGTTTGACTGCTCATAAATGATGCAAACAGACCTCCAAGTGTACCACCTACTAAAGAAACAAGTAATACTGAACGCATTTCTGACCATACTATTTCTTTTCTTTTATAAATTGTGTAAAAGCTTGAAAAAGCACTGACCATATTAGAAACCTTATTCGCACCGATCGCTGAATGTACTGGTACCCCTACTAACATCATAGTCGGTAATGTTATTAACCCGCCACCTCCAACTAACGTGCCAATGACATTGCCAATGATTCCAATTAATAAAAACAACAAGTATTCCATCTAACCCTTCTTTCTATGACACACATGATGGTATTCTTATGATACAGTATAACAGACTGCTACTTAACTTCTTGCAGCGAAAGTGAAACGTAAGCTACAAAATTATCCAACCTCTATAGTCGGTGAGATGAATGCAGGTTTAAGTTACTTTTCAGCAGGTATCCAAATATCCACTAATAGAAGTTAAAGCCGATTCCAGACGCAATTATGCCGAGGCATAATTGATGATGTAAGATGAAATATGAGGTGAACAAATGCTTGAACAACAAAAAACGCCTACACCACGCTTTTGTAAATCGATAACGCTTATTGTCGCGACTATTTTTTTAGCTGGCATTACGGCAACGCTCATTCAATACAGTAAGCTCCCCGCTTCTATACCGGTTTTGCAAAGCTTTAAGAGTGAACATGCGCAATTTGGTCCGAAAATCGCCATCTTTTATTTACCTTTCATTGCCTTAATGCTATTTTTACTTTTACACTACTTAGAGATGAAAGCAGCTTATCCGATCCTACGCAAAAATAAGCCTAGCTTATCTCATATCCAGCGACAAAATGGAATCATTACCTTTTGTCTCATCAAAAATAGTATACTCTTATACTTTACATATTCATTATTCAATGATTTAACAGTTGCATTAGGCCATGATCGTATTTTACAGCAGTGGCATGCTTATGTATTTCTATTTGTACTAAGTACAATATTTACAATGGGGATCGCGCGTGGCATTTTATTGAATAAAAAGGAATAGATATGCCCTACGCTGTACTAAATATGATAAATAACAGCAAATGTAGATTAAAGAAAGTTGTACTGTTTATAAAAAATATTTTGCCCCTTTAGATATGAATTGTCTAAAGGGTTTTTTTGTGTTCTTTCATTTTGAAAGACGAGCTTCAGAATGTGAACATCTTTTTTTCGATTCATCTACTTTTTAAAGGATTAAAATGCAGTTTGTCGAATAGAAACAACTATAAAGAATAGACGGAATTTATGAGGGGGAAGTTTTGTGACAAAAATTGCGATTATTTCAGATATCCATGGGAATAAAACGGCATTAGAAGCAGTTTTAAATGACATTCGATTGAGAAAAATTGAAAGAATTTTTTGTTTAGGTGATTTAATCGGCAAAGGGCCCCGAGGATCTGAATGTATAGAACTCGTACGAAAGAACTGCGAACTAGTAGTTCGAGGCAACTGGGATGTATTTATTCAATCCCCTACTGATAATGATAATATACAGTGGTACAAAGATAGATTAACAGAAAAAGATTATCAGTATCTTGGTTCATTACCATATAACATTGATCTTGAATTAAATGGACAATTAATAAGGTTTTTTCATGCATCTCCAAGAAGTGAATTTGAACGTATTTCGGTTAATCTTTCAATTGAAAAGCGTTTATCTATGTTTGAGAATAGTGAAATAACAAATTCAATCAATAACAAGAAACTTCCTGATATTGTATTCTACGGCGATATACATACGACTTTTTTACATACATTTAAAAAGGGTATTCTGTGTAACGTTGGGAGTGTTGGAAATTCACTTGACTTAACTTCGGCTTCATATGCGATCCTAGATGGAACACATTCAAACAATGCCATTCAATTTATTAGAGTAGATTATGACAGGCAAGCTGAGCTTATGATTGCAGAAGAGTTGGGGTTGCCCCAATTAGATAAATATTATGATGAAATTATGTTAGCAAAATATCGAAATGCTTAGAGCCATTTTTATTCTGGGACGATTGTAAACTGAAACAAAAATTCGATAGATAAGATTCCATTTTGATCGATCATTTTTCAAATGGATTCTTTTTATTTGTATACATCCATAAGGCTTTTTTAATCATACTACTTTATTTCAAAACTACAGAAAAAAAATAGGCTACTTGACGCCAAACAGCATCGAGTAGCCTAATATTTTACAGATCAGTTTTCATATGTTCAAATGTATGTATTAACGCATATTTTTGTACGCCTCGGGCAAAGTCAATGCTTTCTTTCTGATACTGATCAAACGCGGCTTCATTCTTCACCTTGTACGCATAAACCGCTTCAATTGCTGGCTGCATCCACTGCTTTGTAAGGTGATCGCTTCGCATGTCTATTGTTCGTCCTTCAAGTGCGGCGATATAACATTTTGCATAGCTAGTTAATGGCTCTTTATTTATTTTATTTGCCGCATCCTTTGCTTCCTCTAAATTCTCTTCCGTGATCGCCTTAATAAATATACAGTTATACTTCATTGCTGGCTGCTTATACTTTACAATTGCTGTTTCTAATGAGTGTAACTGGTCTTCCTTTGTACCATAAGCAACTGCATATAGGTAGGCAAAAAAAGGATGCTTCTTGCGATCTTTTACTAACTTATCCACCAATTTCATATTATTAGTCCAGAATACAATATGTATATGTCTATAAATCATTGCAATGGCGATAAGGATAAAAATGCCGAGTGAAATAGATAGGCGAACCCCAGCTAGTGATAGTAATAGTGCCAATATAAATATGACCAAATAAAATATGGCTAGTTTTGTAATATTCATAATTCCACCTATTGTAATTTCCTTCGCATTTTTCGAGAAAAAATAAAGCCTGCTCCAAGGAAGAATACAAGCGCCATAAATTTCATGAGAGGAATTATAAATACCTTGCTAATTACAAAAACAACAAGGATATAATAGACCACCATTGCCAGTAAAAATAATGTTAATTTATTCACTTTGCTTCCTACTTTCATTTAGTGCTGCTTCAATGGCCGCTAGCGCTTTCGGTCCCATCCCGTGTAAATTTTTTAACGTTGATAAATCAACCTTTTCCATTTGCTCTAATTGTGTATACCCTGCCGCATTCAATGCACGTATAGCAGGCTTCGCTACACCCTTTGGCCATTCCGTCATTTATGCTCGTCCCTTCTTTTTTCGTCTAGTAAGGATCTCTGTTCCTATAATACCTATTACTAGTATAGCTAGTGAGGCGATATGATAATCAACGAAAAAGGTCGTAAATGCTATATTATAGTAATGGCAAATGGCAGTGATAATACGCCCTCCCATTAATATTAAACCGATAATCAAGCATCCTTTTACAACTTGCTCGATGAATTGCATTTCTATCACTCCTCTGCTTTATTATGCAATCGAACATGATGAAATGCAAATGAGCTAGGCTCTTAGAGCATATTAAACATTGCCATGAAGGCGGCAATCAGATTGGCAATGCTATGGATGCCCCAGCTTGTTATGATGGAACCATTAGATTTTCGTTCATTTATCCACCCCATTAAATAACCTACAAATGCGGTTGCTATAACAACTAATACTAGAACTCCAAAAGGAATAAAAGAAAACATCAACAATCCATGTAAAATGCCAAATAGTAAACTTTGCATGATATTTCCCATTTGAAAACCAAATTTATGCATGAATCTTTTCAATAAAAAGCCTCGGAATAACAGTTCCTCTGACAACCCCGTTTGTACAATTGAATGGAAAAGTGCTGGAATGAGCGCTGAAAAGCCAAGTCCTGTAAAACGATTGGTCGCTAAGGTTGAACTATCTAGGTAGAAATAGCTGATTGTAGTAAGGGGTACGAATAATAAAATAATAATGAATAAAAACCATAGAAAATAATTCCCTTTATTTTCAATGACAGGCTTTTGAAGGCCGAGCCATGTTAAAAATGATTGTGCCTTTCTTGCTGAGAAAAACCACCAAATAAACGGAATAACTGAAAATAAAATGACTTGAATAATTGCATTTATCGCACTTTCCAAAACCATAACTTTTCCCCCTGTTCATAATGTTTTCCATGAAGAATGACAAGCGATGGTGAAAAGGTTTTCTCGGAAATCACTAGTAGATCTACTTTATCGCCTCTTGTTTTTCGAGATTCGCCGGTATCACTCACTATTCTGCTTCTTAGTGTTCAAAATTCGTCAATGGTCAATATTCCTGTCCTTCTTCATGTTAAGCATATTAAATAGCAGAGTTAAAATCAAGATAAAGTTTAATGATAATCATTAAATAATTATCTTTTATGACTAAAAATTGAATGTTAATCAGTATTTACTCATAAAAAAATACGACTAGAAGAACACTAGTCGCTTTTATTTTTTATTCGGATTTCTCTCAATAAAATCTGTAACCTCATCTTTTAATTCATAAACTAAATCAAAATAATGATGTTCGTTCATCGCCCCCTTCTTTCGCCATTTTTGCATTTCTTGATAGTGAAATGTCACAAAATAATTTATTATTTCACGTTGGTCAATCCCTTCCCTTTTTGCCATATCGACAATCGAAAGTCCCTCTTTCCAATATTGATCATACACTTCTTGCGTAATCCCAAGAACTTTACAAATAGCAGCATAATCGTACTTTACATGGTAAACAACCTGTCCTTCCTCACCATTTGCATGTTGTTGAATTACATTATTTGCATAACCAATTGGTGTAAAACTCATCATAACTATGCTTATTAGTAAAAGCTTTTTGAACGTTACTTTCATATAAACCTCCTTCATGTTTCCATTAGTGTGTGAGGTTTAAAAAATCATATTCCTTCTGGGTCACAATGCTTTTCGGAATGAATAACACCATTTCTCATACCCTAATCGCTCTTCATAAAAGCGATGTGCACTAATCCTTTGGATACCAGACTCTAAAGCAATATAGTGCGCCCCATTTTCTTTGCCCCATTGATGCAGATAATGCAATAGTTTCTCACCATAGCCTCTTGAACGATACTGCACATCCGTTACTAAATCATAGACAAAAATATGGCGTTCACTGTAAAAGTTGACTCTCCAACTTAACCCGGCGACTGCCACCATTTTCATGTTTTCGTATAAAGAAAATAACATATAGCCATCTTGAGTCATCTCCGTTAACAATAGTAGATACTTTTCTACTGTTAATTCCGTACGAAGTTGCACCATAACGGTATATGCATCCACCCACTCCTGCTCCGTTGTTAATTGTTTGATTGTTACAGTCATTATTCAAACCTCCTTTTACCAATATTTAATATAATGAAATACTCCATCGTCTATTTTCATCCCGAGCTTCTCATATAGTTTTTGAGCACGAACGTTGTCTGTCGCTGTTTCTAAACCTATATAACGCGCATCTTTCTGTAAACAATACGAATAGCACTGTTCCATTAGGGCCTGTGCTACCCCTTGCTTCCTAGCATGCTCTACCACAAATAGATCGTTTAAAATAAACGCCTTTTTCATTGCAACAGATGAAAAAGTAGGATAGAGCTGAACAAAACCAACTGGCCGCTCATCTATATAAGCTAAAAAAATGGCCGACTCCTCCTTATTTAAACGCTCCAATAGAAACTGCTCAGCCTGTTCTAAGTCAGATTGTTGATCGTAAAATTCTCGATAGGCATTAAATAATGGCACCACTTCCCCAACTGTTGCTAAAGTTACTCTACGAATCTCCATGCACTTATCTCCCCATTTCTTTTTTATAGGTCATTCTAGTATTATGATAAATAATATACTGACATCCAAAAAGAAACAGTTCTAGACTTTTCAACATGTCAAGGAGGGACTTTATGCAAGATTTTATTTTCTTATTCACAGATCGAGAGGCAAAATATAAACAAATTTATGAGCAAGTCAAATGGTTAATCGAGCAAGGGAGATTGAAAACAAATGATTCCCTTCCTTCTATTCGAAGGCTAGCCGATACTTTACATGTCAGTCGGAATACAACATTAACTGCTTATGAGCAGCTCGTAGCGGAAGGATACATACGTGGGGAAGGACGAAAGGGTTATTTCGTCAATGAATTTGAACAAGTGTTTCTGCAGGAGGAGGAACGACCAAACCTTACTCAAAATACGAAAAATAACCTTGCAGATATTATCATTGACTTTCGTGCTGGCGCTGTCGATCAAAAGCATTTCCCTTTAAAAATATGGCGTCAAACGGCTAATCAAGTGTTACCTTTAAACGAGTGCTATCAATATGGCGATTCTTTCGGTGAGCCCCTTTTAAAGGAACAGCTTGTACACTATTTACTTCAAGCTCGTGGGGTTCATGTAAATGAAGAGGACATAATTATTGGTAGCAGCACGCAACAAATGTTAATTTATCTAGGATTTCTATTAAAGCAGGATTTCCAAAGTGTTATTTTAGAAGACCCTGGCTACAACGGTGCGCGGGAAGCATTCAAGCTTCATGACTTTCATATAGAGACATTACCTGTGTTGGAAAACGGTGCACAGCTTGAGCATTTAGCGCAGTTACATTCACGACTACTCTATGTCACCCCTTCACACCATTTCCCATATGGTGTTTCCATGAGCATTCAGCAACGACAAGCTTTAATTCAGTGGGCCAAAAATGTTGATGGATATATACTTGAGGATGATTATGATGGTGAATTTCGTTATACACAACAGCCATTTCCTGCTCTCGCCTCCATCGACAAGTCACGTGTTATTTACATGGGGACATTTTCAAAATCATTTTTACCAGCTATTCGTTTAAGTTATATGGTGCTACCAAAAGCACTTGTTCAGCCATATAAAAAACGCTTTGCTCATTTTGAACATAACGCCTCGTCCTTACATCAATTAACAATGGCGAAATTCATGGAACAAGGCGAATGGACACGACATATTAAAAGAATGCGTATCACCTATAAACATAAAATAAATACACTTGTAGAGGAACTTAACAAGCAATTCGGAGAAAAAATTTCGATTCTTGGAGAGCAATCTGGGCTTTATATATTGGTTAAGGTGCATACACCATTTTCTGAAGAACAGCTCATTCAAAATGCACAACAACACGGAGTAAAAGTCTACCCTACGAGCCCCTATTTTCTACAACAGCCAAGTTCAGTGCCGATTATTCAATTAGGCTTTAGTAAGTTAAAAATAGAGGAAATCATCCTAGGTGTGCGACTGCTAAAAAAAGCTTGGATCACAAAAAACAAGCCATAACTGCAATGGTTATGGCTACTCATTTTCTCGATAATCATATGTTTCATCAGGCATATTCAATGTCACACCGTTAATACTGACCGTATCATCATCGCTCCATTTAATGTAAGCTTCACTTTCTCGATATTGCCAATATATTTTCTTAGACTTTCTTTTCTCATGATTGAATATTAATTCTCCCAATACCGCATAAGAAGTTGTTGCACCAGCATCTGAAACATAAGCTTTCACCGTATAGGTTCCTTGTGGTGATGTAGATTCAGCAATCAAATCTTGTTTAAATCTAGACCAATCGAAAAATAACCAATACATACCATAACCAAAAATGCCAACAAAAATCAAAATCCAAATAAGTAGCACTAGAAGAGTTTGTTTGTATACCTTCTTGCATTGCAGCTTCTCGGATTCGTTCATCTGTATCCCCCAATCTTTTTATAGATGAAACGATTTAAGAGAAGTAGATGTTTCCTTAATAAGGAAGTAAAAAATTACTTATTCTCCGGAGCAGTTTCTTCAATGACCCGATCACTTTCCCTCTGAACTCATAAAAAAAGGAATCTGCACAGCCTATCTCTGCACAAATTCCCATATATTTGTTAAAAATAATCAATAAACGTTGGAATGCCAATTGGTAGTACCGTCTCTAGTAAGGCAATTTCAATGGCATTGCCTTGTAAACGCTCAATTTTTTCTAAATAGCTCGGTCGTTTATAGCCTAGTAACATCGTGGCAAGCGTTTGGACCGTTAGCTGAATAGCATTTTCAGACTGTGTCTCACTCACCATTTCGACTGCGACTTTCCCATTTCGCTTTGTGATGACAAATGTGCCATTATTCCATGCCACAATGCGATCAGTAACAGCAAGACGAAGCTGAAAATCATTTCCCGTAAATGGATAGCGTAACAGAAATTCTTTTACATCTACAATTCGTGCCATAAAATAAGGGGATACCTTTTGAATAATTTCACTATCTTCTAGTAAAAAGGCAACGGCTTCATTGCCCGTTGTTTTACCATAGACATTATAAATCATCGAGCGATGTGCTGAGACAAAATTCCATAAGCCTTTACGCGCCTCTTCCTGCAAATAGACAATCTCATCGATGTAGAAATTTTCTTCCATAATGCGGTAAAACATATAACCCTGTGGCAGGTCATCCTCATCATAATACACTGCTGCCTGGAGGTTCACATCACTATCAATAAATTTTTCTTCCCAAAAATCTTCTTGAAACTTTTCATTCCAAGCAATGCTATTACGTACCATGACTCCGTGTGTCTTCTTGGCATAGCGCGCATAAATGGTCACAACATCTTCATGTTTCGGATCGACACGGCGAATTTTACCGTTTAAGCCTTTATGGTGAGGAAGCTGCGTATCCTTGATCTGAAATTCCACAATATCACTCATAATTTCCCAGCCCTTTTTTCGGTAATACGGGATTGAATATGGGAATAAATAGGATATGCATTGTCCTTCATTGTGCATCCGCTCCAGGCTCTCAATAATAAGGCTCTCCATCAAACCATGCCCAGAATATTCAGGGTACGTTCCGACTGCAGTAATGCCTCCCATTTCATAGATCCTACCATGAACATTTACCTCAAAAGGTAGGCTTAAAATTTGAGATACAAGATGCGAACCATCGAACCAACCAATGGCATGCCCCTCATTAAATTGCTTACTTTTGGCATTTACAAAGCGACGATCCTTATGAATGGACATGGACATTTGAAAAACATAATTAAGCAAATCGATTGACTGTGCCATTTCATCTAATCGTATTTCTCGCATGACTAAGCCTTTACGTTGATTCATGATTCTCTCTCCTCATCAAATAACTCTGAAAAAATGGATTCCGGTGCATTTAAAAAGCGCTTCGTGACGATGTAATGAATGGTATCTTCATAGCGAATAGACTCAATGTCCCCATTATCAAAACTATAGATTGTCGCATTTGGATAGCCAAGCAAAATAGGTGAATGTGTGGCAATAATAAATTGTGCCTCATGCTCCAAATCCTTCATAATTTTAAGGAGACTAAGCTGTCTAGTCGGTGACAATGCCGCTTCAGGCTCATCCAATAAATAAATGGCTTTCCCCTTAAAGCGATGCATAAATAGCGATAAAAAGGATTCGCCATGTGATTGATGATGTAGGGACTTACCACCAAAAGCATTATATCTCCTTGAATCTTCTAGCAAATCAATATGACTGGCAAATTGATAAAATGTTTCCGAGCGTAGAAAAAAACCATTCATTACTTTCGGCATCCACGACAAACGGATATATTCCCCTAGTGAAGACTCCGCCTTATGTACTTCATATAAATTTTGACGACCACCACCCGCTGTATTAAAATCACAGCGATCCGCAATTGCCTCCAGCAGTGTTGATTTTCCAGAGCCATTTTCCCCAACAAAGAAAGTCACATTCGTAGGAAACTCTAGCTCCTGTAAATCCTGCAAACTTGGTATATTAAAAGGATACTGGTCTTTATCTACAATATCACCCTGTAATACCTTACATGATTTTAAATACATTATGTTTCCTCCCTTACTACTATTATACCGCGCTTACTCTACTCTGAAACCGCCCTTTTTTCTAAATACAAGCTACACACGCCTAAAATAAACAAAAAACTTATTCCTAGTAGGGATACGGGCGACCATGATAGCCTTGTATCAAACATCTGAAAGAAGAAAGTGAATATTGGAACAAAGCATAAACTCATCATTACGATCAAAGTCGAACAATACTGAATACCTATTTGCAATAAATACATCGGAAGCATGACACCCACTGCCGTTACTGCGATTATCCATGAAATATTTCCCGAGAAATATTTAAAAAATATGTCGAAAGTCGCGAAAAAAGATAATAAAATTATGCCATAATAACGATTGGCTAAAATCATCGAAGTCGTCCAACCTGCCTCACTTAATCTCTTCGAATATATTGTACATAGGACAGCTCCAGCTCCACAGCCAACACTTGCTATTAATGCTAAGATCACGGGCCATGTTATGTCCATTTGAACAGCTGATTTCCCGCTAACAACTGCTACTATTAATATAGTACAAGCGATAAATGTCCCTATGGCAATTACCCACTGTGCTTTCGGAATTGATTCCTTGGCGAAAACGGCTAACACCAAGACAAAAAGTGGTCCAATGCCCATCTCAAGTGCACTTACAATCGCCGACTCTACATATTTTAAAGCGAAATAAAACCCCATAAATGCTAACACGGATGCGACATTCAACTTCACTACATCATTTATATTTCCCTTCCACCGATTAGCTTGTTTCTGTTTACGTGCAAAGAAAGAGAAATATATAGCTGTTATAAAAAAACTAATGCCAGTAAATAAAAATGTCGGTACTTCCTGCACCTGCTTTGCATAGAAAACCTGGCTCATCGATGTTAGAAGTGCTGATAAAACAAGTGCCATTAACCCCACTGTCGTTGCCTGTTTTTTTGTTATTCCCATTCCATTGTCCCCCTTTTTTCGACACTCATCTTTATGTTTTAACGCTTTGTCGATGTAGTTGGGCTTTCAAGAAGCCATTTCTAGTGAAGCGTTTCCCATTTCTCCAGTTCCATTTCCCAAAATAAAAAAACCTCGTCTCCAAAAAACATAGAGACGAAGTTATCCGCGGTACCACTCTGATTAGCTAAAAAGCTCACTTTACTATAACGGTAGTAGCCGTTTATGCTTACTTTCTTCAGCATAAAAACTCCTGGACGAGTTCATCAATGGTTTGCGATGATTTTCACCAACCATCATCTCTCTAAAGCAAACTACACTCATTACTACTTCCAATCATTGTTAATTTATTTCGATACATCATAATCCATTTTCATTTTTTCGTCAAGCCACTAAAATGCTTCCAAAATAGGATCCGCCGCAGTATTACAAATGTTCTATACGATAGATTCATATCATACATTGAGTAAAACCTTCCCCATTCTAATAAAAATATCTGTCTCTTTTTCATTACAAACGAACATTCAAGGAAGGTAAGAAACTCAAGCTTTTTTCTAGGTTTAATAAAAAAAGTTATAAGGAGAAAAAATATGTTTGTAACTCACTTTTATGAAAACAAAACGTCCGTTTTAAGTCAGCTACTAGTTAGTCTTCCTACTGTCGAAGAGAACATAAAAATTAAAGGTCGTAAAGCAAAAGTTGTTCAGATTACTCAAATAGACGACTACAACTATCAAGTTAGTATCATTTTTGAAAAAATACCTAAAAAACAGCCATTAAAAGAAATTGGGAAGAAAAAGAGATAGCTCTTCCCTTTTAATCTGCCGACGCTATCATTTAATGGTAGCGTTTTAACTTTTAAAAAGCGGAATCGAGTTCTACTAAAACTTTCATTGCAAATTGTTCTTCATAAGCATAAATATATTCAAGCAAAGTATTTGACTTTTCAATTGATAACGATTATCATTATCAATAGATTATTTCTTTACTCCAAAATGCTTAATTCAGAATCCCCCTTATTTTTTTGAAACAAGCATGTATCAAACGGATATTCTTACATCAGACTAAGAATATCCGTTTTTTAACTTCTTTGTGCAAGCACAAAGCCGAATCGGACACAATTATGCCAATGCAAAATTGATGATTATTAATTGGAGATTTACATAAATAAAGGAGCTGTTTTACATGGATTATCGTATTGAAAAAGACACAATGGGTGAAGTTAAAGTACCTGTAGATAAAATTTGGGGTGCTCAAACGCAGCGCAGTAAAGAAAATTTCCAAATCGGTACAGAAAAAATGCCAATTGAGCTAGTTCAAGCAATGGCTATTTTAAAGAAAAGTGCTGCGCTCGCCAATAATAAACTGGGTAAACTTTCAGATATTAAAGCAAATGCGATTGTGCAAGCAGCTGATGAAATTTTAAATGGTCAATGGGACGATCAATTCCCTCTTGTAGTTTGGCAGACTGGTAGTGGTACTCAGTCTAATATGAATGTCAACGAAGTAATTGCACATCGAGCAAACCAAATTTTACAAAATGCTGGAGAAGCTGATCGTATTCATCCTAACGATGATGTCAACAAATCTCAAAGCTCAAACGATACTTTCCCAACTGCTTTGCATATTGCAGCAGTGTTAAAAGTAGAAGATTATTTACTTCCTCGTCTACGCTTACTAAAAGCGACACTGGATGACAAAGCAGAGCAATTCAAAGATATTATTAAAATCGGTCGTACTCATTTACAAGACGCAACACCACTTACTTTAGGTCAAGAAATTAGTGGCTGGGTAGCAATGCTTGCTAAATCTGAGCATATGATTGTCCAAAATATTGAATATATGAAAGAACTAGCGATTGGCGGAACAGCAGTTGGTACGGGTATCAACGCACATCCTGAATTTGGTGAGCGTGTAGCAACGGAAATTAGTGTTCTTACTGACAAACATTTTACTTCAGCCGCAAACAAGTTCCATGCACTAACAAGTCATGATGAAGCCGTTGTCGCACATGGCGCATTAAAGGCTCTTGCAGCTGACTTAATGAAAATTGCCAATGATGTTCGTTGGTTAGCGAGCGGTCCTCGTTCAGGTATCGGTGAAATTACGATTCCAGAAAACGAGCCAGGCTCATCTATTATGCCTGGTAAAGTAAATCCAACGCAAAGTGAAGCGATGACAATGGTCGTTACACAAGTCATTGGCAATGACGCAACAATTGCCTTTGCCGCTTCCCAAGGTAATTTTGAGCTGAATGTCTTCAAGCCAGTCATTATTTATAACTTCTTACAATCCACTCGCCTACTAGCAGACACAATGAAATCATTTAATGATCATTGCGCTGTAGGAATTGAGCCAAATAAAGAAGTGCTTGACCATAACTTACAAAACTCATTAATGCTTGTAACTGCATTAAACCCTTACATCGGTTATGAAAATGCGGCTAAAATTGCGAAGAAAGCCCATAAAGAAGGCACAACATTAAAAGAAGCAGTAATTGCATCAGGGTTACTAACAGACGAACAATTCGATGAATATGTAGACCCTGCGACAATGATTTATCCAAATGTAAAGTGATATAAGCGCACGTTTTTGGGGCAAGATTGGGGCTATATAATTTGGTGGTTAATGTGTAGGATTGGGGTTAATTCTCCAGTCCTTTTTATTTTCCCTTCCACAAAAAAACTGCCACATTCATAAGAACATGGCTAATCTTCACAAACTGCTAAATATTTCCTCATAGGCACCGTCAGCATCCATTTGGTTAACCTCCTATAAAGGATAATAAAAAGCCACGACTCTTAGCGAGTATGACTTTAGTTAGTACCTAAACAGTGTATTTTTAAATCTTTTACTAAGCATCCCTAGGATAAATATCGCAATTCCCTTTGACAACTGTACATATAATAAATTATAGAGAGGAGGCTTTATTATGTCTGAATATTACGGAAGTGGAACTGGTTCAGCATTTGCGCTAATTGTTGTTCTATTCATTCTTCTGATTATTGTCGGCGCTACTTTCATGATGAAAGGTTATTAATACCAATTACCACCTATAATGCTCATAACTGTAGTAAGGGAATACTAATTTAACCTTACACCTTCAATTCTTTACTTAGGGTCACTATCCTCCGGGTGATCCTTTTAATTTTTCCTCTTTCAAGATTCTGCGCCTTATGCCATCTCGGAAAAAATTCGCTCCAAGCCATAGAGACACCCCCCCTATTTGCATGTTAACAAACCATATAAAATGACCCTTAACAAATATTTATTAAGTGAGCTTTAAAAAATCTTAATTTATCACTTATCTCCAACTGGCTTTAATAAATTCACAAAACAAATGTCGATTCGTATTTGTCATCTAAATTTCAAAGTTACATTTAGATCACCATTAATTCCAAGACCTTCTGAAAATAAAACACTTCCCCTTTCTACTGTTCTTATGGAAGCAGATTCTTTTAACGAATAGTTTTTCCCTTCCGTATTTTTTGTTAGCTCAAAACGCAAGTCTTTTTCGCATCTTTTCGTCTCAGCGATATTCATATCTGTTCCTGGGAACTTTTCACAAATTGGCGGCAATCAAATGGCAGAAGCACAATACCAATTCTTCAACAATTGCCCATTATTTGTATTTAAAAAAGAAGCACTCGTTCCACTGAAGTGTTTTCCGTAATGAGCGAAATTAGTTCCCTATTTTTAGCTAGACATGACACTAATTATTGTTTTATTATAAATCGATTAGATAATTGTAGAGGGGTGTTCCTTGATGACAAATAGTAGCATGAATCCGAAGGTTGATGAATTTTTAAATAAAGCTAAAAAGTGGCAGGAAGAATATTCGGTGTTGAGAAATATCGTTCTTAACTGTGAGCTGACCGAAGAGTTTAAATGGATGCATCCTTGTTACACGCTTGGAAACAAAAATGTCGTGTTAATCCATGGATTTAAAGATTATTGTGCGCTTCTGTTTCACAAAGGTGCCTTGTTAAAGGATACCCATGGGATTTTAATTCAGCAAACGGAAAATGTACAGGCCGCGCGCCAAATTCGTTTCACTAGCGCCCAAGAAATAGTTGGAATGGAAACCATCATAAAAGATTATATTCATGAAGCCATTGAAGTTGAAAAAGCAGGTATAGAAGTGCCAATGAAAGAGCATAAGGAATACATCATTCCTGAAGAACTTCACATTAAATTTAATGAAATGCCTGCCTTAAAAACGGCTTTTGAAGGATTAACGCCAGGACGACAAAGAGCATATATTTTACATTTTTCTCAGCCTAAACAATCCAAAACTCGAGTGTCAAGAATCGAAAAATACACGCAGCACATTCTCGATAGTAAAGGATTAAATGATTAAGTTTTTATAGTTGTTTTACACTATTAAAAAAAGTCCAATTTCTTAAACATTATTATTAAGAAATTGGACTTTTATCATTACATAGGAATAGTGCCGATTGTTTATCATAGTTAATTCAACGCTCCCATAAACTTATCACTATTAATCAAATATTGTATCTTTATTAGGGTCCCTTAAGAATTCAAAAAGCATTTTGATTTGAGTATCTGTATTTCTCCCTAAAGAAAGCTTTGGTAAATGATCTTCATTAAAAAATTTTACTCCGTTTGTTTCCAAACCATTTCTTGCTTGCCCGCCAATAATCTCACATTGAACAAATAATTTATAATAATGATATGGTTGAGGTGAATGAGGGTGCTTGTTCATATCCAATAAAGCAAGTAATTTCGTAGGAACTACATCGAATCCTGCTTCTTCTTTAATTTCTTTTACAATGTTTTCACTAGGCGATAAACCTATATCACAAAAACCACCTGGTAAAGACCATCTATCATCAATTTTTTCTCTTACCATTAGAATTTTATTGTTATGAAAAACTACTCCTCGAACATCTATTTTAGGTGTTTGATACCCCGTTTCATTCGTAAATAAATCCTTGATTTTTTCCATTTCTACCCCAGTGTATTCTCTCATTATCTGAGCACTTAAATTTCTTAATTCTTCATAACGTTCAATATCGTAAACATCTTTTGAAAAAGTTAATCCTGCTTGGGAAATTGATTGTATCTTCTTAGCCCATTCTAACCATTTATAACTCATGACGAATACCTACCTTTATAAAATCAACAAAATGATTAACGTTGTATAAAAAAGAATTATCCGTTACATTCACAAATAATCAATAGTGTAAAAAATTAATATCACTCCTACTATACACATAATCCAGGATAAGGCAGAGCTTGAACTGCTTGTTATTTTATTCCGAAGATTAACTAAGGTAGGGTTTATCCACTTTCCAAACAATTTATATCCTAAAAATATAAGCAGCGCTGGTAGAACCATAATAAAATTGTATGCTGCTATAATTGGAAGCCACTGATAAAAAGGTAAATCTATTGTCGTTAATAAGCCAATAGCGGCAAAATACGGTAAAGCCATGCCTGCCTCAATGATAAAAGTCGTAACACCAATAATAATAATTGAGAATATGCTTTGAGTTTTCGGCTTTGGTATATTACTTTTTTTATTTGCAGGGATAAAAAAGCTAGCAGTAAATAATATCACCCCTACTATGAAGATTAGCCAGCTAAATATTTTATTTTGAAAAATGTTTGAGAATGTTTCAATAATAAAATTTAAGCCTAACATCATGATGATACCTAATGAAAAATAGAGTAGTACAACCGTAAATAGATATGCTAATAGTCTTGATGTTAGATTTTTTTTGTCTGTTAAAACGAGAAATAAAGTAACACCAATAATCGTAGGGCTTAATGTATCTAAAAGAGCTAAGCCACCCAAATAAATTAATATATCTGTTCCCATCTTTCCCCTCCACATGAACAATTGTGTTCAATGAACTATGAGTTATTATCGAGATAATATATATATGCCTTTTCCATAAAGTTAAGGATTTCCTGATCGATTGGATATAAATTATATTTTTCGGATTCTTCAGGTGACATTCTAATGTCCCAAAGTTTATCTAAAAAAGCATCTTCGTCATTAAAGTCTTCACCTTTTTTTACATCCATTCTCTTAATGATATTTTGTATTCGTGTATGACTATAACCAAGGTGCATATATTTTTTTAATTGCCCTACTAATGCAATCCACTCTAAAGAGTCTGGATCGCTACTACCCATTTTCGGAAGTTTTTCTAGTGCTTCCTTGTTTTTAAAATTTAATGTATCTCGATTATTATTTAACACTTCTTTAGAATCCTGATTATTATATAAATCCATAATTTTTTTTATCCTAAATTCTTCTCCATCAATCGCTATACCGTTTATTAGTTCCCTTAAACTAATTTCTATGTTAGAAAGACGGTCCTGTTCACTAATTACATAAGATAGCTGTTTCATTAGACTATTCGACCAATCCCATTCTTCCGACTCTAACATCATTTTAATTTCACTTAGTTGAAAACCTATAGTTTTTAAGAATTGTATTTGCTGAAGTTTCTTCAACTCAGTGTATGAGTATAATCGATGACCTCCTTCAGTTTTTGATACAGGTTTCAGAAGTCCAATTTTGTCATAATATCTAAAGGTTCTAACTGATACACCGCTCAGTTTTTTAAATTCGTTAATATGAAACAAGCAAATACCCCTACTTTCTTATTCATTTGTATTATTAAGTAACATGGTTTTTAAAAGGTAACCAATTCCTAAGCCAATTAGTACCCCTGGAAAAGCATTATCAAAAAACAAACCGACTCCAGCTCCAATAATAACGCAAGCATAAATAATAATATCGTCTTTCTTCATAATAGATTCTCCTTTTATTAAAGTAAAAGCTCTACTAACAGTATAAAAGATGACGTTAGGTCACTTTCAAGTCATTTAAACATCTTGTTGTATAAAATTTGAAAATGACCTTACGTCATCTAATAAAATCAATTTTAAGGAGGGAGGAAAATGATGAAACAAACAACCATTCGTTTATTTTTATTACTAATTATGCTTGCTGGTTGTTCAACAAGGGAGGAAGAAGTCGTCGTAAATAAAGAGTCCATAGAAGATATTGAGGAGATTATGATACATTATGCAAGTACAGATGTTGTGTTTTATCCAAGCGAAACAAATGAAATAGAAGCAAATTTAACGGTTAATGATGACGGACCGGGTGCAATAGTAGAGAGATCTTCAAAACAACTATCGATTAAATTGGATTCTGATATTACAAGATTATTTAACCTCAGTAAAAAACCGAGTTTAGAAGTTAAAGTACCCAAACAATTCAAAGGGAAAATAATTCTTGATGGATCTTCTGGTAATGTTACTGGAAAGGATTTAATTCAAAATGACATTGAAATACGTTCAAGCAGCGGTAATGTTAAACTTCATTTTATAGAATTGAATAATGATGTAAAGATAACAACTACAAGTGGTAAAGTATCAGTGAATTTTGATGAAGAACAGCCTAATTTAGAATTAGATATTAATACAAATAGTGGTAGACAATCAATTGACTTCACTCAATACGGCAATTCAAAGACAAAAAAAGGATTACAAGGTATTTCAGGTAATGGCGAGCATAAGATGCAAATTGGAACTAAATCAGGAAATATAGATTTACATTAATAAAGGACAGATAAATTTAAATGGCATAGCATATTTAAAGTTCAATATGCTATGCTATCTCTTTTCAATGAAGTGACACTTACTAAACATTCCCTTCCTTTTAGTCAATTATTGTTACCTGAGTGCATCTTGAGCAATCCCCGGATACCACTGAATCATAAATAATTACTAAGATTTTCACGAATGAAATGATACCCTTTGACTGTCTGCTTTCCACAGATGTTGATTTTACAAATGACAATACAAAAAAACCACTCATGTGGAGTGGTCATGTTTATTATCTTTATCAAGATTTAGACTTTGGATAAGTTTTGTTTAATTCTAGTTAAAGTTAAGGTCAATATGCTTAAGCGGCCAACAGACGATACTTGTTGTACCCATTATTTTTTCTTTTGGGATAAACCCTACCACAGGATTTCTACTATCATTACTTACACGACGATTATCACCTAATGCAAAGTAATGCCCTTCGGGTACCGTAGTTTCACCTAAGAGTTGGTCTAGCGTAAAATCATAAGTGAGTGATCCAGTATCTTTTAATTCCTTCTTGAATTGGTCTAAATAAGGTTCACTGAATTTCTCTCCGTTTATGTATAATTGATCATCCTTATACTCGATTTTATCTCCTGGTAGACCAATGATACGTTTAATAATATTTTCTTCTTCATTTTTGTTAAGAAGAACATTTTCAACAACGACAACGTCAAATCGATCAATAGACTTAAATTTCGGACCGATTCTGTTAATAATAACACGGTCGTGGTCTTCCAGTGTCGGCATCATAGAAGCACCTTTTACGAGTACTGGCGTAAATAAAAACTGTTTGATGACAAATGCCACCAATAAAGCGAATGCAATCGCCTTTATCCATTCGACTAACTCATTCTTTTGTTTTCCCTGTACTTTTTCTTCCAAAATTTCACCTCCTACTATTTCTCTTATTTAATACGAAAAAAAGTGGAAAAAGTTTCAATTTTCTATTCATATAATAAAATATTTATTCTCAAGAAACGTCAAGAAATCATTTTATGCGATTGATGCTATATCCGTTAGTATCGCTACCAGAAGCGATTAAACGACCTGAGCACTTTAAATTCAGCACTCAAGCCGCTTCTTACATCTTTTATTCCCCTGACCGGGTGTAATTCAGTCATTCTAATATTTTCTTATTTCATTGGTTGTTGCAATAGAACTTAAAATACCTATTGTCCCGAGAACTAACAACGATTTCGATGGTCCAATAATTCCCAATGTTAATCCTCCAACTCCTACGACAGTTGTAAAAAACCTACTATATTTCAGTTTTGATGTTGTTACTTTCGGCGTTTTCACATTTACCCCTACCATCTTATTTACCTTATTCAAAGCAGTATCTAATTGTTTAATCATTTAAATTACCTCCGTTAGAATTGATTCAATAAATAATCTATAACTGGATTAATTAATAGCAAGAAGCTAGAGGCCAATACATATATGCCATATTTTTTCTTTGTTAAAATACAAAACAATCCAATAATAAATACTACAAGTGCTAGTCCAATTGATATGTAGCTGAATATTCCTAAATTATTATTTTGTTGTAAAATATCTAATATTAAATTTTTCAAAGCAAATACCCCCAATTTTAATGTTTGTTTCTGCTAGTTAACACAATGGTCAATATTAGTATTTTTGTTTGCTAAAGAAGACGAATTTGCAAAAATTTTATCTATTGAACTTTCGAGTAGAAAATTGAATATTTCGCATTTGTTATAAACTAAATCTGAATTCATCGCTGCGGTATATAAAAGTGTACAAAAGATTCCATATGCTTTTTCCTTGGCAATTCTCAAATCTAGATTTGAACGCTCTAAAGCATCCTCAAAAAATTTCTTATCATTTTCTCTTAGACTTTCAATTTTTTCTTTAGGTAGCTTTTTTAAAAACAAATGGTAATCTGGATTATTGAAATTATATAATGTAGGATGCTTTACATACTCTTCAAAAAGCCCGTTCATAGCTCTTTTAAACCCTTCTACACCTGGGTTAGTCTTTATCATAGAGTGCCATAGTTCTTTTAATTGATTTTGAATCATTGACAGTACTTCTAGAAAGAGCTCTTCTTTTGATTTATATAGCCTGTAAAAAAATTCAGTTGATATGCCAACTTCATTCGTAAGAGTATCGATGCTAGTTAATTTGTATCCTTTCGTTTTCCAACTCTGAGCACAACTTTCACGTAACTTTTGTTTAAGTAATGGAATATCTTCCTCAGTAAAATTTTTAGCCTTTAGATCGGTTCCTCTAATTAGTATCATTTAGATCAGTCCCTTTCATTTCGTACTTTCATTGTAAGAATCGATATTCTCTTTTTTCTTACTAATTCCTTACGAGTTTATTAATTTTATAAAACTAAAGGTGAACCAACTGAAAAAGTAGAAATATGGATTAGGCTTAATCAAGCTGAAAAAAGCCCACCACAGTAGATTGTGGAAGGCAATAGAAATATTTTTATTCGAAACTTGTCCTTATAAATAGTTAAAGGGAGACAAGCTTGCCTCCCTCTTCAATATAGGGCGGTTTATCAAAATCCCCGCCTCGTGCCAATACTTCTACCGCCGTCATTTTCCCAACGATCAATGTCCCAAACAACATCAACATCTTCCCTGCCGTCATGTATTTCTCCGTTAGGAAGGGTACCAGTTCTTACTATAGAAATAATACATCATCCTTTTTTTATCAATTTCGCCTTGGCATAATTGAGTCTGGATTTTGAATTGTGTCAGCACAATTCATTCCTTTCAAAATCCATGACATCCGCCGGAGGCTTTATCTTCATTCAGTAGGTGTTTGACTGAATGAAGATAAATATTTCATGTTTCTATTTTATGTAATGTTTTTTGTTTTGTTCATCGCCAAATATGGGGGGGTGGAGCTAATAATCCAACCAGCCACAGAACATAGAACCATTTAAGTATCGCTGAACTGCTTGAAATCGTTGTTCAGCATTTACTTTTGTCATAAAAAACCCCCCGTAAAAGTTAGATTGATGTCTAACTTTTACGGGGCAGTTCACATTAGAATGTTTTTTATAAGAAAGAGTGAAAGCTTTGGCGGCTAATAAGACAGAAACTTTCGTTTTATATTTTTCCAACCTAAAAATTCTTTTATATATTCAGCCGGTGTTATGACAAGTAAGCTTTTAAATTCTTTGTAATAATGTGAAGGATCATAGTAACCATACTGGTCAATGTTTACAGGTGTCTCTTCAAAAGTAAAATGTTGAAGTAAGAGTTGAATACGTATGAATTTACTTAATTTTTTTGGTCCAAAACCGGTTTTTTTGTAGAAAAGTTCTCGGATATATCGCTCAGAATAACCTGTTTTATGCTGAATTACGTCTGGTAAGAACAGCCCATTATTTTCAATAATAGAATCAAAACAAGTAGTGAATATTTCATCACCCAAGCTTTTTTCCTTTTTTCGAGAGCCAAAATACTCATTACAAATCTGCACTCTTTGTTCGAAATCTCCTGCTTCAAAAACAGCTTGTATAAATTTAGAGTCTAGTGTGCAGCCTAATTCAACATTAACAAACTGATGTTGAACAATTTGTTTTAATGCGCAATTGTATTGAATAACTGTTTGTTTTGGATTTAAACGAACACCAAAATATTTACCTTTTGGGGTAAATGAATAAATTTCACGTGTAGTCGGGGTATTCCCTAAGACAACCTTTTGATCTTTGCCCATGTAAAACATTAAATCTTGGCAAGCATCAGGAATGACATGAATATCACTATTAATGTCTATTGGTTCAAACTCATAATAAAATAGTATATCCTGGTTTAACTTGCTGTTTGGAGTCAGTTCTCTATAAGAATACGTTTTTTGGACCAATTCAGGTTGGATTGGATAATAGCTACTCAATAAGCCGCCCCCTCACTTCACTCTTAGGTAAAATTAAAAGAATCCTTGCGCCTGTTCATTGTAACTAGCTAAGACACATTTAGTTGATTGATACGATTCTAAAGCTTTTAAATGATTTTCTCGACCGACGCCTGACTTTTTGTAGCCGCCAAATGCTGCACCAGCAGGGTATTGGTGATACGTATTTATCCAAACACGTCCTGCTTGGATCTCTCGACTCGCTTTATAGGTAACGTTTGTATTACGTGACCATACAGCTGCCCCTAATCCATACATCGTATCATTTGCAATTTCAATCGCTTCCTCGAAAGTTTTAAACGTAGTCACTGCCAATACAGGACCGAAAATTTCTTCTTGGAAAATACGCATTTTGTTATTGCCTTTAAAAATAGTTGGTTTAATAAAATAACCATCTAAATTATCAAGGTGATTTTCGGCGCCACCGATTAAACATTCTGCGCCATCTTGTTTGGCAATTTCAAAATAAGAAAGAATTTTTTTATGTTGTTCTTCTGAAGCCTGTGCACCCATCATTGTTTCAAGTTCGAATGGATCACCAACTTTAATTTGCTTTACTCGTTCAATGGCTTTTTCCATGAAACGATCATAAATAGACTCATGGATCAAGGCTCTAGATGGACAAGTGCAAACTTCACCTTGATTTAAAGCAAACATAACTAATCCTTCAATCGCCTTATCTAGATATCCGTCATCAGCATCCATGACATCTTCAAAGAAGATATTAGGAGATTTGCCACCTAACTCTAGTGTAACAGGAATTAGATTCTCAGATGCATATTTCATAATCAATTTGCCGACATCTGTAGAACCCGTAAACGCCACTTTGGCAATACGTGGGCTGGAAGCTAACTCTTTCCCTGCCTCTATACCAAAACCATTAATGACGTTTAATACACCTTTTGGTAATAGGTCTTGAATAAGTTCAACTACGAATAAGAATGATACCGGCGTTTGTTCTGCTAATTTTAAGACAACACTATTTCCTGCAGCAAGTGCTGGCGCCAATTTCCAAGCTGCCATTAAAATAGGAAAGTTCCATGGAATGATTTGCCCAACTACACCAATAGGTTCTTGGTAATGATAAGCTACGGTATCCTCATCAAAAGGTGTCATTTGCCCTTGTTGTGCGCGAATGGCACTTGCAAAATAGCGGAAATTATCAATTGCCAATGGAATATCAGCATACATAGTTTCACGAATCGCTTTCCCATTATCCCAAGTTTCTACCCTTGCAATTTTTTCAAGGTTTTCTTCCATACGATCAGCAATGGCTAGTAAGATACGTGCCCGTTCTGCTACGGGTGTTTTCCCCCAAGTTTTTTGGGCTTCATGAGCTGCATCTAATGCTAGCTCTACATCTTCTTTTGTTGAACGAGCTACACGTGTAAATACTTCTTTCGTGATAGGCGTACTATTATCGAAATACTCTCCATTTACAGGTGCTACCCATTCACCACCAATAAAATTGTCATATTTCTTTTTGAATTGAATGCCAAATTCTTCAATATTCGGTTTAACATTTACCTTTACCATAATGATCGACCCCTTTAATGATGATTATGATGCTGTTGTTCTTCTTTGACAGGTACCTCATGTTGAATCTCAAAACTACTTACTACTAGTACACAAATCATTAAACCAGCCACAATGAAAATATGCCTTGGAATGGCTTTTATAAAGATAGGAAACATCTCACGATTCCATACACCGATAGAAATGATAGCACTTACAATAAACATCATTGTAAAAAAGATAATGCTTAACGTTAAATATTGGGTAGTCATTAATGTTAGCATCGCGCCCATCATCGCTCCCATAAAACTAGATCCTACACTTTCCATGAATAGGTACATTGGTAAGCCTGTTGACAGTAAATAGCCTAATGCAATAGAAATAATAATAGATGCTATTGCACCTAGTACCATATCGGGAAGCCAAGTAGCCATATTCATCCCAATAGCAGTACTCATTGTCATAGAAATCAGCATTATACAGCACTTGGCCATGCCATGATTAGCAAAACGCTGTTTTAATAAACGATTAGTGATTACCGTAAAAGTAACAATCACCAACATGCTTAGGAATGGTAGCATATAATCACTCCTTTAAGAGTTTCATTGTATATGACAAGACGAAGTTGTGTGACACTTCTTGTCCGGTCTAGGAACGTCTAATGCTGGGTTTCGATCAAAGAATCCAACTGGTTTTAATTGGAAATTAATGTATGCAGTTGGCATTACAGGCCAATCTTCAGGGCGCGGGATATGATGATGGCCCATTGTGTACCAAACGACGATATCTTCATCATCAATTGAACGGTTATTCTCAACGTATTTTGGAAGTCCATCTCCTCCAGCATGTTGATTCGGATACATACCTGTTGCATATTTTTCATTTTCATCAAATTGCGTAACGTGTAAATGGTGTTTAAGGAAACCAGCACGTTTCATAACGCTTGCTTCTTCATGAGCAAATGGGAAGCAATTTTCGCCAGGCAAAATTTTATATCCAACAGGTTGATTCACTCGGTTAAGTGAGTTTTTATTGATAATTTTCCAAGTACGCTGCGTTTTTAAATCTAAATTACGTAACGCTTCCTTCTCCGTTTTAAAGATACGTGAAACAGGATAGAAACCATTGCTATTCGGATTGTGTTCTCCCAATGTTTCTGATACTGTTTCTGTTTCAACTACTGAGTTATTTTCACCGTCTAACATCGTATCTAGTCGGAAGTTAAAGAAGTGTTGATGATGTGATGCGTTTAATCCTGGAGAAATCTCAGATCCATATTTTGTTTGGATGCCATCTTCACATGTACCAGTGCTTAAAATACCTGTTAGTTTGACTTCAGCTTCAATCGTACCGTCTTGGTAGAAACTCCAATAGAAGCCGTAATCATAATTTCCAACTGTACAGAAGAATGAAATCACTAGTCGACGTGAGCGCCGTACTTCTACATGGCCTGTACGCCAATCTGTATGTTTCCAACCAATCCCGTAATCTTCTTCGTGTAAGCAAATCGCATTTTTGATCGTACGCGCATTTCCTTTAACATCAGCTACAACACCATCAAAGTATTGAATTTCGCCTAAGCAGTCGCAA
The DNA here is from genome assembly GCF_050277945.1 of Lysinibacillus sp. NPDC097214. Lineage (NCBI taxonomy): Bacteria > Bacillati > Bacillota > Bacilli > Caryophanales > Bacillaceae > Lysinibacillus > Lysinibacillus sp. NPDC097214. The sequence continues at coordinate 121,691 of NZ_JBNNSS010000002.1, forward strand.
CCTAGTTCTAACGAATTGGCCAATTGACCCATTCCATATTCACCAGCATCAAAGGCATTTTGTGTGTTATGCGAAAATGTTGGTTCACCATAAGGGACAACCATTTCTGATAATGCTGCACGATAAAGAACTGGACGATCCTTGCCTTTGTCATGGTAATTAATTGTGTATAATACAAGGCCCTCACGCGGTGTAAATCCATAGCGGAAACTCCACTTTTGCCATTTGATCAAATTACCTTCAATTGTAAAGCTTGGACCTTCAGGTTGAATGATTTCTAATGGTTTTAAGTCATTTCTAAATACAATTGATTCATCAACTTCAGGATGGTAATTACCTGATGTTGTTGGAATTGGACGTGCCCCGTGATCTTCTACTTTGTAAACTTCCATTTTGTTTAGGTCTACATACGTTACAATACCAGTTAAAGGGTAAGCATATCCGTTATCTTCTAGTGAATGTTTTTGCCAACAAATCGCACGAAGTAAACGTTTACCTTCATGTTCCTGAACGCCAAAATTCCCCGCTGACCAAGGATCCACCATGATTAAATCAGGATTATCAATGCCACGTTTCTGTAAAGCTGCTACAAAATCAGGGTGGCTCTTTACTAATTCTTCACATTGCTCAAATTCCTCTAAGGCTACATTTGGTTGTACGCCAGGAATATATTCGTAGGAATCAACTTTTTCTGAAGTTAAATTTACAACTGCTTCAAAGGTTTTCAATTCTTTATCATCTAAAATCACTAAAAATACTTGGCGGTCTACAGTATTACCTGGTTTATAATTTAGTACTTCTGATTTTTTAGGTTCATGTAACATCACCGACATAAATCGTACATGTTCAGACAACTGTTGCTGTTCCTTGACTATTTGAACAGCTTTTTCAATTTCTACTTCAGATAATGGTGATAATGGGTGGCTTAGCTCAATGTTTGGATTAACCTTTACTGACATTCTATCAACCCCTTATAATTTGTTCTCTTTAATTATAATCAGAAAATTCAGTGAAGGGATTGTAAATAACGGCATTTTTATAGATAAGTCATTTTTAGCTAAAAATATATAATATTCTCTACTTTAAGCGCTATTTATTCTCATAGAAATACTAATTTAGCTATTTTACATAATCACTAGTAATCTACCAATCTATTTAGAAGCGAACAGATGGGCTACCACCATTTAGACCGTCTTCCATCTTGCCATAGCGATTCTCAATATACGTATCACAAACCCCCTTTAATTTCGTTAAAATTAAATATGCATACGTGTTTGTATAGGATCGTATGTCCAGGTCATTTTTTCGTAGCCAATTTACGAAGCAAGTTGTTTTTGGTGTAAAAAAAACAGCTAAGCACTATTTGCTTAGCTGGGTTTATTTTAAAATTATGCCTTAATTCTTCCCATTACAATCGTATTATAATAGTTGCCATCTGAAAGGAGTTTATCATTTTTTAAGACGCCTTCAACTTCAAAGCCAAGCTTTTTATAGAGCAAAACCGCTTTGTCATTTGTCTCTACAACAGTCAAGGTCATTTTTTTAATGTCATTAGCGTCAGCCCACTCTATCGAAGCTTTCATGAAATTTTTTCCTATCCCATAGCGCCAAAATTCCTTTAAAACACCTACACCAAATTCTACTTTATGAGCAATTCTTTTAAATGGTGAGCCCGCACATCTAGAAAATCCGACAATGCGATTATCGACCACTGCCACTAAACACAAATTTCTTGGACTTTCTGTGTCTTCCTTAATGATTGCTTCAAATCCTTTGGCATTGATAAAGCCTTCCCCTTGTTCCCTATCGAAGTTTTCCGTTTCTCCATCAAGTTGTAGTCTTAAATCTGATAAAGCTTGGGCATCTTCGACATTGGCGGATCTAATTGTATAGTGAAGTTCATTGACAATAAATTCTTGGCTGTTTATGAGCATTATTGAAACCCCTCTTTACTTTATTTGAAAAAAGTACATGGCTGAATGTTCACGAATCGATTGTGCCAAATGGACTCGTGGTGCTTTATAATTTGCTGTGCGGTTAATACGTGACTATGTAGGGTTGTATGTGCACCTTCAACTAAAATATTATGATGATATCCATGGCTGTAAGCATTTCGAATCGTCGTATCAAGGCAAAATTCTGTCTGAGCACCAGTGAAAATAAGCTGCTCAATTTGTTGTTCTTGTAAGTATTGCGCTAATTCCGTTTGATAGAACGCATCCCACGTTGTTTTTTGAATCACTTTATCCTCGGGTTGTCGCAGAAGTCCATGATATAGATCCCAGCCTGGCTTACCAAACGCAAAATCGTCATCCTTATTTGAATCCGTATGTTGGATGAAAATAATAGGGGCTTCACTATTCCGGGCCCAGGTTATTAACATATTAATATTATCTAACACTTTTTCATAATCAAATAAGTAGTTTTCACTATCCAAAAAGAATGCTTCTTGCATATCCACGATAATTAATGCCTGCTTCATATAGTTCCCCTTTAAGAATCTGACTTTAATTATCTTATTGTACAAAAATTCATTTTCTATTTAAAGAGAATTATGAGAAATAAATATGAATAGCTCATCAACATGACGTGTCGTTGATTTCCGTTCCGAAGAGCGCTTTCTTGGGTCCATTCAGTCGAAATGGAAATCAACTCACAATAAAAAAACCAACTACAATGCTAAGGCTCATTTTTATGTAGTTAGCGTTTCATTTTCGCTTCTAAAAAAGAAAAACCCCCTCCACAGCGCGATGCCATGAAGGGGATAAACAACATTTTATTTCATTAATTCTTCAACAAATTCAACTGGTACATATGTTTTTGTTGGTTCTAATAAAGCTGGTGCTACTTTAAAATAACGAAGTGCTTTATTATAGCCATATTCTTTTTGACCACGAGTAATTGTATAAGATAATGCGCCTTTAGAAATAATTGCGCCTTTTCCTGTTGATTCTACTTTAAAGCCTAACTCTTCGGCAATTAAACGTAATGGTACCATTTTAGTACCTTCAACCTCATAAAAGTCATTGTTAATAATTTCTTGTACAGCAGCTTTAGACGGATCTACATGACCAGGCTCTTGTGCAATCGTATCTAAAACAACAACTTTTGATGGTGGTGTTTGTGCTGGAATGCTCATTGTTGTAATTGTGTAGAACACTAGTAAATGTTGCTCTGCTAAATCCTTAGCTTTCACTTTTTTACCAGATAGGCTAAGTATTTCAGTTTCTTTGCCAACATTTAGTTTTAATGTGTTATCAGTATTCACTAATTCTTTATTGAAAAAGTCTACTTCAACAATTCCCATTTCTTTTGTTTCAACAATAATTACTTCAGGGTTATATTGTGGTGGATAGATCATAAGCATTGGCTTATTTGCATACGTGTAAGCTGTTATTTGATCACCCTTTTGTAGTTTAACTTCTTTTCCAGTATTATCGAAAACTAATGTCTCGTCATTTACGACAAAAACATTTGTATTTTCGTTCTCTTTCACAGTGAAATAGGTTGCATCCTCACGTTTTTCAACATTCTCAATTGTTCCAGCTATTTTAATAAAAGTAGGTTGAACTTGTGGATTTTGCTCCTTATTATCAGTAGCGTTCGTCACAACTGCTTCACCTTCGTTTGCTGATGCGGTTGGAGCTACTAAAGCGCCCCCTATTAATAATGCTGACATGGCAAATGGTACGACTTTCGTCATTTTCATAAAAAAGCATCTCCTTCATATCCCGAATTCATAGTAGTAGTCGGTTATAAAAGAAAAAGGTTACAATATTGCCAAGTTTTTTTGCATTCCCCTATAAAAGCCGCGATTCTTTTACGAAAAAGAATCGCGGCTTTCACTTATACTGTTTGTGTCGGTTCGCGGGTATTCACTCATCTTCCGCGGGTATTTCATTTAATCAGATGCTACATGTACTCCATATAAATTTAAAACATGAATTGAAATAGGTTTAGTATACGCTGTAAAAAGTATTCACGCTCATTTTGTTTCGTTCGTATATCCAAAGCTATATCGGGGAGATCGGTAATGACTCCATTGACATTTTTCCTAATAAATTCATGTATTGACTGATTATTATTCAATGTCCATACGAACAAATCAATTTTTTGTTGCCTCATCTCTGAGATTAGCTGGTCTGTCACCCATGCTTCCTCAAGCGAAATAAAATCAACTGTTTCATCCATCGGCCCGATATTTAATGCATAGACAATCCCAACACGTAAGTTCGGGGCCAATTTTTTTAACTGTGACATCATTTGTGGATCTGATGATTGCACATAATATTTATCGAGAACCTTGTAAGCCTTTAGTTTTTTTACTAACTTGGGCAATACATCTTCCTTTTCTTTACCATGAACTTTTAATTCAATCAGTAAGGAAACATTTAGTGCTTTTGCTATTTCAATAAAATCATCTAATGATGAAATTTTGTCGTTAAAGCCATTAGCATGAACTGTTAACGTCTTTAATTCACCGAGCGTCATATTGGCGATCACGCCATTTTTACCTGTAAGTCTTCTTAATGTTTGATCATGAAATACGACGAATTGTCCATCAACGGTTTGTTGAATATCGATCTCGATTAAATCTGCACCCGAACTTGCTGCACTGACAAGGCCGCTGATTGTATTTTCCACATTCCCTTTCGTGTAGCCACGATGTGCAATAATTTTTGTATCTGGTGCATAGACACTTTTCTCTAATGAAATAACATTCATCACACTTAATACGATGAAAACAACCACAATGATGAGAGTTAATGGCTTATTGCGCCTTTTCTTAAATTTCGGTTTAAACCAAGACTTGCTTAAAACATGCATATTATATAGAAAAGCTACCATTACTTGTGAAAACATTGCTTGTAGGAAACTAAATAACACTACAAATACCATTTCTAAAAAAGCGAGAGTAATTCCCGCTGTGACATGCGCTGTACTCGGTATCAAACGCTCCAAAATATATAATGGCAAGGTGCTTATAAGCGTAACTCCAAGCATTACAAGTAAAAGAACCGAAACAAGCATTGCTAATATTCCAATGAGTTCAAACAAGCCCCGCTTTGAAAAATGCCAGCTCTGTATGAATGAACGAATTATTGATATTTTTGGCTGGATTGTAAAAATCGGCAATGCCATAATGCTTCGTATCCCCACTATTATTAAAACAATTACAACAGCAGCATAAAGTAAACGACCAGAACGACTGCTCATTATTTCATCTGTCAAAAAATGAGGAATGGACATTATTTGGGTTAACGTTAGTGGAAATATAAATGAAGCTAATGGCCACAAAAGTGCAATATATATAAATAAAAAAATTACTTGAATACTAAAAAATGAAATAACCTTCCGATTAAGCTGCTGCCATATGTGTAGAAATCGATAGCGAGAACCTCTTTGTTGATGAAAGGCCATTAAAAAAAGAAAGCCCATTTCATAATAAATAAATAGCAAAATGAGCATTATTAAAAGAATGATCATTGAGATGACAAAGGGATGCCCCATAAAACTTTGAATATTTTGTTCAGTAATATGTGTGTATCCAGTAACTCGTAGCATTAGCTTAAATACGATAGCTGTTACAGGAACAATTAATAAAAACTGAAATAATCTAATCAGTGCGAAAACCTGTATATAATCAAAGCGATACATATAAATATTGTAGACGGCTTGTCGCATTACTTGTCCCGTTTTGTGCATTTACTCACCCCAGTCATACCTATCGTATCCCCTATCTTAAGCATCTTTGCGATTTTTATAAGCTCTTCCCTATAGGATATGTAAAGCCACTTATTTCAAATACTTTTAGCTCTTGAAATACAATTTGTCCCATATAATATGCGAGGAAAAATGATAAGATTTCTGTATTTATAGTGTCTAAAAATATTTTCTTGAAACTTTTTTGTAGGTAACTCGGTAAATAATAGAACCGATACAATTTAAGGGGGCAAATAATTATGAGACATACAGTGTTTAACTTTGGAGATATCATTAGTACAACCGTCATTCTTATAATTTTCTTCGCCATTTTTTTCGTGATGATACATATGATTAAAAAAATGAAATCGACAGTTCCTCTGCCTCCTGAAGAAACACTTCAGCAAAAAGTAGATGATTTAACAACAAGGGTGAAAACGCTAGAGCATCGAGTGGAAAGTTTATCAGAAAGACAGTAGCTCCAAATAAGAAAACATTAACGGGAAAGACCTCATTACAGCCAATCTCTTTCTTTTTGTTAAATGAAAAAACGCTGTAAAGTTTATTCTTTACAGCGTTTTTCATAAACGATACGGCCATCCACAACCGTATATGCGACTTTTACTTGTGGTAAGTTTTCAATAGCTATCGTAAAAAGATCCTCTTCTAAAATAGTGAAGTCTGCTGTGTAACCCTTTTCAATCTTACCTCGAATGTGGTCTTGAGCGATTATTTGTGCAGCTCCTACAGTATAGAGCCGTACTGCTTCAAAACGTGATATTTTCTCCTCTGGGCCGTAACCGTTATGGGATTCTCCAAAATTCCGTCTTGTTACTGCAGCGTATATACCATATAAGGGATTTGGTACTTCGATCGGAGCATCACTGCCACCCGCAACGACTAATCCGCGATCAAGTAGTGATTTTAACGGGTGCAAGCCTTTTGCTCGTTCCTCCCCTAGCCTAGCTAGTTCTGCCGTATACTCGCCCTGCACAAATTGCGGCTGCATATCCACTGCGACAGGCAACGTTGCAAGCTTTTCTAAAATTTCTTCATCAACTAAGCTACAATGAATAACACGATCTAATTGACCTTCCCGCGGCGGATAAGTAGCAAATACGTTTAAAATTGTTTCAATGGCTAAATCTCCAATGGCATGCACTGCCACTGTTTGTCCATGTTGACGTGCAAGTTGAACATATTTCTCTAATTGTTCTGTTGAATGGACAAGCATACCGCAATTGCCCGGCTCATCACAGTATGGTTCTCGTAAGGCTGCAGTACGTCCTCCAAAGGCACCATCGATAAAGATCTTCATTGCACCAAACTCTAAATAAGGAGAAGATGGTTCTTCCATCTTGGCAACTTCCTTAAATACTGTGTGGTGTTGTAATAAATGAACTTTAAACGATTGCTCTGCCTCGACAATCTTGCGAAAAGCATTTATTGGTTGAAGTGGAGGTCCGTAATAGCTTAAATCCTCAGAATGACCACCCACTAAGCCATATGATTGCAAAGATTTTATCGACTTCTCAAGAGCATCCTCCATATACTCGGGCGTAATATGTGGCATATGGTTTACAATCATATACAATGCTGCATCTTTTAAGACGCCTGTTAGCTGCCCATCCACCTTCTCAATGACGCCACCCTCTGGTGATGGTGTATTCTTTGTGATTCCTGCAAATGCCAATGACTTGGAATTAGCCAAAATTAAATGATGGCAGCTACGTTTAATTATTAAATGAGCTTCCCCTAGAGCATCAAGCTCAGCTAGTGTTGGAAAAATTGGAACTTCAAATTGTGTTTCATTAAGCCCTATTGCAATTACCCATTGATCTGTGGGAACTTCCAGCATCCTTTCACGAATAATGGCTAGTAGCTCGTCCTTACTTCTAACGTTCGATACATCAATATGCTTTAATTTCTCACCGTAGCCAATAATATGTAAATGACTATCGACAAAGCCTGGATACATCACATTTCCTTGTAAATGCCGAATAGAAGTAGCTTGTGGCGACAAGCTCTCAACTGAGCCTGTCGCCACAATTTTTCCTTCTTTAACAAGGACTGCTTCAACTGTTTCGCCAACTTGTGCCATCGTGTAAATTTTTCCACCTGTCCATAACGTTGCCAAAACAATTCCTCCTATGCAATCGCTTCTAATCAATTATGCCTCGGCATAATTTCGTCCGGAATCGTCCGGAGGCTTTGGTCCAACGTGATGTTGGTCACTCAGTCGTTGCCACAGGACGTGGAGGTCTTAGACTGAGTTCCTCTATTCAGCGGGTGTTTGGACCCCGCTGAAAGAAATTAAATGAGCTCGCTCTAGGCGAAGACGAACAATTACGCCAAACCATCCTGCCAGAACTGCTTTCACAATACCTACAATGATAAACGGTGCTGCACCACCCATAAATGCAGCTGTCCAAGTTAAATCTCCGACAATTTTTAACCAAGTCGTTCCAAATGCCAATGTCACAACCATCCCAATGATGTTCGAAGTAATAGCTTGGAAAATTGTAACACCGAATTTATCTAAATATAAGCCCATAATGATTGCTGTGACAAGGAATCCGACAATATAGCCACCTGTAGGGCCAACTAAGACCCCAAATCCTCCTGACATACCACTAAATACTGGAAGACCTGCCGCTCCAAGCAAAATATAAATCAATACTGATAATGTTCCAATTTTTGTCCCTAAAATCGTTACGACTAGGCCTACTGCTAATGTTTGCCCTGTAATTGGAATAAGTGGTAACGGAATCGTTACTTGTGCAAGAACAGCAATAATTGCTGCACCAAATGCCGCTAACACATAATTATATGTACTACTCTTTTTCAAACTAAATTTCCTCCCCTTGTGCGTTAACTATAGATGAAAATAAGTTAACACAAACATAAAGCAAATGAAAACTGTTGTCAATCTATTTCGAAAAATTGCTATAAAAAAAGAAATTACTATAGTAAACTAGCAATTTCTTATCATATGTCTTCATGTAATTTAAATAAATCAGGAACTATTTGATAAGAATATCACACCAACTAAAATCCAAATCCAAAAATGCTTATTAAAAAATGCGTAAATATAATTAGTCACATATGTATATTGAATGTACGATTCGTTAACATTCTACAATTAATGCTGGTTTTTTGACTATAATTAGTCAATTCGGATAAAAATCATTCGGAAAAAGACCCGTATTTTGAAAATGGAGAATAGGTATCTCAGTCTCCAATCGTGTGCAAGCAAGTAGTAGTAATTGTGCCAGCATATTAATAGTTGGAAGAACGCGCATTGTAACATTTTGGTTTATATGGTAACCTACTTAAGTATTTTTCCATTATTAAGGAGGTAAGTTATGTTACGCACTGGAATCATTCTTTTAATTTTAGGTTTAGGGGCATTTATACTGCCGCAATTCGGTCTACAATTCAAATTATTTACCGTTTTTAACGACATTTTTGGCGGAGGCGAAACCTATGTCGAAATTGCTCTTGCAGGTATAGGCGCCGTCCTAGTATGCATTCATTTATTTAAAGGAAAGAAGGACAAGTCGTCCGCAGCATAAGAACATGTGATTTTTGGGAGGAAGATATTTTTGAAATCGTTAATTGCAAGACTATTAAAATCAGTAACTGTTATGACTTTAATTATGATGGTGTGTGCGGTTCCCGCATTCGCCGAAGAAGAGCTAAATTGGGTCGAAGGTGGACAGAAAGTTGACGTGGGGACCAATTTAGCGGAACTGGAGTTAGACAGTGATTTTATTTTTCTTAATGCCGAAGATACGAAAAAGTACCTAACGCAGGGCGGAATGGAACCGAGCGGGTCAGAAATCGGCGTGGTTTTTCCAAAGGATGAAACTCAGACTTGGGCCGTTTATTTCGAATATGACGAATCTGGATATATAGAAGACGACGAAAAAGCGGAAATCGATGCTGATGCCTTGTTGGAAAGCTACAAAGAAGGTACTGAAGAAATGAATAAGGAGTTAAGCCCTGAAAATCAGTTATTCGTTGACAAATGGGATGTTGCTCCATTCTACGACAACCAATTACATAGTTTGTCGTGGTCTTTATTAGCGCATGATAATCAGAACAATGGTGTTATTAACTACAATGTGCGAATTCTATCCCGCCAAGGCTATATCTCGGCGATACTCGTCTCAGATCCGGCGAATTTGCAGGCCGATCGTATAGTGTTTAACAACAAGATACTAAAGCAGTTTAACTTAAAGCAAGGTCAGCGCTATGAGGATTTTGACAAAAAAACCGATAAGGTAGCTGAATTCGGCTTGACTGGTTTAATTCTCGGAGGAGCGGGTCTGGCAGTTGCCAAAAAAGCGGGCTTGCTTGCTATACTCATCCCTCTATTGAAGAAGTTTGGGATCATAATTGTGGTGGCCGTCGGCGCGATTTGGGGCTTTATTCGGAAAAAAACCGGATTGAAGAAAGATCAGTCGGAGGAACAATCGACACAATCTGAACAGCCAGAACAATCGGAGCAACAATCTGAACAACCGGCACAGGACCAGGAGATTGACAAGCAGAAAGTTTAATTTGCAAGGGTAGTAACCGCTCAATGTTTCGCATACGTGGTTATTAAATTGTTTCAAAAATAAGAATAATCAAAGCCCTTCCTAATCGCTCGATAGCCGAGTAATTAAGAGGGGCTTTTCATATCGTTTATTCATTCAAAGAATCCGATAGCGAATAACTATGGAGCCTCTGCTCTTTGAAATAATTGCAGCTCGAAAAGTCGTTACTCATATTAATATGTACTGCTCTTTTTCGAACTAAATCGCCTCCACATTTACGTTAAGAGCTAGCAATTTCTCTTTACAAATTACCAAAGAGGATCGTTGATAGGATCATCTTCTTGTAAATCAAATACATATGGTGCTAGTAGTCGAAAATAAATAAGAACTCCTGCCATAAAGAAAATAGTTCCAATAGAAATATTATCAAAAATCAAATGCATAAATACCATCAGAGGAATCGGGAACGTTAAAATACCACCCATTTTCATTGATTTTTTTGAGCGATATTGTTTTTTTCCACAATAAGGACATTCGATTTGTCCATTTTTCCGGTACATTTTTCGAGCTTGCTTCTCTGACCAAGTTTCCCCACATTCAATGCACACCGGTAGGCCATATCCTTTCTTTATTAACACCCATTTAATAAAAAAAGCAAGCCCCACCATAAAGCTAAAAAGCAATATACCTTTTACTAAATCGTATTGTAAAATTGACCATAGGCTCCATGTATCCGTTTCTTGCTGTAAACTAGCTGCCTGATGACTTCCTGAATGTTTATTCTGTGATAATAAATAACTAAAACCAATAACAAATAGCGTAAACGTTGCTAACACCACGCGATATTGCCACGGACTACTTCTTCTTTGTTTAGTTTTACTACGAGCTTTTTGGGCAATCATCAGTTTTTTTTCATCTGTAAGCTTTACTTCCCGAAGTTCTTTTAGCACATCTTCTTTAAATTGATTCATGGCGTAACACCTCCCAATCATAATCACCGATTGCTGTTGCAAGCTGCTTTCTAGCACGCTGTAATCTTGTACGTATGGTTGCTTCTGGACAACATACGAGCTGTGCAATCTCCACTGTCGTCATATCCTCAAAATAATAGAGAATCAGTACTTCCCTATAGGTCACGGATAATGTAAACAAAGCTTCTACTAGCTCTCTTTTTGTGGACTTAGCAAGCAATTCTTTTTCAGGCGTGACTGCTGTCGTTCGCCCTGTTATTTTTTCAAAGAGTGTCAGGCGTTTACTTTTCCAGCTACGCAAATAATCATGGCTTCGATTGACCGTCATTTTCACTAAATATGTACGTAATGATGATTCTTGACGAAATTGCTCTTGCTTTTGATAAAAGGCGATAAACACATCCTGCACAATGTCCTCAGCTGTTGCTTCATTTTTCACATATAAATAAGCAACCTTTAGTAAATAGTCACCGTGCTCTGCAATAATTTTTTCGATATCCATCGTTGTCCTCACCTTCTTTCTAAACTACTGACGGACCCCGCTTCATTTCCGATTCACTTTTTTAAAAAAATTTTCAAAAGAAAAGAATCTGCAAAACTCCAACGACTATACGTTGGAATGAAGCAGATCCTTTATGATTGATCTAACACTAACAATATCAATTATGCCTCTGCAAAATGACGTTCGAAATAGGCTTTGAGCCAACAAATGTTTTTTGTGCGAAAGCGCAGTGCTAACGTAGCGACAGCTGCTTCGCTTTCGCGCAGATAAAACCCTGTTGCTGCTGTCGCTTCGCTTTCGCGCAGATAAAACCCTGTTGCTGCTGTCGCTCCGAAAACACTTGTAGCTGACGTTTTTCTTTCGCTACATAAGACAGTGTTGAAAGAAGTTCTAGTCCGTCAGTACTCATCATCTGAGTTGTTTAGTTACGATTCCCAACACCGCTATATTGATTAAAAACAGTAATTTGGTTACGACCATTGCGCTTTGACGTATATAGTGCTGTGTCTGCATTATGGATAAGCTCCTCGACAGTGGCAATCTGGCCTTGTTTATTCGTACTTACGCCAATACTAAATTCCAACTGAACGGTCTCACCATTGATTGTTAAGGACAGGGAGTTTAATGTTTGATAGAGATTTTCGGTTATCGTTTGAATGGATGCACCCTCCTGTAATTGACAAAGAATAATAAACTCATCTCCGCCAAAACGAGAAACGATTGACTCAAATGATTGAAAATAATCCTTTAATGTAGTTGCAGTAATCGTTAAAGCATCATCACCAAATAAATGGCCATTTGTATCATTTATTTCTTTAAAATGATCTAAATCAATCATCATTAATGCTAATTGCTGATTTTCTACTGAAGCTTTCTCCAGCATTTTTTCTGCATTCTCATCAAAATAACGTCGATTATAAATATTCGTTAATGGATCAATGTAAGAAGTTTTTTCAAGTTGTTTCTTCTGGTCATCGTACTCCATCTCAAATAATACATGTGTATAATTTTCCCTTTGTATTTCTAGTAAAATGTTAATATATTCCTTTTGTATCGAGCACAATATTAGTTTATTCCCTTGCTCTTCTATTAACTTTACCAAAGAATTGTAGATCGTTTGAAGCATAGATAAATCATTATTTTGTAAGGCATAATGCTTTGACTTTTGGTACAAATCGATGGCCTCGCCAATGCGTCCCTGTTTTTCACAAAGCAATGCATAGGCATTCATAACCTCCAATTGTAACTTGGAATAAGGTGGTTTCTGAATCATCACCAGCAATTCCTGCAATAATTCATTCGCTTCATCAAATTCCTCCAACCAAATTTGTGCGACAGCTAAGTTTATTTTTGAATACATAATCCCTGTATACGGATTTTCATGTTTGGTCTCAAAAAAGTTAGCATAGTATAAGCTCTTTAATGCAAAATCCTTCGCTCTTTGATAGTTTCCAAAAGAGTTTTCTAAGTCGCTTAAATTATTATAAATTTTCCCTATACTTTCTATATGTTGAACACGTTCAGCAATTTTTAGAGCCTTGAACATAAACTCTTCAGATTTCTTTAAATGGCCAAATGTTCCCCAGTAGACGGCCGCTAAATTATAATGATGGATTAAATCGGTATCATCGCCATATTGAAAGGTTAATTCACGATATTGCTCAAGCACACTGATGGAAACTTGCAAATCACCTGTTTGAAAATAGCTTGCACATCGATATCGTAATAACCGGATTGCCTTTTTATACATACCAAGCGCAATTGCACTTTCAATTGCGGCACTACTTAATTCTATATATTCTATAAAGCGATTCGCATCATACAATTCATTTAGCGTAATCCATAATTCTTCAAACTCCTGTGTGTTCATACCGCCCCTCCTTAAAGTAACCCTATTTCTTTAATACTATCTTTATGTGCATAATATTACAATTCCTCAGACTCATTTATTTTCAAAATAATGAGTAAAATTAACCTTGATACAACAATCAATGATTCATTTCTCCTAAAAAGATGAAAGCCCCTCTGTAAAAATGACTCTTTTATTTAAGAAAGTACAAAAACTATTATTTCTCGACAAATAAAAACAGCCTCTTCTCGAAAGAGACTTGAAGAATGTTGGAATGAGTATAGGTTAATGCGGATCATCACAATAATGTGGGGTTGATTTAAGTTACGGCGTATTCTTGGGGCGCTCAGCGGCTACTCCAATCAACATATATATTAAAATACTTACATGAAAAGCCTCACCATGAAGACTTTACAGTTTCGCCGTTCTCTCAGAAAATGCTAAATGGTGAGGTCTGCCTATTTTATTATCATACCGCTTAATGTAAAGACTCTTCAATACCTAATAGCTTCTTTAACTCTTCCGACCTTTCTTGACTAAGATGTACCGTACCGTAACCCACTTTATACAAATAAAGTGATTGACCATAACTACCCCAGACATTTACACGAACTCCCTCTAGCATAAATGAATAATCTGGGGGGCTTCCTATATCTTCAATAGGCTGCCACTCTGTTTGTCGAAAGAATTGCAGGACTTCCTGTTCATTTTGAATGTTGAGCTTCGTCGTAACGGTTGGTTCAACAATTTCCACATGGTTTAATACGCCGTAGTGTGTGACACTTCCATTTTCATCAATGGACTCACTCCTATTTGATTCTATAGTGACATAATCTCCTTGCTTTACTGGGAAATCATCTAAAACCGGGTACCAAGTTGCTTTTGGGTACTTATTTATGATTTGCTCTTGCGAAAGTTTTTCTAAGTCCTCTGGAATAGCCCCATCAACAAATAGAAAGGCATTGGATTCTACTTTTATGACTGTTCCCACATACGTAATTCCATGTGAATTACTTGAATAATTCTTGATTTCATTTTGCTCCTGAAACGTTTTTACCTGCTCTGCAAAATGTTGATCAAAATAGCGGATAGCATCTTGAGCGGCTATTTCTTGTACTATACCGTTTGGGAGAGTCGGGTATTTCCCTAGGTAAAAGGAATCAAGCTTTTTTTTAGCTGTATACATCGGTAACAACGGCTCCACATACATTTTAAAGTAGTTCTCGATTCCCTTCTTTTTAAAAAGCTCAGCATATTCCGGTGATTGTTGTAACATAACAAGCTCGTCATAATGCTCCTTCCTTACAGCCTTTAGCTCTGCTTCAGAATATTGGAGACTAAGTGATTTCGCATAATAATAAGTGGCAACTACCTTCTTGTAACGTTCTATTGCCTCTTTTGTATAAAATTCCCCGTCTTGTTTGCCCCAATTGATGCGCACTATATTTTCAAAATGGGTAAGTTGTGTATCGTTAAACATATTTGCAGATTGTTTCGTTTCCTTATTCAGTAGCTGTACCATGACAAATCCAACGAAGCAAACCGTCACAATTGCCGTTAAAAGCGCGAAACGAATGGGCCTTTTAGGTTTGACATCTCGCTGCTGTAAGACACGATTTTTGACACGCTCTTTACTCTCTACCATATCCCCTGCCACTTTCACCAACTCTTTTTGCCATTCATTCATGTCCAAGCACCTCCCATTCCTCCTGCTTTAGTTGAGACTTTAAAGCTTCTCTTGCCCTTTTTAACCTTGTCTTAACGGTGTTTTCTACAATTCCTAGAACCTGTGCTATTTCGGCAATCTTCATCTCTTCATAATAGTAAAGAATGATTGGCTCTCTATATGTTAGCGGAAGTTTTAAAATAGCTGCCCCAATATGCGATCTTTCCTCCGCTTCAATCAGTGTATCGCGCTGTATATTAGCCTTCTCAGGGAATATTTTTTCTTGTAAAATTAATTTTTTATAATGCCAGCTTTTTAAATAATCCTTGCTTTTATTAATCGTTAATCTAGATAAATAAGCACGTAGCTGTCCACGTTCCTCATAATCATGCTGAGAAAATTTTATAAAAACCTCCTGCACGATATCCTCTGCCGCGTGTCTATTTTTCACATAAAAATAGGCGAGACGCAATAAATGCTCTGCATGTTCATCCATCATTTTTTCAAATATGCCGTCCACCTCCCCCTCTTACACTATAAACGACTGCCAATATATGACCGTTTCACTTAGTTATCAATTATGCCTCAGCATAATTGCGTCCGGAATAGGCTTTGTGCTTGCACAAAGCACTCCTTTCCGATTCCGTGACATCCGCCGGAGGCTTTAACTTCTTTCAGTGGGTGTCCAAACACCCGCTGAAAGAAGTTAAAGATTTTAATTATCGTATTGACCTTGGAGCATACTCCAATGTTAGGATAAGTTCAGGAGGTGCTCACATGCATATAAAACAGTTTGCAGCTAAGTATAATTTATCTACTGATACTGTACGTTACTATGAAAAAGAAGGATTACTACATCCAAATAAACAGGACAATGGCTATCGCGTGTATGATGTCACTTGTGAACATACAATAAAATTCATTTTAGTATTAAGACAGGTTGGCTTTACATTACAAGAAATCAAACAGCTCCTTACACTAGAGCAAAAGCCGATTTCAGATTCCTGCAATCAAGAAACCGTACAGCTATTCTCAGCAAAGATCGCCCATATTGAGCAGCAGTTATTTTTTTATCAGCAAGCACTACAATCCTTACAGCTCACTCAAACATTATTGGCTGAAGGAAAATATGCTGAAAATAAGTTAGTCATCGGCTCACTTATCGAGGATATGTATAATAAATTACAAGAAGGAAGTGTTCATCATGAAACTACGTAAAATTATCTCATTGGAATATTTAATAGCATTTTTAGTAACTGTATTTTTCTACCAACATTTTGAATTTTCGTTCCTATATTTTGTACTACTTTTATTACTACCTGATATAACGATGTTAGGCTACATAGTAAACACTAAAGTTGGCGCGTTATTTTACAATATTGGCCATAGTTTAGTCCTGCCAGCCATTCTCTTGATTTTAGGCTTTGTCACTGTATCATCACCGCTACTAATGGCCTCTATAATTTGGCTAGCTCATATATTTTTAGATCGTGCACTAGGCTATGGTTTAAAATATGATGAAGCCTTTACAAACACTCATTTACAACAAATAGCTTAAGTTAGAAATTACGACTCTATCAGTAAGCAGCATTTGAGATCATTTCAAAAACCGACTTTTCGGAGGGATCATATGGTGTTGAATTTAGTTCTTCGCTTCCTATTAGAAATTTGCGTGTTGATGGCTTTTGGATATTGGGGTATACAAACTGGGAAAGGCATGTTCTTCAAGCTTTTACTTGGAATTGGAGCACCCGCTTTGTTTGTAGTTCTTTGGAGTATGTTTGGTTCGCCCAAAGCAACATTTCCATTGAGTGGGATATGGCATTTTATGTTTGAATTCGTAATATTCTCTCTAGCAGTCATAGCTCTGTATGCTATAGGAAAAACACAATTAGCTACTATATTTGCCATACTAATCATTATTAATCAGATATTATTGTCCGTATTTCATCAACGCTAAAAAATCCACATTTAATTTCTATCAGCGGATGTCACGAAATCGGCTATGTGCAGCACAATGCCGATTTCGGACGCAATTATGCCGAGGCATAATTGATTAACGTGGATTTTTAGCTTTTTTGAAGGTATGTGTATATCGTTGTAAGGTTCGCTTTAATACCGTTTACTCCCTTCCACTCCCTATACTTTTTAGGTAAATCAAATTCAGAAATAAAATCTTCCAGTGACAACTTTCTTTGAAGGGCCTCTTTTGCGCGTTGAATCATGAAAGATAAATAATCAATTAACGTATCGCATAAAGTCAAATCTGCAACATTACCATGACCAGGAACAATTATATTTATATCGATTTGTTTAACTCGCTTTAATATGGTCAAAAATTCTTCAGGATTATAGATCGGTACGTGTAAATCTTCTGTCGCTAAATCCCCCATAAAAGCTATTTTTTCTTTAGGTAAGTACATCAATGTATCACTCGGTGAATGTCCCCCGCCTAAACAGTAAAATTCCACAGTTCTATCGGAACCAGTGATGGTCAATCTTTCTTCAAACAACATGGATGGTAACACAATCTGTAATCGAGATAAATCATCCAATACCTTCGACATTTCTTGATATTGGTTGATTAAACTCGCTTTTATAACGGTGTCCTCTGTTGAATCGATTTGATTTTTTAGCTGAAGCAGGTAATGTTTCATGTCCTGCTCTTCCTTCTCGTAGTCTTCAATTTTATTCTTTTCTTTGCACAATCTCTCCGTTACATATGTAGAAATAATTGTTGTATCTGAAAATATTTGATTCCCAAAAACGTGATCCCCGTGATAGTGACTGTTAATCACATACTTTACTTTCTTACCCGTTAAACTTTCTGCTTGGCGTCTTAACTCTTCCCCTGCTGAAGGCGTACTTAGCGAATCAAAAACAAGAAGTTCGTCACCTAAATCAATGATTCCCGCATTACCCCAAGCACCTTGACCTGGTTTAGCAATGACAGCATATACGCCATCACATAAGGTATGCAAAGTAAAATAGTTTGTTTCTACAATCACTTGTTCCATTTCAGTCCCCCTAGAAGTTTTTACATATTATAGCATTTGTACTTGTAGATAAATCAAGACAAAAAAAGAAAATCCACTCTTTTTCATTGTGGATTTTCCTCATAATCAATTATGCCTCGGCATAATTGCGTCCGGAATCGGCTTTGTACTTAGGCCTGCAGATGTCTTTTGTGCGAAAGCGCAGTGCTTAGACTGAGTTCCTCTATTTCAGCGGGTGTTTGGACACCCGCTGTAAGAAGTTAAATGAGTCGTTTAATCTTCATTTCATATAGCGCAACAATTAGTAAGCCACCAAGTATAGGGGTTAACGAGCTAAAACTGAAATAAAAACCTTCATCACTGTATTTTCCCAAGAAATGAAATTGCAGCCACTGAACGCCATATGTTTCACCTACACCATATAAAAAAACTGTGCTAAATAAAAACAATGCGAAACATTTTATAAATTCATTTCTTTTCATTACAATACACCTCATTTAACGATGGTCATTTGTTTTGCATAGGCTACAAGGTCTTCGACTGTTCGCTCAGGGTTATTATTCATAATGCTATATCGATAGCCATTTTCCTGCCAATCAATATAACGGAATTTTTTCTCATCCATAAAAGTTCCTTTTTGACCTCGGATGTCCCTTTCTTTTATACCTGGGAAAGTCTCATCCTTAGTATCATTACTAATAGCTTTTGAAACTGTAACAAAAATTTCTTGCTGACCATTCTTTAAATAAGTAAAGGTATACACCGAACGCTCTTCTTGCACACTCTCCAATGAAATATCATCCAAAGTTAGTCCATTTTCTTCAGGTACCATTAAAAATTCGCCAAGCTGTTCTTTCACTGTATCCAGTGTTACTGACTCAGGTTCAGGTACAGTAATTTCTTCTACTTTTGCATCCTTTGGAGCATCAATTGTAAATTGTGCATCGTCGATTTTGGCGTTTTCATCCATCTTCGTATACTCTGATGTCATTTTATTTCCAGCACTATTCGTTACTGTTTTTAACGTTACCCATGTTTTTTTATCAACCCATACTTCCATATCACCTAATAAAGTATCCTCTTTTTTGGCTTTCGCTACGATTTTATACGTATCTCTTCCAGCAATCTTCTCCTCCCCTGCAATTTTCACATCATGTGTATCCTTTACTAAATTAAATAGTGATTCTGCCTGATCTCTAGGCGAAGGGAATGCACCTAAACTTTCTTTGCCAATATCCATTTTATGAACAGTGTTTTTTACAACATCATACATAATAATCTGTGAACCATTGTTGACTGTGATGATATGCTCACCATTGTCAGCTGTTATCTCAATACGTCGTTTATCATCTTTAATCCACTCTTTGACTTGAGCCTTTCCACCAACATCATCCATATCCATCTTGTATTCAGCATAATAAGTAAGTGGTTCTTTCATTTCCTGCAATGCTTGATCGATAATTTCTTGTGGTGAATATGATCCCTCCGTGTTACAACCTACTAAGCCAAACGTTAGTGCGGCAACTAAACCTGCTGCACGTAATGATTTTTTCCAATTCATGATTAATTCTCTCCTTTAATTGATGGCAACCAGCCAAGTACAGCTGTTCCATAGCCCTCTTTCGATACAAGTTCTACTGTCCCACCATGTTTTTCTATTATTTGTTTTGCTATATTTAATCCTAGTCCAGTGCCGCGCTCCCCAGCCTTTGTTCGTGCTGAATCCGCTTGGTACATGGGCTCAAATAACTTCTCAATATCTTCTTTATTAATACCCTGACCGCAATTTTGCACAATAATATACATACCTTCTTGTTTTGTCAGTGCAAGCTTTACAAAATCAAAGCACCACGTAGGACACTTCCTAGTATTTAAGGCTGCTAAACCTATCGTTGTACCTACTGCTCCATAGCGCCAAGCATTACTCATTAAATTATCGATCACCCTTTGAAGCTGCTTCGGATGCACTGCATACATACCCTCTATGTCACAAGTAACTTCAAGCATAAACCCTTGATCCTTGCATAACTGCTCATAATCAGACAGCGCCATTTCAAAAAACTCCGCCCCATCTACTTCTATAAGTTCTAAATGATAGCTTGTAGATTGCAGTAAAGTGTACATTAGTAAATCCTCTAACATATGCTTCATCGTTTCAGATTTTGTTAAAATAATCTGTCGATATTCGTCTTGCTGTTCTTTCGACAAAGCCTTGCCTTGTAAAGACTCGGCATATGCTTGTATAGCTGTAAGAGGTGTTTTCAAATCATGGGAAATACTTGCAATCATTAACTCCTTTTGCTGTTGTTCCGTTTTTAAGTGCGCACGTGCAGTTTCAATTTCGTCCTGCATGGCAAGAAAAGTTTGAGCAAGTTCCCCAATTTCATCTTTTCTTGCTACTAAATTTGATTCCACATGCTCCCCTTTTGCAAAAGCACGCATTTGCCGCATCAGTTCATGTAACGGTCGATTTAATTTACGGTTAAGCAGCATCATAACTGCAAAATAAATAAAGAGAAATAACAATATAGAGCTAGCTATTACAAGCCATGAACGACTTTCTACCCCTTTTATCCAATCCGTCCTAACTAATTGAATCTCATAAACCCCAAGCAATTCTCCATCTTGATAAACAGGTTCTTTATAAGTAAAGGCATTGTAATTTTGCTTTAGCTCATATAAACCTTTAAAAATACTATCTTTAGTATCAAACCCCGATTTCAATGGATTTGAGGAATACAAAATCAAGCCTGATTTCAAGTAAAGTGTAATTGCAAGACGATCATTCGTTAGTGCTTCAACATCTTTTATATCCGCATTTTTTGTATAATACATAGGATTTTCGAGAACAGATTTTACTTGATTGAGCTCTGTTAATTTTTCGAAATACTCAGCAACGTTTTTATCTTGATAATAGGCATTAATCCACACATAAAGGCTATAAGCACCTGTTATCGGTAAAACCATCACGATGAAAAAAGTGATGAGTAACCATGTTTTAATCTTCATAATAGTTCACCGATAAAGCGGTAACCTTTGCCCCATACTGTTTGTATATAATACGGGGTTTTAACTGGATCTTTTAGTTTTTCTCGTAGTGCCTTTATATGTACTGTGACTGTATGTGTTTCATCTACGCTTGCCTGTTGCCAAATATGCTGATATAGCTCTTCTTTTGAAAAGGTTTGACTTGGATTTTTCGCAAGTAGTTTTAACAGGGCGAATTCCTTCTGTGTTAAGGCTAGCTCTTTATCATCAAGCCGCACTGTTTCCTTTTGCCAATCAATTTTTAAGCCGTGTACAAAGGATGTTACATCTTCTGTGATTTCTTTTTTCGTAAAACGTTTCCAGCGACGTAAGTGTGAGGCGACACGCGCCTTTAACTCCTCTAAGCTAAACGGTTTCGCAATATAATCATCAGCGCCTTGCAAGCCCTCAACCTTATCAGCCTCTTCATTACGCGCACTCATCATTAAAATAGGTACATCACTTTCCCAACGAATATTTTGGCAAACAGTTAGACCATCCATCTCAGGTAACATCCAATCGACTAACACTAAATCGAAAGAATCTGCTTGAAAATCAGCTAGCCCTTCAAGTCCTGTTGTTGCCCAAGTAATTTGGTAACCCTCTTGCTCAAGCGTTTCTTTCACAATACGTCCAATCGCCGTATCATCCTCAATCAGTAATAGCTTTTCTTTCATCTGTTTTCCTCCTGCATTAACCTTACTATGTAAAAAGACTTTTTTTCTGAACTTTATACTTTCTTTATAATTACCATAGATCTGGCATTTCGTCACTTCTCTTTTATATCCGCCGTTTGGTGTGAGCAATCCATCGCTTGCATTTGTTTTCGTCGATCTGGGCTGGCTTTCCGTCACCTGCATTTCTTTCCGTCGTTCTGAGAGGAATATCCGTCTCTTCGCCTTCTCTTTCCGTCGGTCTGGGCTGGCTTTCCGTCACTTGCCTTATCAATCCATCAATCCTATCCAATTAATCAAATAAAAAAAGGAATGCACGCAATTTGTGCATTCCCTCATTATGTTAGAACAATAAACTTAAGATAAAATAAATAGCTGCAGCCATGACTGCGGAAATTGGCATTGTGATTACCCATGTTGTCACAATTTTTCGCGCCATGCCCCATTTAACACCTCTTACTCGATGTGCTGTACCTACACCCATAATAGATGAAGAAATAACATGTGTAGTAGATACTGGTAAGTGAATTAATGTCGCACCGAAAATGATGGATGCAGAAGCAAGGTCAGCTGCAACTCCGTTTACTGGACGAATTTTCATAATCTTACCGCCGACTGTTTTGATGATTTTATAACCACCTACAGAAGTACCAAGACCCATCGCACATGCTGCTGCAAAACGTACCCAGAAAGGAATATCGTCTGTGTGATGCAGGCCTCCTGCAATTAACGCTAGCGTAATAATCCCCATCGCCTTTTGCGCATCGTTTGTACCGTGAGTAAATGATTGTAAAGCTGCTGTACCTATTTGCATTGTCCGGAAGCCTTTATTCGTTCGATATAAATTCATATCCTTAAATAGTACTTTAAATAATGACATCATTAAGAAACCAGCTGCAAACGCAAGTAATGGTGAGAAAATAAGCGCTTGAAGGATTTTTATAAAGCCACTGTAGTTCAATACATTAAAGCCGGCTGCCGCGATTGCAGCACCTGCCACAGAACCGATCAATGTATGCGATGAACTAGATGGAATTCCAAAGTACCAAGTTACTAAATTCCATGTAATCGCTGATAATAATGCCGCTAAAATAACGACAGAACCTGTAGTATCTCCAGTAAAAGCATTTAAGCTGAACGGGTCAACAATATCCTTTGTTAATGCTTTTGCTACCCCAACGAATGTTATAGCTCCGATGAAGTTCATAATTGCAGCCATATAGATTGCTGTACGTGGCTTCAATGCCCTTGTTGATACAGAAGTTGCGATCGCGTTGGCTGTATCATGGAAGCCGTTAATAAAATCGAACACAAGCGCGAATATAACGACTAATATTGTTATCAGTAATATCGTATCCATTTCGTACTCTCCATCTTACGCGTTACGCATAATTATTGTTTCAATTGTATTTGCTACAGTTTGACAGTAGTCTGCAATGTCTTCAAATTGTTCGTATATACTCTTGAAGATCATGATGCGCATCGGATCTTTTTCTTGAATAAATAATTGCTTCATTGAAGAGCGGAAAATTTCATCACATTCACGCTCATAGTCCTTAATTTGAATAGCATGTTTACGCATTTCAACAAGCTTTCTACTATTTAATAGCTCCATGGCTAGGACCATTTCGTCTGTACTTTTCGCAATATATGTTAAGAATTGACGCATCGGGTCTGTAACTTCTGTTAAATTATACATGTCAAAATGAGCAATACAGCCTTCCATTCCATCAATGACATCATCCAATTTATTAGCAAGTGCTAAAATATCCTCACGCTCGATCGGTGTCATAAATGATTTATTTAGCATGACGATAAGCTCGTGAATCAATTTATCTCCACTTGTTTCATATCGCTTCATTGTGTCTGCGATTTCTTTTAGTGAATCTATATTTTCAATACGTGCGTTATGAG
This sequence comes from Lysinibacillus sp. NPDC097214, assembly GCF_050277945.1. Lineage (NCBI taxonomy): Bacteria > Bacillati > Bacillota > Bacilli > Caryophanales > Bacillaceae > Lysinibacillus > Lysinibacillus sp. NPDC097214. The sequence goes on from NZ_JBNNSS010000002.1 coordinate 145,537, forward strand.
CGTAATAAATACCTTCTTTAACGTTTTTGGAAATGTTTAACAATGCCTTAAAAAATGGATCTTGCTTGTTTGAGTTGAACATTGTGTTCCTCCTGTTGAATGAATATTGTCGATTTCTGCAATCATCATAACAAAACTTTCACATATTTCTACAGATTTTTAAACAAAAACGAGTTGAATTTACAAAAATGTAATATATAATTTGCCACAATTATTTCTAGGTACTTTTCCAAGTTGAAAACGTTGGAAACTCGATAACAAAAATTATCGATTTTTCTTTAAATATACCCAATTTTTCTTTTATTTTTATAAAAATACTTGAAAAACTTTTTTTCTTTCTATTTTTTTCATCTTTATAAATGTTAAGGAATTGTAAACGATATTTACAATCAATTATGCCTCGGCATAATTGCGTCTGGAATCGGCTTTGTGCTTGCACAAAGCACTCCTTACCGATTCCGTGACATCCGCCGGAGGCTTTGGGCCAACGTGATGTTGGTCACTCAGTCGTTGCCACAGGACGTGGCGTTCCTAGACTGAGTTCCTCTATTTCAGCGGGTGTTTGGATACTCGCTGAAAGAAGTTAAAAAGAAAAGTTACATTGTCATTTATTACAATTCGCAGTACTGTTATAAGAAAAGTGTAACTTACACAATATGCGTTAAAGAAGGTTGTGAGTATCATTCATATGGACATCGATTTACTATCACTTGTCATACTTTTAGTACTGGGCTTTATCGCATCCTTTTTAAATGCGATTGTCGGTGGCGGAGGATTAATTTCATTGCCTGCGCTTATGGCGGTTGGTTTACCGCCAAGTACAGCGATTGCCACAAACAAACTCGCAAATACAATTAGCAACGGGACTAGCATGTTAACTTTTTTACGAGCTGGCAAGGTCGATGTAAAAAAGAATCGAAAAATAATACCTTTTATTTTTATTGGTTCGTTCATTGGTGCCTATACTGTGCATCTTGTATCACCAGCTATTTTAAAGCCCCTAATGCTTGTTATGCTCGTCCTTGTTACCACTTATACGGTTTTTAAGAAAGATTGGGGACAGCAACCTGAAGAACGGAAATTAAGTACTAGGAAGAAAATCATCTTTGTTGGCGCTTTTGCAGCTGTTGGCTTTTACGATGGTTTCTTCGGACCTGGCACTGGTTCTTTTTTTATTTTCATTTTATTAATGACGGGCAATGATTTCTTGCAGGCCGCTGGTAATGCTAAAGCCTTCAATTTCACATCGAACTTAGCTGCACTGGCTATGTTTTTACTATTAGGAAAAGTTAATTTTTTATATGGCCTACCGATGGGCTTCGTCATGATTTTCGGTGCCATAATGGGTTCAAAATTTGCGTTGAAACGTGGGACAAAAATGATGCGTATTATTTTTATCATCATGACTTGTACATTAATTGTCAAAAATGCATGGGATTATTTTAGTATCCATTAAGGAAAATACTATCTATTTAATTGACAATATTTATCAATCGATTGACAAAATTTATTAGCGTGCTATAATACTTTTGGGCTTCACCGCATTGAAGCGGAGAAGTAACTGTTAGGAGGATTAGCATGTTTCGAATTGAAGCAAAGAGTAACCCTCGATTTATCGAGGCTAGCTTTATTATAATTTTAATTATTGCCATGATGGCATTCAGTATTGGGTATTTAAAGGCGACACCCCATATACCTATTTTTCTTGTCATTTCACTTTTAATTGCCTATGGATTACTAAAGAAAGTTCCATTCCGTGAGCTTGAAGCTGGTATGATTGCTGGTGCAAGTGCTGGACTTGGGGCAGTTTTTATTTTCTTCTTTATCGGTATTTTAATTTCGAGTTGGATTATGGGTGGTACAATTCCAACACTGATCTACTATGGCTTTTTAACAGTTTCACCAAGCTTTTTCTTTGCCATCGTATTTTTGATTTGTAGTATAGTTGGTGTTTCAGTTGGTAGTTCTTTAACTACTGTAGCAACAGTGGGCGTTGCCTTTATGGGAATCGCCGGTGCAATGGACATTTCTTTAGCTATAACGGCTGGTGCAATTGTTTCTGGAGCTTTCTTTGGAGATAAAATGTCTCCCCTTTCGGATACAACAAATCTTGCATCTGGTACAGTAGGTGTAGATCTTTTCGAGCATATTAAAAATATGGGTTGGACAACGATTCCAGCTTTCGTCATCTCATTCGTCCTTTATGCAATCATATCGCCAACAGGTGGAAATACTTCATTTGATACAGTTGAGCAATTTAAAGAGGGATTACTGTCAACTGGACTTATTCATTGGTATACATTATTGCCGATTGTTGTTCTTGTTATTATGACTTTTTATAAAGCACCTGCACTTATCACACTCGCAGTCGTCTCAATTATTGGCGTTGGACTTGCCTACATACAAGAACCGATTGCCCTATCCAATGTCTTTAAAATCCTTTTTGAAGGCTATGTATCTAGTACGGGTAATAAAGGTGTAGATGCTTTACTGTCTCGCGGTGGTATGAACAGTATGCTATTTACAATTGCCTTAGTCTTATTAGCATTAACAATGGGCGGTCTTCTATTTACGCTCGGCATTATTCAAAGTATTTTAGCGAAGGTGGAGAGCTTATTTAAAAGTGCTGGCTCTGTTATTACAGGTGCAGCCATTACAGGGATTGGTGTAAACACATTAATTGGTGAGCAATATTTATCCATCCTACTAACTGGTGAAGCATTTAAAGCACAATTTGAGAAGGTAGGACTTGCACCTAAAAATTTATCCCGTGTTATGGAGGATGCTGGTACTGTAGTCAATCCTCTAGTTCCTTGGAGTGTTTGCGGTATTTTTATTGCTAGTGTACTAGATATACCAACAACATCTTACCTACCATTTACCTTCTTCTGTCTACTCGGACCAATTTTGACAATCATCTTTGGTTGGAGCGGAAAAACATTAACAAAGCTTGAAAAATAAGATTGGTAGCTGATGAATTTGAACTGCTCCCTGTCAAGTAGACAGTGGAAATAATAAAAATGCGTTAAGCGGCTTGTGCCCTGAATTCTAAAGGGCTCAAGCCGTTTAAATGTTTCTGATAACGATCATGATTATAAAAATCAATATAGTCATCAATCGCTTGTTTTAACGCCTCATATGAATCGTACTTGGCGTAACGTTAGTACCACTGCAAGGCGTATTTGAAACATTAGATGCAACAGTGAACTGGAATGCGAAAGATAAAACGATTACAACGAAAAATAGCACGAAAACGGTTTGGCTAATGGTCGGGTCAAAAAAAGCAAAAATTAACGGCAACCCATTAGCTGTGTCAGTAGCACCGATTATAAAATCAGGGATAACATTAGTGCCATTACGCTTTATTAGTGAAGCATTAGGGGCGACAGTTTCTTGGGATCAAGATTCACATGATGTATCAATTTATCCAGAAGGATCTTCGCAAGGAGAGCGCTCACATTGGTTAGGCTATTACTATAATTCAGGCTTTACAGGATCAGGTGTAGAAACATCACTTCGTATTGATAAAGTGACACCGACAAAAATTACTTTTACATCTGTTAATGGCTATCGCTATGACCCTACAAATGGAAATTTATTTGGCTACCAAATGCCATGGCATTATAACTATACAACACGTGACGCACAGCTAATTTCTGATGATGTGGCATCATATGAGTTAAATGGCTTCTCAATTGATTTAGTTAAATATTATGATGAAATCCATGTTGAAAATATGTACGGCTCTTGCAATCATTTAGGCCTTGCCGAATATGAAGGCGAATATACGGAATATCGAAAGGTAGAAAAGTAAAGTTAAGCACTTATAAAAAGCTACCGGAGGCATCCTAACATTAAATTTAGGAATGCCTCCTTCTATTATGTTTTTATACCAATCAATAAAATTCTTCTTTTTTAAGTGTTTATCATTTAAACAAACTCTCTCTGTATCTTAATTTAAATCCACAAACGTAGGCGTAAAAAACTTACCCTTCTATATGAAGTTACTTAGTTAAATTTCAAGCTAACCTTACAAAAAAATGAAATAAGTCATAAAGAACATTAATAATTAATGTTCTTTATGACTTATTTAAAAAAACCGCACTTACTTATGATACGGTTCATCGTAACGTATCTAAATGAGGTTTTCGATCAAATGTACTCATACATTATTCTGGCCCTAAGCATGTCAGCTATTCGCTATTAGTCGCTGCTTTACTATCATCTAAAAAGAGAGATAGAACTGCATTTACGTTTCCTATAGGTAAAAACTATAGAATATTCATTCTATGAAAAAGGAGAATAAATATTTACTACCCATTCTTTCAATGGTTAACTTTACTGCCGAGTCTAAAAAACTAGAAATATGATATGGCCCAGATGTTATCCTTCTGATTAAATAAAAAACTGATTCTTAACTATCTATAAGCTATGGGATCAATTCTCTTTAAGTTTACGTAGATAATTATATTTTAATCCTTTTTAACTTTTCCAATGAATTGTTACTTTGAATTGTTACTTTTCCTCTTGATCACCATTCTCACCCTCATTTATTGCACGACCGCCTCCACCAACCGCATGCTGCTGCTTCGTATTAGAACTTCCTATGGCTGAATTAGTTCCTCCCGTACTATCTAAACCGCTTCCGCTTGCTACCTGAGTAGCTGAGGACTGTTTTTGACCATTATCTATCTGATTATTGATGATGATAACAATTTCTTCGTCACCATCCGAGTCTAAATGCTGTTCGTGAGGTTCAGTCTGCTCCCCCTCCATACCGCTGTTTCTAGCTACCCCTTGTGCTCCCACACTTTGCTGTTGATCGGTATTCGAGGAATCTATTGCAGCATTACTACCAGCTGCACTATTTCTTCCTGCCCCACTTGCAATTTGCGTGGTATTAGGTGCACTAGTGAACTGATTATTTATAACAATTACAAGCTTTAACTTATCCGATACAGGAGAATCAGTCCTAATTTCTTCTCCATCTTTTTTTACAATAATCCTTACTTTTTCATTTTTACTTTCCACACCGCTTTGTAATTCCTTGGAATTAGACTCATCATTACTATCTTTATGACCTCGTTGATTTGACATTATACCACCATCTTTTCAATTTAGAATAATATATCTTATTCGAAGAAGAAATTTAGATATAGTCAAATACATTAATTTTACTATAGTATTATTTGGACAATATCTTTGTGTATAGCATTCTACAAAAATCTTCCCATGGCGAGGTGTATGTCTAACCTCATTATCTAATAAATTGTTCACGTATCGCTCCAATAAGTCCGAATCATCAATGACATTTTGACGGAATTCTTTGGTTTAAATCAATTTTTTAGAACCTTGCTATCCAGAGGAACTTCTATCCTCTGCTTTATCACTATTCTGTTCTCATAAGGAGTTCATTCTTTTTATACGGCCAAACAACAAAAAAACACTTATTCCACTATTTGGGGAGGTGCTGTACTATTTTTCTAAAAAACCTCACTTACTTATGATACGGTTCATCGAAATTAATGTTAAATTGACGTTTTCCCTTTCTATATGATCAAAACATGATTGAAGGACGGTTATTGAATTTGCTTGAACAAAAAATGAAAGAATTTTAGATATGTAGCATTAGTGATTTTTGTCCAAAAAAAAGATAGAAATGATGTAGGAACTAATAAAATAACAAAAGAGTATGTTTTGAAAAAGTTGTTCAAAACATACTCTAATTTTAATGTGTATTTCCTGCTAACTACTTAATTCGTTTGAAGAAACGGCGTCATTTTTCACTGTCCTTCGATGATAAAAACTCCTCTAATGCCTGTTTGTTCTTATCTAAGTTAATATCTAAAACATCTCCTACATTCGTACGTTTATCTTCATAAGAGTCTGCAACAGGAATTCGTAAAGTGTCCATACTAGATTTTCCATTCACAATCCCTTTTCCAATAGTAAGGATTGTTTTATTATCAACATTTGTATCAAAGTATGAATCTGCAACACCAAGTAATTTTGGCAAATTCATTAAGCTTGAAACACCGATTTGTTCTTTCACCTTCGTTAAAACCTCTTGTTGGCGTTCCACTCGTCCAAAATCACTTAAACGATCGTGGCGGAATCGTACATAGCCTAATAAGCCGTCACCATGTAAAGTTTGTTTTCCAGGATGTAAGGTCATACCAATTCCATAGGACATTTCATAAGGAATATCAACTTCAATCCCATCCGGTGCTAAAAGATCTATAATTTTAGGGAATCCTTTAAAATCCACGAGAGCATAGTAATTAACATCAATATCAAAATTTTGCTTAATTGTTTTCCTTACAAGTTCAGGACCTCCAAAAGCAAAAGCAGAATTTATTTTATTCATTCCGTGCCCTGGGATGTCAACATACGTATCTCGCATGATAGAAATAAGTTTTACATCATTCGTCGTTTGATCATAGTGTGCAATCATTAACGTATCTGATCTACCATCCTCGTCTCTAGCGTCACTTCCCATTAATAGCACATTAATTTGACCAAATTGCACATCCGCACCTTCAAATGGGTCATACGCCTTTTCGTTATCTTTAATATGACTATCGTCTGCCATAGCCAATCCGCTGTTGTATTGGTAAACCCCATAAATAATCCCTGTTACGATTACTAATGCGAATGCTAAGAAGAAATTCCTTAGCCATTTACGGCTCTTTTTGCTTCTTTTCATAAATAAATCCACCTATCACTTAAGTCTAAGTTATTTTTTTAGTAATGCCTTTGTAGTAAGTTGCACAGCTATTGCATCGTCTAAATAACCAATCGGAAATAAATAATCCGGTATAACATCTACAGGGATTATAAAATATAATAATGTACTTCCAATTATAGTTAGTTCAAAAATTGTGCCCCTCCCCAATGTGAATTTCTCGTATAACTCTTTTAATTTGCTTATAAACGGACCTATGCTTCCTACACTCTTAATTTTTTCATCAAAATCCTTAAGTATCGAATTTTTACCTTCTTCTGTTTGCGCATAGAGTCCATAGCTTTCTAATTTCTGTTCAACATTTGCCACCGAAAAATCATCATCGTACACATTTGAAGACTTAAGAAAAGCTTGTATTGAGTCAACAGACGTATGGATATCTGAATCTGGTTCTGCTTCTGGCTCTTCTTGTCTTTGTTCAATTGGGTATCCTGCTGCTTCAAAAAGATTGATTAACGGAACACCAAGGCAGTCAGCAAAATTTTCTAAATGTTGTGGTGTCGCCTTTCTTTTTCCATTTATTATCCGTGAGATCGTAGCTGTGTCGACTCCAGTGAGTTCACTAAACTTCCGCATAGATAATGAACGTTCTTTCAACAACTCCCTCAGCAATAAACCAAGAGTACTACTGTTTCTCTGTTCAGCCATTTTCGATTCTCCCTTCTTACAATGACTAACATGACTTCACGCAGCCGTCTAATATGAATATATCATTCTCAAAAAGTGTATTATTACGTTGACATTTTGTCAACACTTTAGATCAATTATGCCTTTGCATAATTGCGTACGGATCCCTCCCGATTCCGCTGAAAGAAGTTAAAAGAATGCTGCAAAAGCGATTACTAATAAAATGACTCCACTAATAATTGTTCCAAATTGCCCTAAAGTAAATGAACCGATTCGAACATCTGCTACTTTACTTCCTACCTTAACCCCTATCCAAACAGTAATAAAACTACCAATTGCAGCAGTTATCGAGATGACAAGCGGTGAAAGACCAAGTAATCCTGCACCTACCCCATTCGTAAGTGCATTCGCCGATAAGGCAATGCCAAGAAAAGCAACAAGACCTTGGTAACACAATACAACGCACTAAATAATATATCTAAAACTTTGAAAAATATTGGCTTATCACCATTACATGAGGGTGATATTTTTTTGTTTAGCTTGGAAGGCTCACCCTCCAAAGCAAACAAATTTACACACGCCAAAAAGACCTAACGAAATATACATTCTTTCGCAAGGTCGGTTTGGATATAACCATTATTATCTGCACCTTAATCCACCATATATTTAGGGTAAAAAGTCGCTGGTTGTCCATCTATAATAAACTGCCGCATAAAATGTACTATCCTACTACATTATTCATTAACATTCATCAATAATTTATTAAAAATTAAAATTTATACTATTTTTTTATAAAGGGAAATTTAATTTTCATTAGCTACTTGGCATTTTTCACTTTAAGACATGCCTTTCAAAACTAGGATAATATATCCTTTTATTGATTTAATAGTTATTTATCTGTATGTTTTTTGTATAATAATACAATATAATTTTAAAGGAGTGGCATTATTGAAAAAACATATTTTAAGTTTATTTCTTGTGATGTTTGCTATGATTGGATTTGCTTCAACAAGTCATGCATCAAGTACGGTTAATTTAGAATCTGGCAACACACATTCAAACGCCCTAACATCTTCAAATGAATCACAGTGGTATCAAATTAATACTAAGCAAGATAATAGTGATCTTAATATTTATTTAGAAAATACAACTGCGCCAATCAGATTCTCTCTATATGATAGTAATAAAAATTTAATTGCTTGGAATGTCTCATCTTCTTTCCAAACTTTAAAAGCTGGTACATACTATATTGAAGTTAATGCTTACGATTGGGGTAATAGCTATTCTAGCGGTTCTTATGAAATTAAAGCGACGTATAGTAGTGGAAATGTAACTCATGATTCGACTACATTTGAACCTAATGATACGCGTGAAAATGCTTTCCCTATTCAGTCAGGAAAAAAGATTTCTTCTTTAATTTCAAATAATAATGATGTTGATTTTTACAAATTTACTACGACTGTAGACAATGGTGATGTTTATATTTATTTAGCAAATACATCTGCACCAATCAAATTTAACCTATATGATAGTAATAAAAATTTAATTGCTAGCAGTAACTCATCTCTTTTCAAACCTTTAAAAGCTGGTACTTATTATATTGAAGTTTATGATTTCTATTGGGATAATCACTACTCTTCTGGTAAGTATGATTTAATTGCGACTTATTCTACAAATTCTAAAGAGCACAATCCATCAACATTTGAACCTAATGATACGCTTGAAAATGCTTTCCCTATCAAATCAAATGCTCCAATCAAATCTCAAATGTCAAATAGCAATGATATTGATTTTTATTCAATTACGTTAAATAAAGAAGGAAATGTTAACATCTCGTTATCCAATACTTCAGCGCCAGCACGTTTTAAAATTTATGATGCAAATAAAAAATTGTTGGATTCTAGCTCACAGTCTTATTCAAAATATTTAGCAGCCGGCACATACTATATCGAAGTTTACGCTGACTATTGGGGTGATCAATACACTTCTGGTACGTATACTTTAACTGCTGGTTATCCAAATGCAACAACAAAAAGCAACGAGATTTTATTATATTTAAATAGTAAAACAGCCTATATTAATGGTAAAAGTAAAACACTTGCTGTTGCACCTTTCACTAAACAAGAAACAACCTTAGTTCCTTTACGCTTTGTAAGTGAAGAGCTTGGTGCAAAAGTTAACTGGAATTCTAAAAATAATGAGATTACAGTACAGTTAAACGGTTCAAAAATCGTATTAAATACTGATAGCTATTATGTAACTGTTAATGGCAATTCTAAGAGACTTCAAGTAAAACCTGAAGTCATTAATGGCACGACATTTGTTCCACTCCGCTTTGTAAGTGAAGAACTTGGTAAAAGTGTACTATGGAACGCTAAAAACAAGAGCATTTTAATTAAATAATTACAATAAAAATCTCTAGTAAACAAGGTGCTTACTTTGTTTACTAGAGATTTTCTATTGTTGTCAAATTTAATCTAGATGGTTCTTTTAATAAACCGCGTTTTTTTATGATACGGTTCTCCGTAATGCATTTAAGTGCGGTTTACTGCGTCAAAATAAAAGGCTCAACCTTTTCGTTTAATAATTTTCTTTTCTTCTTATTTTCATACATCTTCTCATCTGCTTGGCTAAACAACTGCTCCATAACGCCGTAAGAGGAGTTGCTATATTCATATCCGATAGAAATTTTAATCGATGAGAACGGCAAATCTTTATAGTCTTTTTGCATTTTCATCTCAACGTTTTTTAAATATCGCTCGACTTGTAAAACGCTTTTATTTGGAATAAGAATAGAGAATTCATCACCACCGATTCTTGCTATAAGCATGTCATTATCTGCATAAGCTTCCAAACAAGCCGCTGTTTCACAAACTAATTTATCCCCCATTTGATGTCCGTATTTGTCATTAACCCATTTCAGCTCATCTAAATCTGCTAGGACTACTGTAATCGGGTCGTTGCGTTCGTTAAAATGAGCCATCTTTGCTTGAAAATATTCACGATTATACAAATTTGTTAAGGCATCATGCGTAGATTTGTACTCTAATTGCTGTTGTAATACGATTTTATCATTAATATTTCTAAATAAACCTTGTACAGCTACAAACTTGCCATCTTTATAAACAGGTGTAGCATATTCTTCAGACCAAATATATTCCCCTAGATGATTTTTTAAGCGTACTGTAATAGGCTGGTTAAAATTAAGTGTCCCTAATGTTTTCTTTACTAAGATCTCATAATCATCTGGATGGACGATTTCAAAAACTTTATCAGGATCCTGTACATGGTCCCTTAATGCATTTGGACCAAGGAGATTATTGACAGTAGGACTTAAATATAGATATTTCAACTTAGGATACGTCTCACAGTAATATAAAATATCACGTATATTTTCAACCGATTCCACCAGTGGTTCTAATAACTCTACTTTTTGTTGTAGTTTAGATTTTTGATAATGTAGGCGTAAACATATTAGTAAAAGTCCTATTATTATGCCCCCCAAAAAAATCCACATAAAAAAACCCGCCCTCATTTAAATTGTGCAATTAAACTTTGTTATTTAATTTTCTCGAAATAACAATCGCATCCACTTTCCGAATTTTGCAATATAAAGTAAATTATACCTCCAATTCACCTATAACAAAAGACTTATATATTATTTTTGTATAATGCTTCCATTTAACGAAATAAAAAAATGAATTAATTGAGAGATGACATTCTCCCTATATTCCAATTTAGAATCAAAACTAATCATTTTAAGCATTTCTGTTCAATTAAACTCTCTGTTATGCTCAACCAAAGGAGATGAGGGAAATGACAACAAAATGGAATGCCAATTTATATGATAAAAAACATGACTTTGTTTCAAAATTTGGAGGAAGCTTAGTGGATTTGCTTGCCCCACAAAAAAATGAAGACATTTTAGATGTCGGCTGTGGTACAGGTGATTTAGCCCATGAAATTGCAGCTCTTGGTGCCAATGTTCTTGGGGTAGATTCCTCCCACGACATGATTACCACTGCACAGCAAAAATACCCAAACATTACGTTTCATATAATGGATGCAACAGCACTTCACCTAACAAATCAATTCGATGCAGCCTTTTCAAATGCTGCATTACATTGGATGAAACAGCCGGATGAAGTCATTAAAAATATTTACACTTCACTTAAACAAGGTGGCCGTTTCGTCGCTGAAATGGGTGGACATGGTAATATCGCTTCTATTGTTTGGGCGCTTCAAAAAAGTATGGAAGAATATAAACTACCCTATATAGAGGAAAATTTCCCGTGGTATTTTCCAACTGTAGAAGAATACCAGTCGAAGTTGGAAGGTGCAGGTTTTACAGTTGAAATGATTTCACTATATGAACGACCAACACCGCTTCAGGGCGAGGATGGGCTACGGAATTGGCTAGTGATGTTCAGTACTAATATGCTCCAGCATTTATCAGAAACTGAAAAAGAACAGATTTATGCAAAATGCGAACAATTATTAAAGCCAACGTTTTATCAGGAGCATCGATGGGTTGCTGATTATTGCAGATTACGCTTTGTATCTGTAAAAAAATAATAATCATTTCACACATAAAATCGCAGAAAGCATTGACGAATAATTAAGCACGAAAAAACGCTTGGAAAATATCCAAGCGTTTTTCTATCTATTTATTTGTTTGAAACTCCTGACTGCATTTCGTAATTTCTAACGAGCATACCGTTTGATTTGATCATGCCAAACTCCTCATAATAAGGAACTAAGTCATCGTCACAACACAAATCAACCATATAAATATCATCAAGTTCCTGTAACATTTGTTTGACTAATTCCTTGCCAATACCTTTGTTTTTATACTCTGACAAAACTTCAAGAAACGGAATGAAGGCAGATAGAACTCCGTCGCTAATCGCTGTAATAAATCCAACTACATGGTTCGTATGATCGTCTAAAGCAATAACTACTTTACTACTGTTTTTTAGCAACTTTAAGTGAGTTTGAGGATTTGGAGGATTCGGCCAATCCACAAAAAAGCCAGTCAACATATCATCGGAAATTCCATCAAGAGAATTTTTGTATATCATCATATATCAGCTCCTAAATTATTTTGAAAGTTTTTAGGTAGATGATAGATATCAAAAGTAAAGTAGCAAAATTGCGACCTCCAAACTTTTTGGCATTACTTATAAATATTCGATTCATATTCTAAAAACCCTCTAATATGTTATTTTTAAACTACATTAATGAAAAATCGGCCTTTTTTTGCTTTTATCTCGAGGTAATAGTTTACGTTCTTCTTTAATCCCTCCAATTTCTTGCTTTTCCCGGGCGATATGTGAAATTCATCTACTATAACATGACCATTTGCATCTTTAATTCTTAGAAGTACTTCACTATTATTATTTGCATGATTAACGATTTCTTTGTTCCAAAAGATACTATCGAACTTTATATAATCCTTATCGTCAAAATATAATGTATTCCACTCTTCTTTATCATCTGTTAAATTGACAGTAGCAGTACTCATTGGAAAAAAGATTTGACGTACAGCTCCTACTTCTTGAACGACTAGAGAGCCTATAATTGTGATAATAAAAGTAATCAAAATGGAAATAAACACTTGAATACGACGCTTTTTATTAATTCTTTTAAAAGGCGCCTTTGCTACCATGACTTCTTCTGCCAGAATAGTATTTGTTGGCTGCTCCATCACTTCTAGGTACAATCGGCACTCTTCACAATGATGGATATGTTCCTCGACAACTCTAGAAGTATCTTCACTACAAATACCATCAATATAAGAGGGGAATAAATCTTTTATTATATTACAGTTCATCCTGATCACCTCGGACCCTTTCTACCAATTTTAATTTGGCTCGATAATAGGTTACCCTTGCCCAGTTCTCGCTTTTATCGAATATCTCTCCAATTTCCTTAAAACTAAGATGGACGGAAGTTCTAAGCAAAAATATTTCACGATACGGTTCTTTTAAAAGATGAATTTCTCTATGTAATAAAATAAATGTATTACGTTTTACAAGCTCCACTTCTGGTGATGCCGCATTAGATGGAACATCCAACCCCATTTCCATCATTTGTTCTACACTACTAAGACTATAACGTTTTGCCTTTTTTAAATGGTTATAGTATGTATGCTTTGCAATTTGGCATAACCAAACAGACATCTTACATTCACCGTTGTATCGGTCAATTGACTTCACAGCTTGATAAAATGTTTCTTGCGTCAATTCCTCAGCTAAATCGACATTCGTTGTTAAACAAATAAGAAACCGTTTTACTTCATCTGCATAAGATTTGTAAATTTCACTTAAATCCTCCACTTTCCTCCCCCCTCTCTCTAGACTTCTAACGGTGGACACTTATATATAGCTATTAAAGATGATTCGTTACAAAAATTTTTATTTTTTTCAGCAGGTGTTTAGACACACATTAAAATAAAAAATAAAAAATCCTTCACAATGATGATTTTACTCAAATTGTGAAGGCTCATAAAAATAGTAGAAGGTCCCATTCTCCCCATCATGAACGAGGTAATAAAATCACCATTACACCAATCAAACAAATACCTGCTCCAACCCAATCCAAAATGTCTGGTTTTTCTCCGTCTATTCCCCAGCCCCACAAAATAGAAAGGACAATAAAGACACCTCCGTAGGCTGCGTAGACTCTTCCAAAGGTTGGGAAGGATTGAAAAGTAGCGACAACTCCATATAAAGCCAACGCAATCCCACCTAAAATGCCCCAGTAAAATGGTTTACCTTCTCTTAACCAAAGCCAAATTAAATAGCCGCCTCCAATTTCGCCAATACCTGCGAGGATAAATAATAATGTTGCACCAATCATTTTTTTCACTCTTTCTATATATATTTAAAAGAAAATTTGCTTTATCTGCTTTATTATACATAAAAGCACATTCCCATTAACGAAATCAAAAAAATTCGCTTATCTCCTGTGCAACCAAAAACAAAAGCAAGAGGTTGTTTATTTTAACGGGAGAAATGCGAAATATTGTAAGTAGATTTCACTTATTGTTTTTTACTACAATCCCCTTTCTTTTGCAGTCTTTGAAGGAGAATTGTTCATTATAGTTGTCTTTGAATTATTTATACCAACATGGTTTTACATTAGTAAAATACTGATGATCCTCTAGGAAAATATGAATTCTATTTACCATATTATCCATATCTTCTGGTATTGTTTTTAATGTCCAAACAACTGTTGAAAATACACACATGGCTAAATAAAGACTATATAAAGTCCAAAATTCATTACTTGGTTCTTCACCATTAAAATAACCTTTTATTTGACCAATGGAAAAAGGTACGCTTATATTTCGTGTGAAAATACCGATTTTCACAAATTCATGAATCGGATCACCCCAATCATATCTCCCAAAATCAATAATTCCTTTGAATTTCCCTTTTTGTGCAATTAAATTACTGGGATGATAGTCATCATGTTGAAATAGATTGGGTCGATTCTCCATCAACGACATATGATTGTCTATAAATTGTAGGATTTTTTCATCCCGATCAATTTTTATTGGGCATGCTAGATATGTCTTTACATAGTGTCTATGCTTTATACTTTTCCGTTCATACCATGATTCTATATGTTTTGGTGCTTGTAACTTATGTAGGTTCAAGAGCTCTTGCCCTGCCTCAAACCCTAATTGATATTGTTCTTCTTCTGTTAATACTAACAATTCATCTTCAACATCATTTCCATCCATATACGTGGTTACCATATAACCGTGACCTTGCATCTTTCCAATCTCAATCGCTTTTATTGTTTTAGTTGTATAAGTCTCGATTGTTTTTAATAGTGCGAATTCCTTTTCTTTAACTTCAAATTGACCAATTGGGAACACTCGTATCATATATTTTTTATCGTTATTTTTAAGAGAAATGCAATACTTTTCATCTGAAGAAAACCCCTTATTCATTCTCTTCAACTCTCGATAGTCTTTAAGTAAAGGTATTTCATCCAACAATTGTTCAATCATATATTTCCTCCGCTACTTATTCTAAGCCCCTCGTGGTGCTATTTATTCTTATATTTGTTATGGCGCTATAATAAGGAAACTTACGATAGGAGCCTATAATAATAGCAGTCACTTTTCATTTTCATAATACATATATAAAGTCCCAGAAATATCAGAAACGTAAGCAGTTTTAGATTCAACAATTTTTCTCGTATTTAGTAAATAAGCATGAACTTCATCAAAATATTTTTGACTCTTTCCGCTAGAAGTTGTTTTGAAAATTAGCAAAGCGTTATCAACTTTGCACATAGTTTTTGCTTGTGAAAGCAATTCCTCAATTCTTTCATGATTTCGAACATTCATTATCCCAATAATATTAGATGGAGTATACTCACGTTCACAAAAAAGCTTGTCCAAAGTTTCTTCATCTTTTTTGAAATAGTTTTCACGTTCTAGGTGTAATACAAAGTCATGCCAATACTCGCCATCATAATTATCCCACCATGTTAAGTCCATTGGTCTATTCGTAGCGTTACAAGTGTCTTCTGTGTATGGAAAAAACCCCAACATTGAACCTAACCTTGAAAAATGCCCGATTTCAGTCATAGTAAATGAGTGCTTTCCATGATGTATTGTTAGATTAAAAGTATGATAGTTTCTAACATATCCATCAAACAATTTCATTAAATCCAATTTCATGACAATAACCGCCTTTCAATTATAAACCCCAACCGCATGTCAATAATTCTCTTTCTAAAGGTAATCTTTACGATTATCCTTACTAGGTTAGGGAGGTGTTTTAAAATAAAAACAAAGCCCAAATGTTTTTAATCCAACATTTTCAAGCATTATTTATTAGTATTCTAGTGATATCTTCCCTTCGTAGACGGAATGACAAACTGCTAAAAACGCCTCTATATCCGCTGTTACATATTTCGATAAAAAATAGGTATTCGAAACAATATGGGAACATTCCTTTAACGAATAACTATGAAGCAATTGCTGGTGAGATTCTGCCTCTATTACACTTTTTGGTAAAAAGGCAATCCCTAATCCTTGCTTGACAAAGTTTTTTATTACTTCTGTTTGATTAATATTCATTATTTTATAGCCTGGAAATTGTTGTAGTACTTGTTGTATGTCTTGCCAATAAGGTGCATATTCATGTGTTAATATTGTTTCCTGCTGTAAAAGAGTCCGTGCATCTGTCGCCTTTTTGGATATCGGAGCAATCAATTGAAGCGGTTCCTGTGCGAGAAGGATCGTGTTAATGTCACGTGTCGATGTTAATTTTGATAAACCGATATCTATTTTGCCTGCATGTACACCTTCCCCGATTTCATTGGACTTTAACAATTCGATCGTTAGTTGAATGGAAGGGTTTTGCTGCTGAAATGCATGAATGATGACTGGCAATGTAGAATTGGCGATTTGTGGTGCAACACCAATTGTTAACTGGGACGTGAAACCATTCAAAAAGGAAACTGTATTTTGTAAACTTTCATCAATCGTTGCCATTATTTTCTTTGCGTGTGGAAGGAAGTGAGCACCGATATGATTTAATTTCACTTGCTTCCCCTGTCTTTCAAAAAGTGTTGTTTGTAGTTCTTTTTCTAAATGCTGAATATGCTTCGATATTGTTGATTGTGTCATAAAACGTTGTTCTGCCGTCTCACGAAAATTCTCTGTTTTCGCAGCAACTATAAAAGTTCGTAACCATTCTGTTTCCATAAATCGGCCTCTTTAGTTTTTCATTCATTATATCGAAATCTATTTTCAACTTACATCCTTTTCTAACAAAATATTCACAAAGATTATTCATATAAAAAAGTAGTTGAAGATCTCCATCTTCAACTACTTTTTCAATTAATGAATAGCTTGCTTCACTCTATCTAATATTTCATCAGATGTCGTTAATTGTAATGCTTCTGTTGCTAATGCTCGCATATCCGCAACGGATAAATGTTTAATTAAGGAACGCGTTTTTAAAATGGATGTTGCACTCATAGAAAATTCATCTAGACCTAAACCAAGTAATAGCGGTACAGCATATTCATCCCCTGCCATTTCACCACACATACCAGCCCATTTCTGTTCTTTGTGAGCCGCATCAATGACCATTTTAATCAAACGTAAAATCGCAGGATTATAAGGTTGATATAAATAAGATACTTTTTCATTCATACGATCCGCTGCCATCGTATATTGGATTAAATCATTTGTACCAATCGAGAAGAAGTCCACTTCTTTCGCAAAAACATCTGCCATCACTGCTGTTGATGGAATTTCGACCATAATACCAATCTCAATCTCACTTACCGCTACGCCTTGTGCAAGTAGGTTTTCCTTTTCTTCTAAAAGAATCGCTTTCGCGTCACGGAATTCTTGCAAAGTCGCGATCATAGGGAACATAATTTTTAAGTTACCGTAATTGGATGCTCGTAGTAATGCACGCAATTGTGTGCGGAAAATGTCTTGATACTCTAAACATAGACGAATCGCACGATGGCCTAGGAACGGATTCATTTCTTCTTGGAGTGGTAAATATGGTAAATGTTTATCTCCACCAATATCGAGTGTTCGAATGACAACCGCTTTACCGTCCATTCCTTCTAAGACCATTTTATATGCGGTAAATTGTTCTTCCTCAGATGGTAAGTTGTCTCGTCCCATATATAAAAATTCAGTACGATATAAACCGATTCCTTCACCACCGTGACGTAGAACACCCTCTAAATCACTTGGTGACCCAATGTTTGCGGCTAACTCAACTTGAACGCCATCTTTGGATATCGTTTTTTCGTTTCGTAATGTTGCCCATTCTGCTTGTTGTGCAGTAAAGTCTTCCGCTTTTTTTCTATAGGTTGCAACCACATCTTCTGTTGGGTTCACAAGTACATCCCCTGTTAAACCATCTACGATTAATAAATCACCATCTTGAATGGCCTCAGTTGCTGTACCTGTCCCTACAACGGCTGGAATTTCTAGTGAACGTGCCATAATGGCAGAGTGTGATGTACGACCACCAATATCTGTTGTAAAGCCCAGTACAAAGTTACGGTCCAATTGTGCTGTCTCAGAAGGAGTTAAATCAGTTGCTACAACAATCACCTGTTCATTAATATTGCTTGGATTTGGAATATGTACACCGAGCAGATGCGCTAAAACGCGGTTTGACACGTCTTTAATATCTGCAGCACGCTCACTCATATATTCGTTATCCATACCTTCAAATAATGATACAAACATCGTTGAAACTTCATTCAATGCATATTCAGCATTCACAGCTTCTTCAGCAATTTTTTGTTTGATCGGTCCAATTAATTCTGGATCTTTTACGACAAGTAGATGTGCACCGAAAATAGCTGCTTCTTCTGCCCCTAACTTTTCGTGCGTTAGCTGTTGAATAGCGGCTAACTCTTCTGCTGTTTTTTCAAGCGCGGCCATTAAGCGTTGCTGCTCTGCATCAATATCCTGAATAGTTGTTTTCGCAAACGATAAATCCGGTTGTACTAAACAATAAGCTTTTGCAATGGCAATGCCGTCAGATGCGGCAATACCTTTGAGTTGGATCATTGTGCTAGCCCCGTTTCTGAAATTAATTTTGTTAATGCAGTAAACGCTTGTTCTTCATCCTCCCCCTCTACGTGTAATGTAAATATTGAACCTTGTTTTAGGGCTAATCCCATAACACCTAAAATAGATTTTAAATTGGCCGTTCTTTGTTCTGTCTGTAACTCGATAGAAGAAGCAAATGGTGTAGCTGCTGCTACTAATTGGCTAGCTGGACGTGCGTGAATACCTAGTGGGTCTACTACTGTAAATTGTTTTGTTTTCATTGTTCATTCTCCTCTTTTTGTAAATCTGTTAATATAATGACATTAGGATGTTTTGTTAATGCACTTGCCGGGACATCTTCTGTATATTCAGACGCAAGCACGCGTTCTACTACATCACGTTTTGCTTCTCCAACAGCGATTAACAAAATGCACTTAGCGCGCATGATCGATTGAATCCCCATCGTAAATGCTTCGGTTGGAACGTCATCAATTGAATCAAAGAAACGTGCATTCGCTTGACGTGTTGATTCTTCAAGCGTTACAAGATGTGTTAACGAATCAAATGATGTGCCTGGTTCATTAAAACCGATATGTCCGTTTTGTCCGATCCCAAGCAATTGAAAATCTAATGGATGCTGCTGTAATAATGATTCATAGCTTGCCGTTTCCTCTGTAGGATTATTAGCTAAACCATTCGGTAAATAAGATTCTTTAAATGGTTTGTTGCGGAATAAATGTTTGTACATATAATATGCGTAACTTTGGTCATGTTTAGCACTTAGTCCAACGTATTCATCTAGATTAAAGCTAATACAATTCGTGAAATCGATATCAGTCTCACAAATTTTACTGTATAACGGTTCCATTGTACCACCTGTAGCTAGACCGAACGTTGTTGCACCCTCATTTTTAGTATTCACGATAATGTCTACTGCACGAGCGTATAAATCCTCTTTTGAAGCAAAACGTTCCAATCTCAATTTCCTATTCCCCCTAATTTACTTTTTATCCTAACAACTAGTATACGAAATCTTAGGCTTCGTAGATTACCTCGCCAGCCTTAATTGTTTGTTGCAACATTAAGTGTTCATCCAGAATCACAACATCTGCATCAAATCCTTGTTCGATTTGTCCTTTGTTCGTCAGTTTTAGTTGTTTTGCTGCATTGTAGCTCGACATTTTAACAAGTTCTTCTAACGTGCAGTTCGTGATGAGTTGCATATTCCGTACAGCTTGGTCCATTTTTAATACACTTCCAGCAAGGGCTCCATTTGATAAATGTGCTCCACTTTCGGAGACGTGAACCATTTGACCACCTAAGTCATAATCTCCATATGGCATCCATTTTGCTCGCATTGCATCGGTAATTAAAATAATACCATCTGCTCCTTTTAAACGATATGCCATATTCACGGCGTCCTTGTGCATATGAATAAAATCAACAATGATTTCTGCCTTAAGTTCCTCTAATAATAATACGCCACCAACAACACCTGGATCTCGATGATGGAATGGGCGCATTTGGTTGTATAAATGCGTGCCTTGTGTCGCACCATGACGAACCGCTTCTTTCATTTGTTCAAATGTTGCATCAGAATGACCAATTGATACGACCACACCGCTTTCTGCAATTGCTTGAACTACCTCAAATCCATTTGGTTCTTCTGGCGCCATTGTAATTTCTTTAATTTTATTGGCGCTTATATGTTGCCACTTTTTAAAAACAGCGAAATCAGGTGGTACAACATGTTCAAGCGGCTGTGCACCTACACGCTTTTTCGATATAAAAGGACCTTCTACATGAATACCTAGAAGTTCTGCCTCATCTGGATTTGAAGTAAACTGCGCAATATTTTCAATGGCACGTTCAATATTTTCATAGCTTTGTGTCATCGTCGTTGCTAAAAAGCCTGTTGTGCCTTCTTTTGCAAGTGATTTCGCCATCGTATGAAGACCTTCATTTGATGCATCCATCGTGTCCATTTGAGCAGAGCCATGAATATGCATATCGATATAACCAGGGAATAAAAATTTCCCTGAACCATCTAATAGTTGCGCATGATTTACGTTAATTCGCTGCGCAATCAGTGCAATTTTCCCATCCTTCATGAAAACATCGACACATTCTTTACGTCCGGTTGCATTGACAACTGTGATGTTACGGATTAATAAATTCATTAAAAACATCTCCTGGGATTGATAGAAGATACTGTCCTAAAAAATAGTATGTTTGAAGCGATCCTATCAATGCTAATATTTTGATATAGCGGTAATATCCGCGTAAATTCCTGTGGGATAAACATATGCTTTCCCACAGAAAGTAAAGCGGATTTACGATTAGAGCATGTTCATTTTGTTAGATGGACCTTTTTAGACAGCATCCCTTATTTGTTACTTCTTCGTCGAAATAATGTTATGAGAACCTGCTCGTTGGAAACCAGTTTTTTCAAGTGTAATTTCTTGCCCCATTAAACTTGTGAAAACAACTGGTGTGACGATAGACGGTACTTTGTCTTTAATACCCTCAAAATCAACTTTTAATAATGTATCGCCACGTTGAATTAATTGCCCTTCTGTCACCATTGCTTCAAAACCTTCACCATTTAAAGTGACCGTATCTAAACCGACATGAATTAATATTTCTACACCCGTTTCAGATTTTAAGCCGATCGCATGCTTCGTTGGGAAAAGCATTACTACTTGACCATCAAATGGCGCATGAACTGTACCATCCTTTGGATGAATACCAAAACCTGGCCCCATTATACCTGACGAGAACACTTCATCTGGCACGTCAGATAACGGTATTAAATCTCCTGTAATCGGCATTTCAAAATCATTGGAAGGATTTATTCCTTCTGCTGCTGTTGCTTCTTCAACAGGCGCTTCTTTTTGTACATCTACATTTGAAGGCGCTGGATTCCCCTTTTTCAGGCGATCTTTCATGGCTTCTGCCAAAAACTCTACAGAAGTACCGATAACCACTTGTACATTCGTCTTACTGATACGCATAACACCACGTGCGCCCGTTTGTTTTAATGTTTTTTCATCCACCTGATTCGCATCACCTACAGTCATACGAAGACGTGTTGTACAGTAATCAACTTGCTTAATATTTTCTTGTCCACCCAATGCTTCGATTGTATGGAAAGCACGTACATCTAAATCATCCGATACAGCTGAAGCAACATCTGCACCTTCTTCATCATCGTCTTCACGACCAGGTGTTTTTAAATCTAATTTCTTGATTAAGAAATAGAAAACGACAAAGTAAATAGCCCCGAAACCTAAGCCCAAAGGAAGTAATAGCCATGGATTATCTGCTAAACCAAAGTTTAAAAGGTAGTCAATTAAACCTGCGGAAAAAGCGAAACCATCACGGAATCCAATAGTATAGGCAACGGCAAGCGAAATACCTGTTAAGATTGCATGGATCCCATAAAGTACTGGCGATAAGAACATAAATGTAAACTCAATAGGCTCTGTTACACCTGTTAAAAATGCTGTCAACGCGATGGATACGAACATACCACCGACTACTGCACGATTTTTCTTTTTCGCTGCAAAGTACATCGCAAGACACGCTGCTGGTAATCCAAACATCATAATTGGGAAGAAACCTGCTTGGAAATGTCCTGCTGATGGGTCTCCTGCTAAAAATCGATGAATATCTCCTTTGACAAGTTCGCCTGCAGCATTTGTAAATTCACCAAAGTCAAACCAGATGATTGTATTAATAACATGATGTAGACCGACTGGAATTAATAGACGATTTAAGAAGCCATATAACCCAACACCAAGTGATCCAGCGCCGATTAACCAGTTCCCTACTGAATCAATACCACCTTGAACTGGTCCCCATACAACAGCTAAAATACCACCTAAAATCGCCATCGTGATGGACGTTATAATTGGCACAAAACGCCGCCCTCCGAAGAATGACAGCCATTCTGGGAATTTTACATTATAGAATTTGTTATATAGCAAGCCTGCTGTAATACCTGCAATAATACCACCGAATACCCCCATATTCAGTTCTTCATTTACAGATCCTAGTACCGCGACTAACACTAAATGTGCAATGGCGCCCGCTAATGCTGCACCACCACTATTATCGTGTGCTAGGCCCATCGCGATACCGATCGCAAATATAATAGGTAAATTACCCAAAATCGCATCACCAGATGCTGCCATAATACTTGCAATATGCTTAATAACGTCATTTGACACTGCACCAAGCATGTCGTCAGAGCCTAAGCGTAACAATATTGCGGCTGCTGGTAATGTAGCGATTGGAAACATTAACGACTTACCGATTTTTTGTAAGAAAGCTAACATCATTTATCCCCCTTTGGTATAGTTGTCTAGACCACTTAATAGAAAAAAAAGCGTTTTCATTAAGTTGCTTTCAATTATATTACCACTCGTACAAAAAATAAACATTATTTTTGAAATGAAGGAAGGAATTCAACGATTTTAAATCCTATTTCACATAAGCATGATTTATTTATAGGAACAAAAACGTAGCCCAATTGGAAGCTTTTCTTCAAGCCAATTGGACTACATTTCATTAATTCTTTTATTTACGCAGTGACGTCACGTTTCATAAAGGAGATATAGCTGATCACAAGGAAAAGAACAGCATAAATCGCAAGAATCGTGAGTGAGAATGGCATCGTTATGCCGTCTAGTATTGAACTACTACGTTCATATTGTGTTAAATCTGAATGAGTTAACCAAACATATTTAACGATTTTATATTTGCTTAAGAACATCACAATCATTCCGCCAGTAAACGATAAGAACATTGTTAAGCCAATTGCCAAAGAGCTTGAACGGAAAACGGAGCCCACTAAGAAAGCAAACAACATTGACATGACAAAGTCTCCGCCAGAAAGTAAATAGTGATTGGCCAAATCATTCCATACTGCTTTTTCAACAACCTGACCGTTGACTATTTCTAACTCAGCACCAGTTGTACCACCAAATAGTATAAGTCCAACTAGAGCGCTAACTCCGACATTGACAACATATAATAAGAGCCCAAATATGAAAGTCGTAAGTAATTTTGAAGTTAATATTTTTGCCCGTGAAACAGGACGTGTTAATAACATTTTAATCGTACCAGTAGAGAATTCACTAGATACAATACTTGCGGCAACAATAACTGTAAATAATGTTACTAAAGTCAGCATACTACCGGTAAATGACATAAAGCCTGCTAAGTCTTGAGTCGGTACATCGTTTGCTAATCGATACTCAGAAATGGCTATTTGCTCTTCATAGTAAGTTTTATCCTCTGCCGGTAAATTGTCATCATTTATTATATCTTTATAATTATCAATCGACTTCTGTTCACTTTCCTGCCACGTACTACCCTCTTTTGTTTCATAGTATTTCATCATAATACCAGGACCAATAATAAAGAGGATTACTAGCGCGACCATTGCCCAAGTTCCTTTTTTATGCCATAGTTTCATCCATTCATTTTGAATTAGCTTCAACAATTTGGCCACCTCCTGTCATTTCTAAGAATTGATCCTCTAACGTTTTTTGGTGCGGTTGTACGGCAAATAATTGAATTTCTTCGTTAACAAATTGGGTAATGAGTTTCGGAATGTCCTCTTTCTTTATTTCCACTACATAACCGTTATTTTCCGCCACAAAGTTGTAATCGAGCTTTTGTAGAAGAGCTGCAGTCTGATCATTTGGTGTAGCTTCAATATAATAAAACGAAGATGTTTCAACGTTAATATCACGAATATCGATGAGTTTGCCATTTTGTATGACAGCTACTCGATCACACATTAATTCAATTTCGGATAGTAAATGGCTGGAAACAAATACAGATACGCCATCCTCCGCCGCAATTTTACGCAAGTACATACGAAACTCGCGGATACCTGCTGGGTCTAGACCATTAGTAGGTTCATCTAAAATTAAAAATTTTGGTCGATGAAGGAGTGCTTGAGCAAGTCCTAAACGCTGACGCATCCCTAGCGAATACGTCGAAACCTTTTCATGAATACGATTTTCAAGGCCGACCTGTCTCACTACCTCTTGAATCCGCTCTTTTGTAACGTTTTTATGCATACGTGCAAAGTGCAATAGGTTTTTATAGCCCGTCATAAATTTATACATTTCAGGATTTTCTACAATTACACCGACTTTACTAATCGCTTCCTCATAATTGTCCTGTAAGGAAAGACCATCAATAATGACTTTCCCTTCTGTTGGATTCATAAGACCTGTCATCATACGAATTGTCGTCGTTTTCCCTGCGCCATTCGGTCCTAAAAATCCAGTGATTTGCCCAGGATATAAATCAATATTCAATTGCTGAATCAATTGCTTGCCACCAATAGTTTTTGACAAATTTTGCAATTGAACAATTGGTTGTGTTGTCATAAATTTCACCCTTTCTTATAAAACGCCTTCATCCATTGCACAGCATCCTTATTCGAAACATCTCGAATCGTCTCTACTTCTTCATGTGCCATGATCGAACCATTTTGCAATAAAATGATTTGATCTAGAATAGGCTCTACCTCATATAACTCATGCGTTGATAACAATATTGTTTGGTGTTCAATATCTGTAAATTGAATTAACCCTTTAATTAGCTGTTCCCGAACAATTGGATCCAGACCAGAAAATGGCTCATCCATCAAATAAAAAGGTACTTCTCGCCCAAGCGTTGCGGCCATTTTCATCCGACCACGGTTCCCCTTTGATAATTGCCGTAGCTTGACATTTTTATCAACTTGTAAAAACTCTGCAACGATACAAGCTTTATCATACGAAAAATCCTCGAATTGAGAGGCATAGTGCTGAAAAAGCTGCTCACCTGTGTAAAAATCAAAAAATAAATCAATATCAGGTAAATAGGCAATTTCATCAGCACTTCTACGTGTAACAGGCGTTCCATTTAGCAATACCTCACCACTTGATGGACGTAATAGGCCGGCCAACACTTTTAATAGTGTCGACTTGCCACTACCATTTTCCCCAACAAGTCCAATGATTTGTCCAACAGGGATGGAAAAAGACACATCTTGTAAAATAGGCTTTTTCATATAACGAAAAGAAACATTCGATAGCTGTAGCATTTATTTCACCTCACGATTTATTTTGTAAAACAACGAGCATCTCATCCTTTGAAAACCCAAGTGCTTCAATAGAAGTTAAAAAATGATCTGCCAGTTGATTTTTCATATCTTCCCGCAATAGAGCAATTCGCCCATCATCGGTTGTAATAAATGTACCTTGCCCTCGTTTGGTTTCCGTTATATTCATCGCTTCTAACTCCTTATACACTCGTTGCACAGTATTTACATTGACACCTGTTTCCACTGCATATTCTCGAACCGAAGGAAGTCGATCTCCAAGCACTAGCTTCCCTTTCAAAATGTCCCCACATATTCGATCTACAAGCTGGCTATATATGGGCTTATCACGTGAAAAGTCGATTGTCATCGTAAAACCACCTTTTCAAGCCACTTTGTCGCTATGGTAAATAAGATCGCTACAAAAATAATCGTTGCTACTTCTTCTACGGCATAAAATGAGCCTAAAAGTAGCTCCGTCGTTGGTATTTTCGGGAAATATTGATCCAACCACGTTAACGGAATCTCCACATGATGGAAAATATTATCATATAATTCACTTTCTGTAAATTTAAACCATAAATCCATGCTGAAGAAGAAGGTAACCATAGTAATAACAATAGAAAATCTACCAATTAAATGTTTCATTTGGAGATTAAATGCTAAAAATAATACCATTATTACAAACATCATCAATTGAAGAATTACAATAATTGCTACAATAAACAACAGAAATAAAAGTACTTGGGCGAAGTTACCAACAAGTTCATCTTTGACTTTGTAAATAGCTATACTCACAAAGATTAAATTAAAGATAGCGTATCCTATTAAGGAAAATACGATTTTCACACCTACAAGCTGTGCGATAGAGCTAGTTGAATGTAGCCATATCTCTTTGCTTTTTAAGTCATGACGCATACTAGCTAGGAATTGTAATATCGAAAAAAATCCACCTAATATAAGTACTAGTATTGAGAAAGCAAATGACAGCTGATTTTCCATCGTAAATCCATCATTTAACCGCCTTATTAAATATGGAACTACCATCGACAGCATGATCCCGATAAAAACCCCTACAAATAGCCATGTCCGATAAAGCACCCATTCTTTTTTTAAAAGCCCTGCGAATTTTTTCAACATAAACACCTCGTGTCATAGTGTACTAGTTGAATAGTACACTATGACTTTTATGTTTGCAAGTATTAAATACAAAAAAAAGGAAGAACCTTTAAATAAAGAGCTCTTCCTTCATAAAGTTAAGTTAAAAAAGTATGCCTCTTAAGCAAAGCGAGGGGGTGATTTCCGTTCCGGCTGGGGGCGTCCAATGAGCCGCTTGGGCCGATACGAAGTTGATCTTGATGGCGTTATAACAGGGCAAGACGATATTTACTTGCACGCTTCAGGGTTTTTCTGAGGTCACTCAGTCTTCACTCCGATCACAAGAGCAAGTAAACCTATGTATATATTTTGTTATTTATTCCACCTCTATCGTAAATCTATACGCTGTCTCTAATGGATAAAAACTCTTTTCGTTCATTACATTAGTGGGATTTGAAATAATGATTGCTGAATATTCATACATACCTTTTTCATTAGGTACTTTTACAGAAAAAGTTCCATAATCTACTTTTTCCGAATTATTTTCTATCAATAAATAATCATTATCATTCATCTTTACTTGCTTCCACTCAATCATAGAAATAACCAAATAATCTTGTATATTTTTATCATATTTCCCTGAATAAAATGCTAGTTTTAAATGTTCTCCTTGTTTTGCATTAATAGAGTAAGGAGGAAATAATACTTCTTTTGATTTTTTGAAATCATTATTAATCATCAACCCTTGAAACTGTAAATCAAGTTTATCTAAAGGCTGCTGATAATTTTTAGTCAATGTCTTTTGCATATTCTGTTTTTGGTTTCCTTCAAAATAAATTGTATATGGCAATGTCATTCCATATGAATTAGTTGTAGCTTTAATTATTTTTGCATTTTTTTCAGGTGATGCATAAATTGCAACAATTAATTTATGGATTTTATTATCTTTGTTTAATTTTTGATCTAAAGAAAAAATAATATTTATTGTTTTACCAGTTTCTAAATCAAACATATAAGAACTAGCGTAATGATCTCTTTCAACCGAAAACTTAGTTTCTTTAAAATCAAATAGATAATTTGATAGAACAATTAGAATGTAAGGGAATTTGCGATAAAGTAGTCATTATAAGAATCCTTTATTGGTGTTTGTTTAGTCGCAATACCTTAACAGAAATGGATTCTTTTTCATCTTTTAAGTAAAAAAGAGAATCCCGCAGAAAAGCTAATAGATCAATTCTCTTGCGGGATTTTGTATGTTGATGAATAATCTAGGGATACTGGTATAAATCCCCTTAACGTGATAAAATAAAAGATTAAAAAGGGAGGAATAAACTTTGTCTGAAACAAAAAAAAATCAAATGATGTTTTTGTCTTCCGGTATTTTGGGAATTGGAATGGGCATTTATTTAAACTATAGAGATATACTTAACGGTGATTTTCCCGATTTCATTATGCTTCTAGCTATGGGGCTAAATCAACTGATGCTAGCATACCTTTCACCACATATATTTCCTAAAGATGATCGTTCAAAAAAAATTATAGGAAAAGCAATGACAATTAATTATTTCGTTTTGTTCGGCACATTAACCATTCTTATTTTACTAACAAGTTCATTTGGACCTTTATTAATTAACTCGACACAAGTACTCAGTATTATATTTTGTATCATGGTTCTTACTATTCCAGGAACAATGATTATTTATTCTAAACTAATGTAAGTATTAACAGTCTACCAATGAGCATTCATTATTATTTTGAAATCTTATCCTATGATGTAAGAATCAGAAAAGGAAAAAGCAGATCAAAATATATTTTAAAATACTGTATATCAAACTTTTAAAAAATACTGTATATAATCCGAATAGATTACATACAGTATTTCTATATTAGTCAAGCAATAAAAACACTATAACACCAGCAATAACTAATCCTATAATAGTGGGTATAATTTTAGTTTTAAGAATAAAATCACCTCTTTTATTGTGGCGTTATATTATAGACCATCGCCCAAGTCATATCAACTATTACTCCAGTACTATTTGAATTATTCGCATAAACACGTGATGAGTAAAGAGCGCAATATGCTGATGAAACTATACTAGCCCAACCCATTCCTGGAATCCAAATTGATAGAATGCCAGCTCCCGCAGCTCCTGCAGCTACACTTGCTAAATCAGCTGCAAATTTATCGGCATCGCATGAATTAAATTTACTACTTTTCCCCCACCAATGACTTACAGCTTTTTTTGATACTCCATTACATTTAGCAAATAAAGATATCTCACCATTTAGTAAATTATAATCAAAATTAGTGATTTCTAAATCAGTGATTTCCAAATTTTTATTTGCTTTTAATTTACCTTCTTTTATTTCTAAATTAAGAGAATCGAAATATCTTTGCTGACCATCTAATAGCTCTAATTTAACGCCATCTTTAACAGCACTTGTTGTATCTAAAATAAATAATCCTTCATGATTGACAGAGACATATTTCTCCAAAGCAGTTATTTCTTCAAATGTATATTCACCTTCAATATTTTTTGTTTGAATAGTTGAGTCTATATTCCCTGCTGCAAATGCATTAGAATCTGAAAATGAAAACATCGAAATGAATAAAACTAATGATAATATGAAACTAAATGATTTCTTCATCATCAAATATCACACTCCTTCTTTATTTTTCCCGGGTATACTATTGCGATATCATTAGCTATATGTGTTTCAAAATCAAGTTTTGTTGAAAACTGAGTAAAAATTGATAAAAATCAGAAAATTACTCCAACTCTCGAAAAAGTGAAATTCCCTATGATATTACTACTCAAAAAGTAACAAATAATCTCAATATATTTGTTTCAGTCTGTGTTTTTTGATTTATACAGGGTTTTGTAAAAGATACAGCACGTAAAACAATCACAAAAATAACTCGTTATTTTATAAAAAAAGGGCAGTAACGACAAGAATTTGTTTCCTGTCGTTACTGCTTATTTCTTTAGATTGCTGTCATTGATATGAAATATTATCTATTTATTCAGTGATTTAAGCGACATCTAACCCATTTTCCCAACTACTTTAACCTTTAATCTCGTTGCATTTTCTGGGTGATAAGCAAGGGGTGTTTCTTCTACTTCCACTAACTCGATTGTCTCAGCAAGAGCTCCTGCTAAAACAGCTTGTTTCACTGCTTTTGCTTGAGCATCCTTCAATGAAATCTCACGTGGCTCTTTAGAATAAATATAAATCTGTTCATATTGACCACTAATTTGAGCAATAGACGCACCAATCGCATTAGCTACAGTCCCATTTTCAAATTTAACAATATTGGAGACTCCTCGAAGAGCATCAGGAACAATAATACTGCCTCCACCAACTAAGACAAGCTGAACATCTTCTGATGAAGTTTTCATTTTATCAATGGCTTGCTCAATTAACAATGATATTTCTAATTGAGCTTCTTTTGCAAACGCTTCATCAATATCCGCTACTAAACTACGATTACCAACTTCAGTTAACCCAAGACGAACTGCAATGTCTGTTGTTGTAAGCGTATTCCCTCCAAAAACAAGTGCTTCTTCAGTGATTTTGTAACCGACGCTATCAGGCCCAACCGTAATTTTCCCGTTATTTACTCGAACAATACTGCCTCCACCTAGCCCAACAGAAATAATATCTGGCATTCTAAAATTTGTGCGAATATCCCCTACTTCTACTGCTACAGAAGACTCCCTTGGAAATCCATCCTGCAAAACCCCAATATCAGAGGTAGTTCCACCAACATCTAAAACCATTGTATCTTTGATTTTAGCTAAATAAGATGCGCCACGTATGCTGTTCGTCGGTCCACATGCAATCGTTAAAATCGGGAAATGTTTAGCATAATCGATGGACATTAAAGTTCCATCATTTTGGCATAAATAGACTTTGGCATTGAATATCCCTTCACCTTCTAACGCACGAACAAAGCCTGTCGTTGTCGTTTCAATTACTTTGCATAATGCCGCATTTAAAATGGTTGCATTTTCACGTTCAATTAAACCTACTGAGCCAATCAACGACGAGCAGGAAATTGGGAATTCTTCTCCATAAACTTCTTGTATTAGACTGCGAACCCGCATCTCTTGATCATTTTTAATGGAGGAAAAGACGCCAACTATTGCTATTGAGTCCACTTTATCACGCCAGTCCTCTAAAAGCGTTTGGATTTCGGCTTCATCAAGCTCGCCTAAAAGTTGACCATCGTATTCATAACCACCATGGACTAAAGCATAATTTCCCGATAGTTTTTCAATCATGTCTTTTGGCCATGCAGTATATGGAAGTACAGAGGCGGTTGCTGGATACCCTAGACGGATTACACCGACTTTCGCTAATTTTTTACGCTCTACAATGGCATTTGTACATTGCGTTGTTCCTAACATTGCATGCGTAATTTTCTTTTTATCAATGTTCGATTCTTGTAATAAGTTTCGTAAAGCTGTTTCAATGCCTGTTTTAATATCTACACTCGTTGGCGATTTAACACTATGAACGAGATTGCTATGTTCATCTAAAATAATGGCATCCGTATTCGTCCCACCTACATCAATTCCAATCTTATACATGTTCAGCTACCACCTTTTTAACCAATTCTTCAATTGGAGCATAGTCGTAATCATAACCAAAATAGTTTGGACCTACTGTTTCTATTCCTTTATCAGTTCGCCATTTTTCATTGGCTGGCAATCCAATTACTCGGACACGCTTACCGTATTTTAAACTTTCCGTTGTTACTGGCAATAAAGTTTCATAATCTACTAAACAAATTAAATCTGGGGTCATTGCTATGACTTGATCATTTTTCTCAGCAATAAGATTTTCATTTTGAAAATGAACCTTCATATTTTCATTTTTATTGAATTCCATACCTTCCAAATTCATTTTTCCAAGGTTAAATCCACCCTTCGTTTCTCGAATTACATCGACAATTTTACCTTGGAATAATTCATAGCCAGAAACTAGCTGTAACAATTCATGAAGTTTATCTTTTACATTTCTATTTTTGGACGCAATAATTTCACCGATTTTTTCTGAAAGTGTAATGATATGATGAACGCCGCTCTTTTTAATCTGAGCTCCAGTCGTTGGGTACAAGCTAACTAAAGAGCTAGCGCCCATTTCAACTGTTGCTGAACGTGCTATTCGTTCTGTCCATTTATTATTAATCGTTTCAAAAATCCCGATATTTCCTTTTTCATCAGTAATGGCCATTGGTGTTGCAGAAATACCGTCCAAATTAAACGTCACCATTTGCAATTCAGGGAATGCACGACCCATGCCATCACAGTCAATGAGTGGGATATCTAGTTGTGCCGCTACGACAATCGGGATCATTGAATTCACTCCGCCTGCTTCCATTGGATATGTTCCTGTAATCTTTTCTTTTCCAATATACTTCGCTAGTTTTTGAAAAACTTTAACAAACTCATCTCCTCGCGGAAATTTCTCGACTAGAACAGAAGGTGCCCCCATCATAGCAGCTGGAATGAAAAAGTCTTCATCTTCAATTTCATCCACTGAATACAATTTTACTGGCCCATTTTTTTCAATAGCAGAAAGAGCCATCATCTTCCCGATATAAGGGTCCCCCCCTCCGCCTGTGCCTAAAAAGGCTGCTCCAATCGCAATATGTTCAATAGCTTCTTTATCTAAATATCTCATCTATTTTCCTCCAATATGACAGTCTTTTGCATTGTTAGACGATAACCAAAATAATAAATGACAAATGAAATAACAATTCCAATTAGAGGCTGATTAGGTAATTGCGGCATGCTTGGGAATAACGATAAAACAACTGGAATACTTGCAATAACTGCCCCAACTAGCCACGAGAAAACACCTAAACGATTGACACCGTCAACTTCCTTCCAGCTTGTTTGATCCCCTTTATTTATCACCCAATAAGAGGCAATCATAACGCCTGCAACTGGAGGAATCATCGCTGATAAAATCGACATTATCGGTGTAAAGTAATTTAAAATACCGATCACGGCAAGTACGGTCCCTACCGTTCCAGCTAGACCAATCGCCATTTTTTCTTTGTCCTTGGAAATGTTAAAAACATTAATTAAGGCGATTCCTCCAGAGATTGCATTAACCAAATTGGTTTTCCATGTAGCTAAAATCAAAGTGATTCCACCGATTAATGGAGTGACAATATTCAGAAAGACAGCAGTAATATCACTTGTTTGATAAGCGATTGTTAAAACGGCTCCAACACCAATCATCAATACTCCAGCTGGAATGATGCCAAATGTTGCTGCTTTAAAAACATCAGATCGTTTTTTGGAATATTGGGAATAATCACCCGCGATTACTGCCCCAAGTGCAAATGAACCGATCGTAATAGCTAGTCCATCCGAAAAACTCATGTTATTTTTAGGTTTGTAGTCCAACATAAGCTGTAGATTGTCTCCAGATAAAGCTTGCACTAAACCTAGTAGACAAATAACAATTAAAAAAGGAACTGCAATATAACTTAAGACTCGTAGCACTTTGATGCCATAAACAGCTGAAATTACCATCACCAAACCACTAAGTAAAGAAGCTATGGGAATAGGTACATTCATATCATACGCTGCTAATAAATTAGCTAGCGCAACTCCGCAAACATTGGCTTGAATGCCAAACCAACCTAAGCAAGCAATCGCCAAAATAATAGAAAGAATCGTCCGTGATCCTTTTTTACCAAACACTTGTCCAGCGACATGAACGGTTGGCTTTCCTAAATCACTACTTTGCATTCCTTGAAAAATCATGATGATTACTACAATTGCATATCCAACAAAAGACACGGCTAATGCCTTAAATAAACCCATACCAGAAATCAATGCATTCCCAACTAATAAGCTTGGTATACAAATCATTGCTCCAGCCCAAATAATCCCTAAACTATACCAAGACTGACCTTGCCCATCTTTCTCCATATCGTCCCCTCCTTTTATTGTTAGATCATTAATTAATGTTTTTTATTATAAAAGAAGCTATGGACGTACGTCTTTTTCAAAAATGAAAAAAAAGTCTGAATTTTTATCTTTTCGGACAAAAATTCAGACTTTTCTAACCATTTATTAGGCGATAAATCATGCAGGACATATATACATCGTAAAATTCCGAATAAACCGTTACATCGTTTCCGATTAGTTCACTAATTTTTTTGATACGATACTTTACTGTATTTTTGTGAATGAATAAATTTTTTCCACATTCATCAAAACTACCATTTGCATCTAAAAGAAAAGCCATTAATGTATTTAGGGACTCTTTTTCATTTAAAATCGGCTCAATCACGGAAAGGGATTCTTCAATCATTTCTTCTCCCTGTTTACTTAAATCTATGGCTCGCTGCATCGATCGAAGTTCAGCGGCAGTAAACAATTTGCGCATTGGATAGATGGTATGAACTTTCTCTCCTACTTGATTCACCAATTGATACATTTGACGTACAGCTTTAGTATTTTTCATTTTAGGTGAGTAAACGATTTCTGATATTTGGGAGTAGTAATTAGTTGTTTCAATAAACTCAGTAGCTATCTCATATTCATGAAGTTTGTACAAGCCATTTCCTAAAAGAACAATAATACAACGATCAATGCATTGAATCACTGTCGTTTGATAATATTTTGAAAGTTGCTCTTCCAGTTCATCCCTAATTTTCTTCTCTTCTGATAAATCGTTAATATAAATTAACCACATCATTTGAATAGCAGAAACATCGATATTTAGCATGTTAGCTAGTCTTCGCATTTTGTCGCTTTCATCATTAATAATCGCTTTTATTAATGCATATTCACTCACCTCATCATGCTTGTTTCCCCAAAGATTTATGGCCACTTGGACAACTTCACTTATTTTTTCAATAGTCTTTGCTGGTAATGGTGTGTTCTCTTTAATAACAAACAGATAAAGCTGTTCTCCATTTTTTTGCTGAATACTTTTATATTCAACGACACACGTTAAATTGCTTCTTAGTAATTCTAGTTTTCCCTTTTCCTTACTCAGATGACCTTGTGAAAATTCCTGTATGACTTGCGAAACATCTAAAGATGAATTTCTAGGCCACATCACTTGGTTGACAATATCAAAACTACTATTAGTCAGTACAATATTAGCTTTCAGGCGATCAGATAGCATTTTCAGTGTGATTTCTACACTTTGTAAATGCTCTGGTAGCAGGGAAACCTTTTCTAAAGTTTCCTTCACAAACTGATCATTGACAGCCTGATTACTAACTATCGCTTCCATCACTTCATAAATTACTTCATTATAACGTAGAGAGTAATCATTTTTTGGCATACAAATAATGATAAAACCTTGAGAGTCTGCTAATTGCAGTACCTCCTCTGGAATTTCAGGCAAAACAATTCCTACATAATATAAAATAAGACCCAATTCGCCAAGATCATGTAAGTGTTGAATGGTTTTACATTGTTGTTCAACACTATCTCTAATTGAATAAAAAGAGCTAATAACAAGCTCTTCCGCATACCACTCTTCCTGAACAGATTGGATAATCGTAGATAAAAAATCTACATTCGAAACTTCTAACACAGATAAAGAGGAGACCGTACGATTAAGATTAATTTTACCCGTTAATACTTCTGCCCCTCTAAATGATGGCAATTGTAGTAAATCTTTTACCGTTACCCCATTTTCCTTCACCACTACTTCTTATTATATTTTTTATGTACTATCAGGTGTGTATTTTAAAAAAGTCAATAATTAACCTATATTTACCCAATCAACACACCACGTTTTTTAAATAATTTCCAATAACTCACTTTGAATATCTTACCGTTTTTTCTTTTTCATTTCTTCAATTCTATCAAATAAAATACCCATTCCCAACAGTATGAAACCTATAGAAAATAAATATTTAAAGTAAATAGAACTGTTATATCCTAATGCGTAGACTAATCCAATTAAAATACAGATTATACTGAAAATAATAATGCTATTTCCAGCTTTCATAAAAGGCACATCTCCTATGATTTTATTTTAAATATACCTTAACCTTCAAAAATGAAAATAGTTGTTTCACCCAATCATTGTACTATAATGTTTCTGAAACGGACTCAACATCTGAATCAAGTTTCTTTTATAAAGTTCCTGATTTGCTGAATTTTTCTTTACGATATTATTTTACTTCATGTGTACTTATAGAAATAAATTATTCCATAGTGAAAAATTTCGGGTCAATTTGATCAATAACTGAAGTAACAGTATAAAAAGATCTTATTTTCCTTTTGTCCTCATATGTTAATTCCGTTTGACTATTGTTAATAAAAACTACCCAATCATTTTCTATCTCACTTATATTCTTTCCATATAGTTCCTCTACTTTTGAACCCAAGTCCTCTTCGTTGTATAGTTGTTCAAACTTTTCTAATCCATAAGTGTCAATTAAATAAGTAATAAAAGAAGCTGAATGAATATAGCTCATCCATTGAAGAGTGTACTCTTTTTGGTTTGTAAGGGCCGGGCGAAAATAGGCATCGTCTTGATTCAGGTCTATCAACTTGCTAATTGGTATGAATTTGTTTGAATCGATAAAGTACTTCATAAGCTTATGGGTATATGACTCATTTTCCCCATACTTATCTGCCATATAAGTAGCAAAACCCTCCTGCGTAAAATAGCCCCTGCTTTTATCAAAATTGTTACCATAACCAAGTAAGGAATGTGTTAGTTCATGGACAAGTGGATATTGGTTTTCCTTAATGTCATATAATTGAAGTTCCGATTTCAAACCCCAAGATACTCCATTTCCTTCATTGAGAAATACATTTATTCTCTCGGATGGAACATATGCAGTATGAATTGAATTCTGAATTTCATCATAGGCATTAAGGAGTTCGTCTTTTATTGATTCTACTTTTTCTTGTGGAACCTTTATTTTATTTATAATCTCAAAGGTAATTTTCCCATCCGGTGTAACAACAATATTTTCATCATTTTTTCCTTTTGGAACAACTGTATCCTGAGTACAGGCTGTTAATAAGAATATAAATATAAGGAAGAAGCTTCTAGACTTAAACATATTACCTCCTAAAAATCTGTATTTTTCAGTTAATACGAGAATTCACATCCAAAAGTTTCATTTTTTTAAGTATTCAAAAATAAACAACTATTTTTTTTCGTACACATAAAAGCAGAGGTTGGTTTGTAAACCAATTCCCCTGCTTTTCTCTAAAACCAATCATTTATTGCCAACTCGGTACGTAACTACTCTAGAAATCTTTCATTTTCATTGTCAGATTCAGCGTTAGTTAATACAACAACTCATATTCCTATTTCCCACATTCTCTCCGTTACTTTCCCTATTCTGCCATCAATATCTGTACCGTCAAACTTCGGAAGCTGTAGCTCACTGACGATTGTTCCGTCGAGCATGAACATTATGCGTTCCGTACGCGCCGCAACCTTTGCATCGTGAGTGACAAGCATAATCGCAGTACCGCCCGCGTTAATTTCAGAAAAAATGTCCATGATCTCCTGGGCTGATTTCGAATTAAGTGCACCTGTAGGCTCGTCGCCGAAGATGATTTTCGGGCTGTTCAAAAGTGCACGACATATCCCCGCACGCTGAAGCTGACCTCCCGAAACTTGTGTAATGTCCCGCTCTTCAAGCTCCGCGATACCTACCCTCTTCATAAGCGCTCTTGCCTTCTCTGAAATCTTTGCAACGTTTTTTCTGTTATCGCGAATTGATGGAAGAATAATATTATCTAGAATATTCAGATTTTTAAGCATAGTTGGCTGCTGAAATACAAAGCCCATTTTAGTTCTACGTATGTCTGAAAGTTCAACCTCCCCGACTGACGATATATCACTACCATCAAACATAACCCTTCCACCATCAACGTTGTCCATGCCGCTCAATGCAAACATGAGCGTTGATTTTCCCGAGCCCGAGGGTCCCATGATCGCAACAAACTCACCCTCGTTTATTTCAACGGACACACCGTCGAGAACATTGTGTTTTTCATCGCCCTCGCCGAAAGATTTTACAATGCGTTCACCGATTATAAGATTTTTCATAAGCTACTCCTTTATATTTTCGGATATTTTTATTTTACCAACGCCCGATGTGCCAATGATGGTCGTGAAAAGTACCGAGCAAATCATCAATAACGGACAAAGCACGTACGCCGAAAGTGGATTGATTGTAAAACTGAACGATGACGCCCCAAACGTGGAGATAATTGCACCTGCAAGTACCTCTCCGAGAGTGTTTGCCAGGAGCGTACCAACAATTATTCCGATAATTGATACAAATACCGCTCGCGAACCATACTGCATCATAATATCAGAGTTTGTAAAACCTAGTGCTTTCATGACAGCAATCGAATATCTATCCTTTGCGACAAGCATTTTCATAAACAATAGTGTCACTAGGACCGTTATTATGACCGCAATAGCAATTGCCGCAATGGACGCCTTTTCAACTGATTTTATTGTCGAACCGAATGTTTGTTTAACAAATTCATCAATATTGGAGATTTTAGCAAAAGTAAATCGGTCCGCATACTTAGAGATTTTCTCATCGACAAGGGTTTTATCGGAAAGCTTTGCACAAATAACGCTCCACATTATATTATCTGAACTGTCGGCAAAAATAGCCTTTGCAGTTTTGCCACCGTTCGTAATGTCAGAATAAATGCCACTTACCGTGAGTTTACTCTCCTTCCCCTTTATTACGACCTTTATGGTATCCCCGACCTTTTTGCTCATTTCATCAGCGTTCAAAGCCGATAGTGCAATTTCGTTTTCTACAGCGGGTGCTCTGCCATCGGTATATTCGATAGGGAATATCGAATGGTCGCCAAGTTCGATTTTTATATTTTCCTCCGAACCGTCTTCCATTTTTGTTTTGAATGTCTTTGTTGTAAGGATGGTATACTTTGAAATGGAACTGTCGCTGTTCATATAGTCTAAAACTTCTGCAGCTTTTTTAGAGATTTGATCAGTTTGTTGAATATCAATACGAATATCGTAGTTTCCAATACCCATATATTTAATGAAGCTTGTTGAGGAAATCGTGTTGTAAAGGTTTTGTGGAACAATAATGATAAATGCTGAAATGACAAGTACTGCAAGCATTGTGGCATACAGTCTTTTCCTTGCAAGAACATCTTTGATACCAAGGAAAATATTCGTATTAAACAGCTTATTTTTGTTCAGGCTAACACGCTTTGCGCCTGTGCTTTTTTCCTGCGAAATGCCAAAGCGTATTGCTTCTGCAGCAGATATTTTCCGGAAACGTCTCAGCACTCCGCTTACATAGGCTATTATTGCGAGGTATACAAGTAAAATGCCAATGATCCCTAAAACCGTGGCAAAAGAAGAGTTTTCACTTTCCCCCATATAAAGCCGAATGTTTTCAAGAAGCATGTTTTTGAACATCAACGAAAGTGCATAACCGAGAATACTTCCTCCTGCCGCAATTACTGCGTACTTCGCAAGATAAATTTTCTTAATGTCGGAAAGGCGCAGTCCTATTGCCTTCATAACACCAATTTCACGGTAATCATCTTCGATTTTCGCAAGGAGTGTAAAGCGTATACACATAAATGCAATAGCAACGACCAAAACGCTTATAAGAAGTATAACTGCTATCATGATCCCGTCAGAAAACGCGTTAATTGTTTTGAAAAGTGGATATGTTATCGTTGGTCCGTTCGCTTCAAGACCTGCGGAAGCATAAGCCGTTTCAAATTCACCGAGCGCCGATAAATCCTTTAATCTAAACTCAATTAAATACTCCATACTTCCAAGACCTTTTATTTCGGCGTAATCATTTTCACTAACGAGAAATCTTTTTGAAGAAGACAGCATAGAATTCATCTGTGAATCCCGGAGGAATCCTGCTACAGTAAATTCCTTTCCACCTATTACGGCTTTATCACCGACCTTCGTCGTGGTGTCCTTCATATAGTTTATTGGAACATAAAGCTCGCCATCGGATACGTGTATAATGTTTCCATCAAGATCAAGTAGATAATCAAATTTTTCACTTTGCATGCTAAAACCATTGTCTTGAACATTATTCGCAAGTGAACGATCACCTAAAATAATTTGACTGTTATCCAAGTTGAGAAACTCAAGCACTTGAAATTCATCGACATTGCTGTTTTGCTCAGCGAAATTTGCAAGCCGGACAGTATCGATATCCCCCGAGTGCATTTGCATAAAATGCGGTGTTTTCGCCTGATTCATAAGTGAATCGATAGCACCAGAAAGATTTATGATAAGTATCATCGATAAAGAAACGAGCATAGCCGCGGCAGCGACAAATAACGTTGTTGTCAGCGTTATCAGTTTGCTTTTAGAAATGTCATTACGGATTAATCTGAAATACATACGTCACCTCTGTTTTCAAGCTTTTTCACTGATTTCAAGTTGAACAATATGAATGAAGTAATACTTAATAATATTCCAGCGATTATGATGAGTAAGCCCGTTCCTCTGCCTTGACCTGTACCGGTAATTTTCCCTATGCTGTCAGCAAGCAATCCGCCGTCAACTAGCAAAGGAGTGAACACATAATCCGCAAGTACTCCCGAAAGCGCATAGGCCGCTAAAAATCCAAACTGTGAAATGACCCCTATAAGTGACCACGCTCTGCCCTGAACGGCATTATCAATGTTAGTACGAACAAGAAAATCCAATGTTGAGTTTGCAAATGGCATCATAGCAAAAAAGAAAAAACCTGAAATACAGATCAGCGCTATATTTTCTCGAAGTCCGAATATCGCCATAAATATCCCTTCAAAAAACAGTGCAAACGAAAGAATTTTCACATACCCTTTTTTTATCGGAAGAAATCCGATGATCACACTGGATACGAGCATCCCCGTAGCGACAATAGTTTCCACCGTTCCTATTACAGAACTATTCGTAAAAGTAAGCAACATCGGAATGGACAGTGTTTCAATAATGCCAAGATAAAATGTCAGCACTGATGTCATGATGACAAGAACGAGTATACCTCGATTTTCAGAAACTGCACGCCAACCATCTTTGAACTCCTTGAAAAATGATTGTGTCTGTTCGTGTTTCTTTGAAGCAAGACCTCTTCGTACAGCAAGCGCTGATATAACAGTTACAAAAAATGTACAGATGTCGATGACAAGCAAAAGCTTTATATCCGAAACGGTGAGCAAAAATCCCGCAATGATGGGTGAAATCAAAAATTTCGCAGAACCCGCTACCTGGACTAAACCACTTGCCTTTGTGTATTGTTCCTCGGTCAGTAAATCCGTAACCGTAGCCTTGTATGCGGGATCAAGCAATGATGAAAACACCGAGCTTATTGTAACTCCCACACAAATCTGCCATAGCAGTGCTTCCCCGCTAAGCATACAAATAAGAATATACACAAGTCCTATCGCTGAAAGACTGTCGCCTAACACCATTAAAAGTCTTCGATCATAACGATCCGCAAGCACTCCCGCCACTGGGCTTAATAGAAGCGAAGGCATAAACGCAAGTAAGGTGACAAGTGCCATTGCCGATGCCTTACCCGTCTGCTGGAAAACATAAATACCAAGCCCAAATGCTGTAAGCCCGCTTCCTATTGTTGAAATCAGCTGTCCTGACCAAAGCAGAAGAAATTTTTTGAAAAAACCTTCGGAATCAGCCATCGTTGTTTCCATTTTTATTCACCCCCATTACCAAACATTTTCATCATGTACATAAGGCTTCCACTTTCAACACCGAGCAGTCTTTCTACGTTGAAGACAAATGCTGGTATACGAGAAGCACGTTCTTCATCGGTCATCTCGACCATATCATCATCAAAAACGGTATTCGTATAGGCTACAATCATTTCCATACATTCATACGGATACGGAGTACTGAATAATCCTTGCTCAATACCCTCACGGATTATTTCCGTCAATATCGGTGGCAGACCGTTCATAATAACCTTTTGTATTTTCTGATGCATAAGCGCGTTTTGAGGCTTATGTATATGGTCAATAATTTCCTTACCGTTTCCGCCACTGATATTTAATGCCGTTACAACACGGATAATACGCTCGTTAACAGGGATGCTCTTATTTACTGCAATTTCTTTTGCAGCACCTAGAATTTGGGCATTATACCGCTCAATTAAAGCGTCCATAATATCCTCCTTCGACTTGAAGTGATAATACAGCGTTCCCCGTGCAATGCCAACTTTTTCAAGAATATCGTTAGTACTTGTGCCATCAAAGCCCTTCTGACCGAAAAGCTCATCAGCCGCATCAAGTATTTCATTTCTACGCTCTATCGCTTCTTTTCTCATTTTTACTCCTCCTCACTAGACCGACTGTCTGTCGATAAAATTATAGCATTTTACAGTAAATTGTCAATACAGTATTCCTTTTTTGTAAAAAACTATCATTTCTTCTAATCATATAGAGTTGAACGATAAACATGTTATAGAGAATATTGAGGCCTCCTCGATATGTAGAAATCCCCCACACAAAAATATCCTTTTAATGATAATAAGTGATAGAATTAAATGTAAGAAGTTTATGCGTTAAGAGAGGAAAACAAAAATGTCTGAAGTACAAAAAATGGATTATACAATAGGAAAAAAGATACGTGAAAGCTTACAGGCAGATTGCCAAAGCTGTTTTGGTCTATGCTGCACGGCTTTAAATATTGCTGCTTCTAGTGACTTTGCTATTCATAAAGCAGCTGGGACACCTTGCCCTAATCTACAATCAGATTATAGCTGCCAAATTCATAGTAACCTTAGGGATCAAGGGTTTAAAGGATGTACAGTTTTTGATTGTTTAGGAGCAGGACAAAAGGTTTCACAAACAACATTCCATGGACAAGATTGGCGACAATTCCCTGAATTT
Organism: Lysinibacillus sp. NPDC097214; assembly: GCF_050277945.1. Taxonomy (NCBI): domain Bacteria; kingdom Bacillati; phylum Bacillota; class Bacilli; order Caryophanales; family Bacillaceae; genus Lysinibacillus; species Lysinibacillus sp. NPDC097214. The sequence goes on from NZ_JBNNSS010000002.1 coordinate 188,562, forward strand.
TCCGAGAAAATGTTTCGTGTCTTTCCGATTATGGAACAGCTTTTTGAAATGATTGCCTACGTAGCAGAGGCTTTATCGTATAAGGTAGATTCATCCCTCTATAACAAACTACATATACAATTAGAACAGCTACAGCGTGCAACAGAGCTAGAAGCTGATGCATTACTAGCAATAGATATTCCTACTTTCCGACTGCCTGTGAATGTTTTACTGTTAGAAACAAGTGAGCAAATTCGCCAAAGCTTGATTGTAAAGATTGGAAAAAACGCTCGAAAGTATGACAATCGTGGGGTTGATTGGATGGGGAAGAATTTTAAAGGCAAGGATTTAAGAGCAACTGATCTTCGAGGATCTTATTTAATTGCTGCCAATCTACAAAATGCAGATTTAAGAGGGGTTGATTTTATTGGCGCGGACTTACGTGATGCCAATTTACGCGGAGCAGACCTTTCAACAAGTATGTTTTTAACCCAAATGCAAATTAATTCAGCGCAAGGCAATCATCAAACAAAATTACCTTCCCACCTGAAACGTCCTTCTCATTGGGATCACTAACTTCTAAAAAATAGCAATTGAATGGTAATTTAATCTGCAGACACCGCCATTTGAGTTAACACCACAAAAACTTAAATAAAACCATTTTGAAAAAAGATAAGTCAAAATGGTTTCTTCTCTATTAGATGTATGTCTTGTTTGTTCAATTTGTGCTAAGTTCTTCAACAAAAACATCCATTAATTGAATAAGAGTTATTTCTTCTTTCTTGTTTGAATGTATTTTTCCGTCAATAATCCCGCATTAAACACCGATAAAATCATGTTGAAGAAAAATATTACTCGAACGACTGGATCCCTCTTGTCAGCAATAAACTCAATACTAGAAAAATTAACATAAACAAAGCCAATAGCAACAAATATAGATAAGATAAATTGCCCTTTTAAAGACTTAATCATAAAACTCCCCCTATAACTATTATTGAACTATCCTGCTCCGTTAGTTGAAGAAATTCATGTTAATACCCAATGTAAGCTAAGTAAGTAAAATAGAAAAATAGTACTCCTAAAAATAACATTATTATTTTCTATTCTGTAAAGGAAGATTTACTGTCTTTTTAACACCCTTTTCTTAATACTTTTTTATTTTTTTTAGAATTATATAAAGAATGCCGTTTAAAAAAAGTAAAAATATACATTGCACAAATGTGATGTACAAGATCATTAAAAAATCTGCGTGTAACACCAAGGTTTCGCCAGGAGGCTTTTCTTTAGAAGGGTCTATAATTAGAACAAATGAAACAATAACGGATAAAAAGTAAGCAATATAAGCCCAAAGCATATGCTCATAAAATTCACGTTTGAATTTACTAAACCAAAGAACAATATTGATAAATACAATAATTAAAGGAAAAATTATAAAGTTAAAAAGTACTATATCAATTATGTTGAATAGCATTAAATCATAAATGATTGGAGCTATACAAACAAGAATAATATTTGTAACAGCTACGATGATCGAGTTTTTGTATTTATACAATTTTTAACTCCTTTTACTTTTTTATCTTCCAGATTACTTAAACCAAATAAAATAATAAAGGTTTTCTTTCTTATTTTATTTGGTTTAATCCTCTAATATACAAGATTAGGAGGCTTCTATTAATACCGATGTGGTGCTACCCCTAAGTAGATTACAACCAAATTTTTGCTAGTTGAGATACTCCTTTTATGATCTCTTCTTCACTTAAATTACCCAATCCAAGTAGAATATGTGGATATTGTGGTTTATATTTCGAGAAAGTTTGTGAGCAAGGATTAACTGCTATTCCATGTTCATATGCCCTTTCAATTAGCATTTTTTCACTCATTTTTGTTTTAACTTCAATAATAACGTAAATTCCCGAGCTACTACCTTTTATTTCCACATAATCTTTAAAGTGTTTTAGTAATTCCCTATTCAATATATTCATTTTACGTTTATACAAAGCTTTCATCTTCCTTAAGTGTGAGTACCAATATCCCTCATTCATAAAGGTCGCCAATGTTCTCTGATGAATTGATGAGGATGTTTGCTCAAGCAAAGGAAGGATCTTTTTATATTCACTTACTAGCCTCTTAGGCAAAACCATATAACTAACACGGATAGAAGGTAACAGTGCTTTTGAAAAAGTTCCCAAATATACTACCCTATCATTAGAATCTAAACTTTGAAGTGACGGTATAGGTTGATGGATGTAACGAAATTCACTATCGTAATCATCCTCAATAATATATCCTTCCACCCTTTTTGCCCATTGAATTAACTTTAATCTTTCATTGACGGGGATAGTTACTCCATATGGAAAGTGGTGAGTAGGAGTGACATATAAAAGTCTAGAAGGTGACTGTAAAAGGCGATCGACTTGAATGCCTTGTTCTGTTACCGGGATTGGATCAATGATAAATGATTGAAGCGCAAATAGTTCCCTTGCCACATTATATCCAGGGTCTTCTACTGCCAGATATTGATAGTCTTGCTTTAGCAACAGCGTCAAAAGTAATAATAAGTGTTGTGTACTACTGCCAATAATAATCTGTTCAGCAGAAGTATTAACCCCTCTTGATTGAAACAAGTAATCTGCTAGTGCCTTTCTTAATTGAATGTCGCCTTGTTTTTCTCCGTATGAAAACATACTAGAGTCTTTAAGGACTTTGTTTGTAAGCATTCTCCATGTTTTCAAAGGGAAGTTCTCTTGATCCACTGTCCCGATTTTAAAGTCAATCGTTTTTATGTCAGTTTGATTCTTTTCATGATGCTGTTCTTTTATGGGTTCATAATTAAGCGTCTCATCCGATATATTTGCATCTACAAAAAACCCCTTTTTGTTCTCACTTCGAATATACCCTTCCGATTGCAATTGTTCATAAGCTAGCTGAGTTGTATTTCTGCTGACCTCTAGTTGGAGAGCCAGTTGCCTAATCGATGGCAACTTTGTATTCCACTCTAATTTACCAGATAAAATCTGAGTTCGTATGTATTGATAAACTTGTTGGTACATAGGAATATTACTTTCTCGATTGATATTAAAAATTAGCTCATTCATTATTGAAATACCTCATCTGTCATTTGTGTTTATTGTAAACTGTACCTTTTAGAAATGACAGTATAAATGAATAATGAATTTAGAAAAAATTTTGATTTGGAAGGTAATATTTATGTACATATTTTGTTTGATTGTAAGGAGACTCAACTTTATAGCAGTACAAATTCAAGGAACCTACACAAGGAATTTAATAGTTGTAGGAGGTGGAAATATTGGATAAACCCCGATTATGGACAAGGGATTTTATCAGTATTGCCATTACTAATTTTCTCGTGTTTACAACATTCTTTTATTTATTGGTCACACTACCGATATATGCTTTACAAGAATTGCATGGTGCCGCAACTGAAGCAGGACTTATTACTACAGTTTTTTTGATTGCATCCATCCTAACACGCCCATTTGCAGGTAAATGGATCGAAAAGGCAGGAAAGTATATTGTTTTTATAAGTTCCCTCATTGTTCTTTTCGCTGCTTCAACTTTGTATTTTATTCCGCAATCTTTGATTGGCTTACTAATGCTACGCTTTTTTCATGGAATTGGCTTTGGAATGGCCACAACGGCCACTGGAGCAATTGTGGCCGATCTCATACCGGAATCTCGCAAAGGAGAAGGAATGGGGTACTATGGGCTAACACTAAATCTTGCTATGGCTATTGGTCCCTTTTTAGGTTTGACTGTTATGCAACAAGAAGCGACAAATGTAATGTTTATCATAAATGCATGTTTTGCTCTCTTTGCACTCGTTGCAGGATTATTTGTTAAATTACCTAAGAAAGCTTTTATGCCAGAACGGGAAATTGAACGAAAAGCAAGCATGAAAATAGGAGATTATTTGGAAACTTCCGCCGTTCCTGTATCATTGGTTTCAGCTTTCTTTGGACTGATTTATTCAGGAATTATTTCCTTCGTATCCTTATATGCTAAAGAGCAAAGTTTAGTGGAAGCTGCTGGTTATTTCTTTGTTGTGTACGCAGTAGTCCTTTTAATTTCGCGTCCTTTTACTGGAAAATGGTTTGATTTATTTGGGGCAAATACGATCATTTATCCCGCTATTTTATGCTTTGCAGTCGGTACGTTCTTACTGAGTGTTTCGAATACGCCCTTGTTATTTCTAGCATCAGCAGCCCTTATTGGTGTTGGATGGGGAACTGTCTTTCCCAGCTTTCAAACCATTGCCATTCAAGTAGCACCTCCTAAAAAGAGGGCATTGGCTACCGCTACATTTCTTTCTATCTATGATTTTGGGTTCGGCATTGGATCATTTATCTTTGGTATTGCCGCAGCTAAAATTGATTATGGATCAATTTATTTTTATTGTTCATTCCTTATAATAATCGGAATTGGTGTTTATTATTTATTGCATGGTAGACTATCTTCACATTCTATTGTGAAGAAGGTAAAGAATATTGGCCAAACGCAATGATTCGTAAATATGTTGCGTTGTTGTTATGCAGAAAAAAACAGAATAAAAAATATGGTCATTTTCACGATATTGAAGTGTAAATTCGATTCTTCATTGAAAGTTTCGGATGGTGTTTTGTGAAAACGTATATCATGTGAATATGTTGATTGGTCGTCGTGAAACTGAGAAGCTCTCACTTCAAGCTTTGCTAAGTGGCGAGTAGTTCACTATGTAGGTTATTAATCAAATTCTTCACTGCATAGCATTTCAAAGTATTCCATGCCGAATTCGATGAATCTACTGAAAATGCACTTTTGAAAAGAATATAATAAAAACGCCACTTCAACTTAAACCTTGAAGTGGCGTTTTGAGTACTTTTCTTTAACTTACCATATCTTCTCCACCCATTCAGGATGGTCTATAAATGGATTTCGATTGCCTTGGATTTCGTAAATTTTTTCATTTCTTTGTTTTTCATATTCATCTACAGGATCTTGCTTATGCCATTGTAAAAGAACAGAAAGTTTACCGTGATAAGGAGCTGTTCCATTATTAACTTTGTCGTTTAATTCAAGATCCACCTTATCTCCAGCTTCATAACGTGTTGCCATATATAATAGTATACGTGCTACATCACCTTTTACGCGATTAGGTGGTTCGAATGAATCTGAATCTTTCAAGCAACCATTACATCCAGCCACTGGACTGCCACCATTGTCAAAGTCTAAATTTCCTCTTGAGCTATTAACTTGTACATCGGTTGGTCGCAAGTGATGGATATCTGTTCCTGGTCCTTTGGTTGTCCCAAAGTTACCGTGTGATTTTGCCCACGTATGCTCTCGGTTCCAGTTTCCTACATTGCCACCATTGTTTGTTTTTGGACTAGATTTCCCAGAGTAAAATAAAATGACATTACTCTGATTACTAGGATCTTCATCCGTATACTTTAATGCATCCCAAACCTCATCATAAGAAAGTACCTTTTGTTCAGAAATGATATCATGAAGAGCCGTTTTCAGTGCTTGGCCTTCCTTGTTATAAGCACCTGTATAATAATCATTAGCAATGACTGTCACGCTAAAACTTGTAGTGACACTTTTCTTTCCATCAGATGCTGTAACGCCAACAATATGACTACCCTCTTCTAAATTGAGTGTTAATAACTTTCCATTTATAGTGCCTTTTGTGGCAGTAAATGAAAGTTCATCGCCATCAGGATCGGAAAAATGATTTGTTAAATCAATTTTAATTTCCTCTCCAATAGCTACAGTTTTGTTGGTAATAGGCTCTTTAATGATTGGTTGATTGTTTTCAGCAGGCAAAGAAGGATTTACAATGGGTTTCCCCTTCGAATTTGTAAATTTAATTTGCTCAGGAGCTGCACCCTTTTTATAAATTATCGATTGTATATCTAAATTTTCAGCGCCTCTAATTTCACTGACATATGGACCTTCAATTGTGAGTGTTTTCACGCTATTGCCTTTAAGGTCGATAATCATCCCTGCTTTCACAGGACTAAGGATAACATCAGTCGTCTTAAAACCTTCTCCATGTAGTTCTGCATAGCCACCTTTAAGGAACACACCTTTTGGAATTTCCGATTGAGCATCTAAATGAAGTGCAATACTAGGTTTATTGATTGTTAATTTGTTCTTTTTGAAGTTCTTATAGTCATATACTATTTCTGGTTTAATCGGTTCAACATTTGAATTATTATTAACATCAATTTGAACCATTACTGGATCATGGTCACTTGCACGACCGGCCATGTCCGTAAAATCAGCATTAATATGAAGAATATCCACATCTGTTTTCTCTGCCAAATTGTTTGACACTAGAATATGGTCTAATACTTGTGAATTCCCCTGATATACATATGTGTAACGATCAGAAGCATCTACTTTATTAATCATATTCGTCATCAATTGACCTTCATGGATTTTAAGCGCATCCGCAAATTGATAATCATTAAAATCACCTAAAGAAACAATGTTTGCATCTGGATTTTTTGATTTAACGTCTCCAACAAAATTAGTAACAATATTGGCGATTTTTTTACGCTGCACTTCGCTTCCATACTGTGGAGGCTGAATCGAACCAAATAATGGAGTATCTCCACTTTTAGAATTCCAATGATTTGCGATCACAATTACATCTTCATCTTGGAATTCAAATTGTGCCGCTAAAGGTTTGCGACTACTATTAAACGCTTCATTTGCTGGATCAATACGCCCAGGGTTCACTGTTAATTTCCCATCTTTATAACCAACAGCCGTTGTAGCATCCCCTGCCGGAATACCTTCCTTTAACTTCACTCGCTCTGGATTATAAAGGAAGCCAACTCGAATATTCGCATCTGGTGCTCCACCATCTTGATTGTTAATTGGATCGATATTAACATACTGATACTCGACACCACCTACACCTTTAATAGCGTCAATTAATCTTTTATAACTTTGATCCGCTTTTGAATCTCCTGCAGATGGTCCGTTATTATCTTGCACCTCTGTTACACCAACAATATCAGGACTGCCCATATCAATACCAATGGCTCTTGCTAATTTTTTCGCTTTATCATCAGTAGTAGAAGTTTTGTTATTAGAGAAGTTCTCCAAATTATATGAGGCAATTGTTAACTTATCTTCTGCCTTTACTATTTTTGTTGTCTCAGGTGATGTATTTCCTTTTTCATGAGCTGCCTTCATTTCATCTAAAGAAGCATAGATTTTAAAGTTTTGATAGGAATAGCCTACGATACCAGTAATTGGCCCTTTAAATTTATCACCTGTAGCCACTTCAAAATCACGTGCTGCTCCATTCGGTTCTAGTCGGAATTGAACTCTGTTTGGATTTGCATTTTCTTTCTCATGCAATACCCCACCGTGAATTGTGTTTGTTGGTTCACCCTCAAGTACTGTTACTAAATCTCCATGCTCCTGTGGTGCTACCGCTTTTACGTTTCCAACTTCTACTCTCATGCCTTCGATACTTTCCCAAAAATCAATAGCGTCGATTGTTGGATTAAAAATTTCAAGCTGATCACTGTCGATCTTACTAAAAGACATTTTTAACTTATCGATTCCAATTGCTTTTGGTAGGGCTACACTACTTTTAATGACTTCTACTTTTCCGTCTTGATCATCACGAACATTAATTTGTGTTGTTTTTAAATCTGTTTGCTGCCTGTCATCATAGCCATCGTATGCATATTCGCTTACTTTACCTTTAACAGATACTAAATCCCCTACCTTTATTGGCCATGGTTTTTTTCCGCTGTACAGAAAAATACCTTCAGAAGTATTCGGATCATGATCAGCCAATTCATCTGGTGTTTGAATCGTATAATACCAATTATTATTTAACGTAAATGAATACGTTACGATTCCTTCAATTCCTTCAACTGTTTTACCATCAAATGTTGTAGCGTGCCCCGCACCTTGAATATCATGAATTTGTAATTTATCTGCAATGCTATAATCAAATGTAGTTATATCACTAAATGAGCCATCTTTAGCTTTAACGATTGTTTTTAATGTAGTATTTTTGCTAATCTCAATTGGCGCCTCATATTTAAGACTTTTATCAGTTGGCTTCGTGCCATCTAATGTGTAATAAATTTCTGCATCTGCTGTCGGTGTTGTTAAAGTCACTGTTGTTTTGCCAACAAACGTCCCACTTCCAGGTGATGCGGTTGCAGGTTTAAGTGCTAAGCTATCCTCCACAATATCTTCTTTTGATCGAGGAATGATTTGATAGTCATTATCGAACTGCTGAACAATACCCGTGATAGATTCATAGTTTGTACCGACAGTTAAACCAAGCGAATTTGTTTCATCTCGCACAAGGAAATTCGTTCCGTCACTTGCAGTAAAGTTTGCCCATCCAGCCCCCTGTTGAACATCTGTTAGCGTAACATTTTTCACTGTTACGAGCTGTGATTCGCTATCTTCATTTACTTGCGCACCTGTTACTACCTTTGGAGCAGGTACACCAACATTATCAACTTTTTCAACGATGGTAGCACCATCTAATTGTAGCAAACCACGATAGTCTGCTAACTTCCCTTTTAACGTAACTTCATCCCCGACAGACATAGCTAGACTAGTAGGTCTTACCGCAATACCCCCTGTCCCATCTTGGACCGAAAACGTATTTTTTAAGCCCGCTGCAACTCTACCTTTGATCGTTACCGTTTCACCTACACTTTTATTCCGAGCATCTCCAATTGAAAGAATTGCCGGTACTTCGGGGTCAACAGGTCCACCTGAATTGCCATCCATTACGTGTTGGCCTAAATTGGAGAAATTATCTACCGGGAATGAATCCCATTCCGTTGCTGCATTAAAAGGATCATTATTAATTGTATCCCCCGTCAATACTGAACTCTTTCTTACTAAAGTTACATCTTTAGCAAAATCTGCTGAAGAACCAACTTGTCCAATGGAATCGACTATGTCACCAGATTTCCTTAATACGACTGGATCATTTCCATTGAAATTAATAACCGTTATGTTTTCTAGATTTCCTTTTGCTTTAATGTTTGGATCTGCATCTTTATGATGTAAAACATACGTAGCACCGTTTTCTAGAGTACCTGTCAAACTTACTTTATTCTTCGCGCTTGCTTCTCCGTTCGTATGAAGCTCTAACGTATAATTACTTAAATCAACCGCGGTACCTGTACCATTATAAATTTCAATTGCTTTATTGAAGGAAGTTCCTTCAATATACTCTGAAATGATTAAATCCTTTGCAAGTGATTCAGCATTTACAGTGATTGGTGCTACAGGTGCGGCAATACTTGCGACTAAAGTTGTTGCTAAAAAGGCGTTTATTGGTTTCTTCCAATTCTTCTTTGACATCAAGTTAATTCTCCTTTCAGTTTTAAGAATGATCATTTTTTTCAAAAAATACTTTCGTTTTGGGCATATACCGTACAGACGACATTTATCGCATACGTTATGTCGTAAACAGTCGAACTATTCGGAACATATTTCCCCATTACATATATATGTAAACATATTATTATTAATTCACTATTTTTATAGTATTTATATTATGTAAATGAATTGTAATAATAGAAAACACAACTATTACAGGGAATTTAACAATTTATAACATAATTTTAACATACAAATTAAAATTAACACTCACCTAATTTGCTTAATTATAAAAAACGGGCTAATTGATTTACGCCAAAAAAAATAGTCTCTTAACAAGTTATTTGTCAAGAGACTATTTTCTATCTTCCTACTACTTTTAATCTAGCAACACCATTTCGCGGAGGCTACCTTTTGGCCCAAGCGGTTCATCTGAAGCCCACAGGAAGCTTTGCTCTGTGCGAAAGCGAAGCGTCAGCGGCAATTGTTTTATCTGCGCGAAAGCGAAGCGTCAGAGGCAAATGTTTTTTCTGTGCGAAAGCGAAGCGTCAGCAACAAAGCGCCCAGTCGGAACGGAAATCAACCCAACACTTTGTCGAAAAGCGATACATTACTGCAGATGACACCTTATCACAATAAAAAAGAGCAGATGAAAGTATATTCATCTGCCCTTCTATTTATTTTTGTTTCTTTTTATAAATGATCGTAACGACAACAAGTAAAAGTAAAACCGCTTGTCCAATCATTGTTTCTACTGTTGGATAGAAACCAATGATGTTGACAACTGGCAAGCCATCTACAATTGTTGTTGAAACTGAATCCCTCAGCTGCAATGTATGCAGACTGACACCAATAATTTTAAATGCCAATACGTAGATTAACACCGTTGCCACTGCGAAAAATTTATGAACTGGAATTTTTCCACTTGCTTTAAATAATACAAATGCAAAAATAGCTAATATCACAAGTGCTACTACGATACCTAACACAAACTGAGATGTCTCCATTTTAGGTGCAATTCCTGCATAAAAGACAAGTGTTTCTGCCCCTTCACGGAAAACAGATAAGAAGCTAACTGCTGCCATCGTAAACACCGAGCCCGTTGAGATAGCGTTACCCATTCGTTTGGAAATATAGCGATTCCAGCTTGTCACACTCGATTTACTATGGAGCCAAATACCTACTCCAATCATCATTGCAGCGGCTAGTAAACCAATATAACCTTCCATGAGCTCCCGACTTGTATCAACTGTCGCTGATTGGAAAATTGTCGACATTAAAACAGCAGCTATTCCTGATAAAAAGATCCCTACAAATGCACCAACATATATCCATTTGCGCATTGTTTTTTGTCCAGATTTCTCTAAGAACGATACTAATGCCATAATAATAAGCAGTGCTTCTAAGCCTTCTCGCAGTAAGATTAATGCTGCATCCCACAGCGTATAATCCGAGTCACCTTGAATCAGCTCAATTTCAGTGCGGAAATTATCCAGCTTACTTTTTATTGCTTTAACATCAACGTTAGATTTCAATAAGTCACTAACGATGATTGGCATATCACTTTCAATTTTTGTATACAGGCCGCCATTACGTGTTGAAATATCTATTTCTACACTTGGCCATATTTTAATGAACTCTCGAATTTTATCAGATGCAGCCTTGTAGTCACCTGCATCGATAAAATCATTCGCCTCATCAATATAAGCAAGCAATGTTGCTAAAGAATACTCTCCTTCTACAACTTTCGCTGTATCATTACCTGCTACAAAATCTTCAATTGTTTGTTTTAATTCTGCATATTGTGATTGCATTAATGCTACATCTGGCTCTTCAGAAGCAAGTGAGATTCGTATAAAAGCCATCTGTGTTTCAATTTGGCCGTACATAGCAATACTTTGCTCTCGTACAGGACGTTCGATTTTTTTCCATTTAGCATTAAAATCCTTATACGCTGCGTCGATTGTAGTTAAATCACCACTTGCTAAGGCATCTTCAAATGCTTTCATGATTGGTTTAAATTTCATGCCGAATTCTGCTCGCTGTGCCGCTTCATCTACAGGATTCTCAAGCTTTTCTAATGCACGTAAGGAATTAGACAATTGAGACAGTGCCTTTAAACGTTCATCCTTAGCTGTAGCTTCAACTGCTTGTACAAGAATATTATCAACTTTTTCTTTTGCTTCCTTTTTCTCAGATGTGACCGACGCCCAGTCTGTAGAAAACTGTTCAAGGGCTTGCTCAGCTTCAGATTCCTTATCCTGCTTCGTATTCATTAGCGCATCACTAATAGAAATGTATAAGTGACTATAAGATTGCGCTGCCTGTACTGGTACAGCAAATGCCACTAACAGGCAAAGTACTAAACTACAGCGTGTTAAAAAGTGCTTCACCTATATAACTCCCCTTTTGTACACCAGGGAAACAAGCGAACACTGCGCTGCCTCGATGTGTAGTATACTCATTCATTTTATCCATACGTCCTAAGCTATTTTGAACTGTTATAAATTGGGCTGGGTCTTTTTGAAAAGAAACAAACATGAGTCCCGCATCATGCGCACCTGTGTTCGTCATCACACCTGATGCATAAGAGTAAGAGCGACGTAAAATACGTGCACCTGATTTACGTGCCAAATGCACATGTGACGTATCTGGCATAATATACTTACCGTTGCTATCCTTCGCCTCTACATCGAAATCATCGAACTCTTTCTTTTTACCAAAAGGTGCACCACTATCGCGATAACGACCAAATGTTGCCTCCTGATCTTTCAAAGATGTGCGATCCCATGTTTCAAGATGCATTTGAACTTTACGTGCGACTAAATAAGAGCCACCTTTTAACCAGCCTTTATCGACCCATACAACTTTATTTAAATCTTTGTCATCGGCAGTCGATGGATTTCCAGTGCCATCCTTGAATGCAAATAAATTTCTCGGTGTTCCTCCACCAGCTGGGAATGAGTTAAAGCCTGCTTGAGACCATTTAATTTCTACCTTACCAGATGCTGCACGAACTAAGTTACGTACTGCGTGGAATGCCACCTGTGGGTCATCCGCACATGCCTGAATACAAAGGTCTCCACCTGTAAGTTCTTTTTGAAGCTGATCTTTTGGGAAATGTGGTAAATCATTTAATTCTGCAGGCTTCAAATGTTGGATACCAAGCTTATCAAACAAAGATGGGCCGACACCTATTGTGATTGATAAATTAGAAGCGTCTAAACCTTCTGCTTCACCTGTATCTCCTGTAGGAACTCTAGTATTTGTTGTTAAATCTACCATTAATTCACCATTCATTAAACGTACAACAAGAGGTGTCCATTTTTTGAACAACTCTTGTAGGTCTTTCTTTGATGTAAATAAAACATCTAAAGAAGCAAAATAAATATTTGTCTGAACTGGTGTAATAATGCCAGATTGATGTTTTCCATAAAAATCAATTTTATTACGTGCAGTCGTGCTATCCGCAACAGGCTCGAACACATCGTAGCCCATTACTTTCATAACACCGCCTAAGCCTGAAGCACCGATAGCTATACCAGCTGCTCCGATACCTGTTAGCTTTAACATGTCACGTCTTGATATTTTTTTATTCATCCATTTTTCATCATTTGACGCTGTCATTTATTATCACTCCAAAAATTACTTTAAAATATTACTCCAAAATAATACCCATTTGACTTAATGGTTCTCCAAGTTGATTAACTGCTGCTGCAAGTGCTTTTGTGTCTTCTTCAGTTAATTTTTCGTAAGAAACATATCCGCCATCAGCAGTCGCATGCTTCGCCAATAAATCATCTACTGCTTTGAATTTTTCATCTAATGTTGCTACTAAGTCTTTGTCTTTCGCTTCTAATTTTGAACGTAGGATTTCAAAGATTTTTTCTGCACCTTCAATGTTTGCTTTAAAGTCATAAAGGTCTGTATGAGAATAGATTTCTTCTTCACCAGTGATTTTAGATGTTGAAACTTCATTTAATAAGTCAACCGCACCTGTAATCATTAAATCTGGTGTTACTTCTACAGTTTGAACTAATGCATGTAATTCTTTTGCGTCTGCTAGTAATTGATCTGCAATTGCCTCGTAGCCTGCAGTTTTATTTTCTACCCAAAGCGCATGTTCCAGCTTATGATAGCCTGACCATTCTTCTTCGCCCTTGCCTTCTTCTTGGATATCAGCTAAACGACCGTCAATACGTGGATCCAGGTCACCAAAGCTCTCTGCGATTGGCTCCGAACGCTCAAAATACATACGTGCCGGTGCATAGGCTGCTTTTGCTTTTTCAATGTCACCAGATTTAAATGCATTGACAAATTTTTCTGTTTCTATTAAAAATTGATCCATTTGCTCTAATGCAAATGTTTGATAGGCTGTTAGTTCAGTAGATAAATCAACTTTTGTAGCTTTTTCTGCTTGCTCTGTTTCAGGCTTATCTTCTTTTTTAGCTTCATCTGTATTACCACAGCCAGTCATAAGAATGCCCCCTGCGACTAATACTGACAATAATGATGTTTTTTTCATGCTAAGTACCTACTTCCGAAATAGTTTATATTGAGAATGATAATGATTATCAACTATAATTGCAAGAAGTATTTTCATTTAAAGAAAAAAACGACATTTTATAGTTGATCTAATTAGATAACTAGAAAAATATCGTTTTTTCCACAATATAATCATTCTAAACTATGAGATTTTTGCCTGTTTTATATTTTCATATTTTCCATATAAGAAATAATAAAGGATAATTGACACTAAAATAACAAATACCATCGCAAAGAAAATGGCACTGTACCCCGACGTCGGAACAAAGAATCCTAAGAAATAAGGACCAACACCTAAACCTAAATCATATAAAATAAAATATGTCGATGTCGCAAGTCCTAAACGCTCATTTGGTGTAACTTTAATAGCTATTGCTTGCGCTACTGAATTGAAATTACCATAACCAATCCCTATGCACGCTGCGGCTAATAAAAATACAACACTACTTGTCGCCGAACTAAAGGCATACATTCCGATTGCAAAAATAACTAAACAAGGGTAGATAACAATGTTCGCACCTCTAGTGTCTAGTAATTTCCCAGTAAAAGGGCGTGTCGCTAAAATAACAATTGCATATATAATAAAGAAATAACTTCCCGCTGTTACCAAATCAAGCTCTTTTGCATAGAACGTCATAAATGACATAACCCCTGAGTAGGCAAAGCCAATAACAAGCGCCACAAAAGCAATTGGTACAGCACGCATTTCGATAAAATTAGTGAGCTTAAAGCCTGTTTTCTCCGCCATCTCTTTGGCCTTTTTCGGTGCATCTGGAACAGTTACGATAAAATACAACAAAAAGCATACTATAGCTAATACGGAATCGACAGCAAAAATCATCCGATAATCTTCAAACAACTGCGTTAGAAGAATACCTATAAACGGTCCGATAGCAGTAGCTAAAATAGCACTCAAGCTGTAATAACCAATACCTTCTCCTCGACGATCAGACGGTAAAATTTGTGCAATAATTGTTCCTGTCGCCGTACTAGCCATCCCAAGTGCAATCCCCTGTACTAAACGATTGACCATTAAAAGCGGCAAATTTGTCGCGATAAAATAAGACATCGTTGATAGCATAAACAATAATAATCCACAAAATAATGTTTTTTTGCTACCCCAATCCCCAATAATACGTCCTGTCCCAAGACGACCAAATAAAGTACCAATAATAAAAATACTCGATACAAGCCCTGCCGTACTAGTCGAAGCTCCAAAATGCTCAACCGCATAGCCTGCAATCGTTACCATCAATAAAAAAAATATTAATGTAATGGTAAAATTAATAAGTGAGACGATTAAAAAGTCCTTCGTCCAAAGTTTATGTCTAGTTGCTTCCACTTTTTTCTCTCCTACCGATTGATGTTTGCACAAATGTTCGCTATCACTTGTGTCGCAATTTCAATATCCCGCTCTGATACCCCTGCGAGTGCCTGTTCCATAGTTGGTTTTAAATGCGCTTGAATTTCTTGCACAATCTCTTCACCATTAGCCGTTAATTGTACAAGCTTTTCGCGCTTATCCCTACCCGCTACCGTTTCCACGTAGCCAAGCTCCACAAGCTTTTGTACAAGCCTTGTCACACTCGGCTTTTCAATAAACATGAAATTCGCAATATCAACAAATGAATGTGACCCTTTATCCTTCAATAACCGAAGGAGAGCCCATTGAGAGCTATACAGCTGATATTTCCCTAACTGCACATTCACTAGATTGATAAACGGTCTGTACATTAAGCGGTACTGATTAAAAAATTCTTGTTCGATCGTCAAAAATACCACTCCTTTTTAATTAGTTAGCCTAACTAACTATATACCCTGAGTTTTTATTTGTCTAGTAGGAATTAGCGAGAAAACAGGCATTTTGAACGGGCTATCCGTCGATCTGGTTGTTCTATCCGTCGTTTTTGAGCGCTCTATCCATCTTTCTTCGTCATACTAAGCCCCCTGTCCATTCATAAAAAAAACAACTGAACAGCCAAAGCCATTCAGTCGTTTTTTCGTAATAAATATAAAAAATACGGTGCGCCGATACATGCTACGACAATACCCGCTGGCACTGTCGCACTCGAAAGAGCTACGCGGCCGATCGTATCCGCTAGCATTAGTAAACTTGCACCGATCAACAATGTGAGTGGTAAAAAGAGCTGGTAGCGTGGGCCGACAAGCTGCTTTGCAATATGGGGAGCCATCAGACCGATAAAGGCAATGCCCCCTGTGATCGATACAGCTGCCGCAGCTAATGCGACAGAGACTACTAATAATTGCAAACGCTCTCGGCCGATATTTAAGCCTAAACCAACCGCCGTTTGTTCGGTCATCGCAAGTACATTTAACACATTTGCTTTATACAAAATAAATGGAATGCCTAGCACAAGCCAAGGTAATAAAGCCCAGAAAAATGGCCAATCTGTTCCCCAAACATTACCCGCAAGCCATTGTGCGATAAATTGCACATCACTTCGCTCAGCAGAGGAAATTAATATTATCATTACACCAGATAAGGCAGAGGCTACACCTACTCCGACTAAAATGAGTTGAACCGGCTGCACACCCTCATTGCGCTTATAGGAGAAAAAGTAAATACAGAGTGCCGTTAATAAAGCGCTGACAAATCCTATAAGTGGTAACACATACGCGAAATGAGGTAAATCACCATTAACAAGGAGATAAAATAGAGTAATCCCTATACCTGCTCCAGCATTAATCCCAATAATACCAGGGTCCGCTAAATCATTACGTGTCACTCCTTGCAAAACGGCACCAGCCAATGCTAACGCCATTCCTGCTGCTGCCAGCACAAACAATCTCGGCAAGCGAACAGAAAACAAGACGAATGATTCTTTGAAGCTGCCATCTCCAAGCAAAATCGGTATTATGCGATCAATCGAAACCGAAGCTGCGCCCATTGAAATACCCATTACAAAAATAGCTATTGTTAATAGCATCCAAACCATTAGCCATCTACGTTGCTTTTTTCGTCCGATATTAAACAATTTGACGACCTCCCTTCCGAACAAGAAGTAAGAAGAATGGAAGGCCGATAATTGAAATAATGGCAACTACCGGTGTTTCATATGGAGCATTAATCATTCTACCCGCAAAATCCGCTGTCACCATCAACCACCCACCGATAATAGCACTCATCGGTAAGACAAATCGATAGTCGGTCCCAACCATTGCGCGGACCACATGTGGTACCATTAGCCCAACAAATGCTAAATTACCTACTAGCGCAACAGCGGAGCCTGCAAGAACTACAACTACAAACATCATAATTCCTTTAATGACTGTTGTTTTTTGTCCTAATCCAACAGCTACTTCTTCATTTAAACTTAAAATGGTTAGCTGACGACTAAACACAAAAGCGATACCTAATCCGATTAAAATAACAGGCACAATAATTAAAGCTTGCCATGTAGTGCCAATTAAACCACCGCTCGTCCACATCGAAACATCTTTTGAAATTTGAAATAAAATGCCCGTACCATCTGCTATTGCTTGTAATAAAGCAGATACAGCTGCCCCAGCTAAGACTAACTTTAATGGAGAAAAGCCATTCTTCGTTGAAGCGCCAATACCATACACTACGATCATCCCTACACCCGCACCTACGAAACATGCAAAAATAAACATATAATACGAGGTATTTGGGATAAATGCCATCGTTAATGCCAGTGCCGCATTTGCACCTGCTGTAAGGCCAAGGAGCCCTGGGTCTGCTAATGGATTTCTAGTAACCCCTTGCATAATAGCTCCAGCAACTGCAAGTGCACTACCTACAAAAATAGCAGCAATTATACGAGGAAATCGAATTTCACGTAATACAGAATAGTGCTTGCCACCGGCTTGTCCGACAATCGCTTGATAAACATCTTGAATACTCGTACTAGCCGCGCCGATACAAAGCGAGATCGTAACTGTTACCGCTAATAAGATCAGTGTAAGCAACACCTGAAGCCAAAACGGAAAATATCGAAACTTTATCATTTGTCTTCGCTACTCTCTACTGAAATTATTGTAAAAATTTCTGTTCAAAGAAATCTAGTTGATATTCTAAAGTTTTCGGATCATTAAAGTAAAATGCATTGCCATTCACTTCAAATAAATGACCATTCTTCACCGCTTCTAAATCCTTAAACCACGCAGCATTTTGAATGGCGCTATCCTCACCTTTAAACGTACTAAAAATCACATAGTCACCTGCATATTCATTTAATACTTCAGTAGAAATTGCGAAATAACCTGGTTTTAAAGCATCTGCTTTTACTTTTTCAGGCATTTTCAAGCCCATTTCTTGATATAAAATTTCTGTTCCACGACCCCAGTTATCTCCATACACATACATTTGTTTATTAAACATTTCTGCGACTGTAACCGTTGCATCTTCGCCGATTTTTTCTTTAATTTTTGTACCCGCTTCTGCAGCACGCTCTTTAAAATCTTTTACCCAATCATTAGCTTCTTTTTCTTTATTCACAACTTTACCGATTTCGATAAATTGCTGTAAATAATCAACTTTTCCATAAGTGAACAACACTGTTGGTGCGATTTCAGCTAATTTATCCGCATTTTCAATACCATTTAAACCAATAATCAAATCTGGCTCAAGCTCTATAATTTTTTCGATATCCGTATTCTCAACAACTACTGCATCTTTAATATCATCTTGGAAGTTTGGATTATCTGCAGCCCATGAATCAATCCCCACAACATTAACGCCAAGCTGTAGTAAATCCCCAACAAATGAAGATAATACAACTACACGTTTAGGGTTTGCTGGCACTTCAATAGGACCAGATTCTGATTGATACGTAATCGTTTCTGCAGATGCTTTATCTTTAGAGCCCTCATCCGTCTTCTCATCTTTATTGCCGCACGCTGCAAGCATTAGTACGACCATCATAAACATTGGTAATAGCCACTTTTTCATAAATATATCTCCTTTTACACTGTTTGTAGTAAGTTATATGTAATGCACATTGGCTTATCTGTACGTGGATCCTTACCAATGACTGCATCAATATTAAACACTTTTTCTAATACTTCAGGTACTATAACTTCCTCTGCAGTACCAAACTTCACAAGCTCTCCTTTTGATAGCGCAACAATATAATCTGAAAACCGTGCTGCCTGGTTTAAATCATGTAGCACCATAACAATTGTGCGTCCTTCTTCTTCGTTAAGCTTGTTAAGTAATTCTAAAACCTCTAACTGATGCGCCATATCTAAATAAGTTGTTGGCTCATCTAAAAAAATAATATCGGTTTCTTGCGCTAATGCCATCGCAATCCACACTCGTTGACGCTGTCCACCTGATAAAGCATCAACTGTGTTCAGACGAAAGTCATCCGTTTTAGTTACCTTTAAGGACCAGTCAATCATTTCTTTATCCTTTTGCGATAAATTACCGAAGCCCTTTTGATATGGAAATCGACCGTATGATACAAGCTCTTCCACTGTTAAACCATGTGCACTTTCCGGACTTTGTGGCAATATGGCCAGTTCTCTCGCTAATTCTTTTGTATTCATCTCGGAAATATTTTGACCGTCTAATATGACTTGTCCACTCTTATGCTTCAAAATCCTTGTAATAGCCTTTAAAAGTGTAGATTTGCCACAGCCATTGGAACCAATGATGGTCGTTATTTTACCGTCTGGAATTTGTAGCGATAAATCGTGCACAATCGTTTTGTCCTCATAGCCGATACGAATCGATTCAACTTGTAAACGCACAACGTAACCTCTCTTTCCTTTTTGTTCTTTCCATGCTATGATAACGACTAACCGATAATGATAATCGTTATCAATAGATTTAGTCTAGTTTTCTTATAAAGTTTTGTCAAACACTTTTTTATTATTTTTTTAGGATGTGGTGATATAAATGCAACATTTATACGATGTAACTATTATTGGCGGTGGTCCTGCAGGCCTATATAGTGCCTTTTATAGTGGTTTACGAGGATTGAAAACGAAATTAATCGAGAGTCAACAACAGCTTGGTGGTAAAGTTTTGCTTTATCCTGAGAAGCTAATTTGGGATATTGGTGGTCACCCCCCTGTGTTAGGCGAACAATTTGTGAAACAGTTAATTGCACAAGCAAAAACGTTTGATCCTACTGTTATAACGGGTACAAAAATCGATTTTATCGAGCGCCAAGAAGATATTTTTGTTCTTCATACTGCACAAGGAGATAAACATTACTCTAAAACCGTTCTTTTGGCCGTTGGTGGTGGTATTATTAATCCTCAAAAGCTTTCACTAGAAGGTGCAGAAAAATATGAAATGACTAATTTACACTATACCGTACAGTCCTATCGACATTTTGTGGACAAGGAAATTATTATTTCGGGAGGTGGAAATGCAGCGATCGACTGGGCAGTTGAACTAAGTCCAATCGCTAAAAACGTAACTGTTGTTTATCGTAAAGATACGTTATCAGCCCATGAGGCAACGATTCAAGAAGCTTTAGATGCAGGAGTAAATATTGAATGCAATACTAGTATTTCAAAACTAATGGCTAATGCTGACAAAACAGCGATTCAATTAGTGACATGTGAAAATACAAAAACAAAACAAAGCTATACGCGTCAAATCGATGAAGTCATTGTTAGTCATGGCTATAACAGAGAAGCATCATTAGAATTGGATCAAGCGCTCACCATTCCTAAAAAAGATAATTACTATTTTGAAGGGAAAGCAACGGGAGAAACTACACAGCCAGGAATTTTTGCAGCGGGTGATATATTAGCGTTTGAAGGGAAAATTAATCTCCTTCTAGGGACTTTCCAGGATGCAGCCAATGCCGTGAACTCTATCAAAACGTATTTAGAGCCTACTGCCTATCGCCATGGGGTCGTGTCATCACATAATGAAATATTTAAAGAGAAAAATCGCTCTATTATAGATAAGCACCTTATATCAAAATAAATATTAAATGCAATTAATCACAAGAACCCCTCTTAAGAATTTACTCTTTAGAGGGGTTCTTGTTATATCCAGATCATAAACTATCTAAAGAAACTTAAAAATGCGCCCATTTGTCTTAGCATACCAACTCCATTTGTTATTGTCCCCGCGTGGCCCATAATTGTATTTAAATGCTGTGGTAATCTTCCAAATCTAGAAGGTTGGGGTTGTTGATTAGGATGAAAGAAAGGTTGCTGTCTTCTACCTTGCATAGGTGGGCCAAAACCTTGTCTATAGCTTGGTGGAAATGGTCTCATTCTAGAATTAGGCGGATAAAATGGCATGAATTCACCCCCTATCAAATATCTTTTAACTAGTATACGTTTGTATTTTTTTATTGTTTAGACTATCGGAGAAGTTGCTGAAAAATAAAACACTTATGTATTGTAAAAATCTTAAAATCTATAATTATTATTTATCTCTTCCTTTTCTGTAAAGGTTCTTCATGACAGCTTTGTCTCTTCAGGAACCAACCTATTTTTAATTTCATATTATACAAAAATACGAATAAAGAAGGGATTCCGATTCAAAATTCAATATATCTAGAATTTCTGTCTAAATTTGGTGTTGGCGGTGCCCATCCTGGTGGTCTTAATCTAACAAAGGAACTATTCAATGCAGAGAGCATTAGCGAAAATGCCTACATTTTGGATGTAGGGTGTGGTACAGGCCAGACCGCGGCCTATTTGGCGGAGCAATATGAAGCAAAAGTAACAGGTATTGATATCAATCCCGAAATGGTCGCAAAGGCTAAAAGGAGAATGAAAAAAAATCGTTTACCCGTAAAAATAATTCAATGCTCTATAGAACAAGTACCATTACGTGATCATACATTTGATTTTATTATTTCTGAATCTGTTCTTTCTTTTGTCAATAAACCTAATGCCCTAAAAGAAATTTTTCGTTTATTAAAGAATGGCGGTCGGTTTATTGCCATTGAATTCACCATCCATCAACCACTCGAAGAAAAAATTGAAAAGGAAATTTTACAGTTTTATGGATTTGATTCTTGTTCAATGAAAAAAGATTGGGTAGCTTTGTTTAACGAGGCTGGTTTTAATAATATTCGTATACAAAAAAATAAATCCATCTTCTCAATTCCCGAACTTCATTACTCAAAGGATATTGCACCTGAACTTTATAAGGTCATGGATAAACACTTTGATATGAACTTAAAGTATGAAGGGATTTTAGACTATAGAATTTATTCATGTACTAAGTAGTTTGGAGATTTATTTCTAAACTGAATTTAAATGAAAAAGAGTAGCAGACTCGTTCAAAAACAAAACTCCTACTCCAACATCCTAGGGAATTAGACGATGAAGAATACCAAAACGTCTAGTTTCCTTTAACAATTTATGAAAGACTCCGAACTGAATATAACTTCCTTAGTCATTCATTTCCATATATTTATCTTCATTAATCGCAACCGTATGAATGCCCTCAATAAAAGTATTGATTAAGATTGTAAAGCTTTTATTGATGTCAAGAGGCATCCCAAATCCCCCCATCTGTTCTATCGAAGTGAATCCATGTAGAATACTTCGTAACCCTCTGACCATATGAATCGCAATTTCTTCTTGCAAATGATAGGCATCTAGCACTTGAAGTACAAGTTGCACGACAGATTCATTGGCTTTTTGTAGCTCTTGATCGTTAGCATCTGGAAAGCGAGTGCTAGCATCATACAACCCCGGATGCTCTCTAACTAGTTGAAGATATGCTTTACTAATTGCACGAATGGCGTCATCACCCGAACGTCCTACTGCAGCTAGTAGCATATATTCATGTAGTTTTTTTACACCTTGAATAGCTAATTTCTGTTTCAATTCATTTAAGCCATCAAGATGGTTATACAAGGACGGTGGCCGCACTTCCAATTTTTCAGCTAATAGCCCAATTGAAAGCTGATCCAATCCTTGTTCATCAGCTATCTCTGTTGCCTTTTGTAAAATAATAGATAAATCTAACTTCATTCGACGGGACATTTTTTCACTTCCTATTTTGATTGTAAAAAGCTTTTTTTTGCTTCTGCTATGGCAATGTTCAAAAGTTCCTGCGGTTGCTTTAACATCTTCCCATGCCCCACAGCAAGTAAACTTGGATTCAGACCGCTTAATTTTTTTGCACTTTTAAGAGCTGTCTCTTTATCCCATGTAGCTAGAGCAGGAAACGGAAACAACGGATTCATCATTCCCGATACTATTAGCTTCCCTCTCGTTACAAGGGCATCACCAGCAATTAAACTTCTATTACGCGTGTCGAAAAGAGATATGGAACCAGGTGTATGCCCTGGAGTAGCAATCACTTCTAAGGAACCTACACGATCACCTTCTTCAAGTAAGACATCCGGTTTGGTTTTAATATTTTTTGGAATGCCTCCTCGAATAGGTGTGTTTTTTTCATTTGGTAGCAAGGTGCTATTCCCTTCCAGTAGAAGCGCATCTCTAGAAGAAATGTACACCTGACTATCTGGTAATAATTCTTTTAACGTATCTAGCGCTCCTATATGATCACTATGTGCGTGAGTAAGGATAATTTTTGTAATCGGTTTACCAATATTTTCAGCCGCTTTTATTATACTTTTTGCACTATAGGGTAGTGCTGCGTCGATAAGGGTCAGCTCATTTTCTTCTTCTACCAAATAACAATTAACAGGAAAAATCCTCGGCATAAATGACATTTGAAACACTGTACCAATGTTTTCGATTTTCATTCTAAATCAAATCCCCTTTGAAAACTAATTATATTTCCATTTTAACTAATTCAATTAGTTTTCGCAATATTTTAATAAAAAACATTTAAAATGAAAAGCTAATGGCTTTTTTTACGCTAAATCATTTCCAGTATTTAATCCCCTGTTACACCATAAAATGACACCTGTCATAAAGAACCTTTGACTGGTGTGAATATGTTTTTTCCTTTCGATTTCTTATCATTGTTATAAGAAAACAAAGAAAGAGTGATTACATGATGAAAGTTCAACAAAGATTACCCTTAATCGATATGTTACGAGGCTTTGCTGTATTAGGGACACTTGGCACGAATATTTGGATTTTTGCTTATCTTGGAGATATTTCATATATAACAACGAGTAATTATTCAGGTTGGTGGTCATTGAACGACTTTTTACGAATGGCAGTCCTATTTTTCGTAAACGGTAAACTCCTTGGTTTATTAACGATCATGTTTGGTGTTGGTCTGGAATTAAAATATCAGCAAGCTTTGCGAAAAGGAAATGCTTGGCCAGGAATGTATATTTGGACCATTGTATTTTTGTTTATGGAGGGGCTTATCCACTTCACCCTAGTTATGGAATATGATATTTTAATGAGCTATGCTGTGACAGCCATCATTGTTGCCTTTATTGTTAAATTTGGTGACAAAGCGATTAAACGTGCGTTATACGTTTTTGGTAGTTTCCATGCAGTAATGATTCTGCTAATTTTAGTCAGTGCATTGCTGGGTGCTAACGCTTCCTTTGCTAGTTTCGATCCTGTCGTTAGTCTTTATGAGAATGGAACTTGGTTTGAACAAATACAATATCGTTTAACAAATTTTCTTTATTATAGAACGGAAGCTATTTTTATAATCCCAATGAATATCTTTTTATTTTTACTTGGGGTTAAGCTGATGAGAAATGGTGTATTTTTGCAAAATGACAAAGGACGCCAGGCGCGTCAAAAGCTATTTAAAATCGGTATTTTTATTGGAGTACCTTTAAACCTTCTAATCTTTATTCCTGGAGGTGCATTTGATTTACCTGCTCGATATTTATTTGCACCAATCCTATCTATTGGTTATATTGGAATATTAGGTAAAATGGTAGAATATAAGAAGCTTGAGTGGTTATGGAAGAGATTTGGTGAGATTGGGAAAATGTCTTTAAGTTGCTATGTGCTCCAAAATACTATTGCATCTATTATTTTCTACGGCTGGGGCTTAGGTTTAGGTGGAAAATTGAATAGCATTGAAGTTATTGGTATTTGGTTAACCCTTTCCCTTCTCCAACTTTTCATTGCACATATTTGTATCAAGCATTTTCATGTTGGACCAATGGAATGGATTCGGAGACATGCTATTCAAAGTGTCACGCAGAAATAATCGACAAAGGTTGGTGTGAACTATAAAGATTTATCCAAGAGATCAGGCAATACATTATCTAATTATTGATGTAGTTTCGTTAATTTTTTTAGTCACCAAAGTATTAGGATCGCATTCTCAATTACCATTATTGGCTAAAATAATAATCCTTATCTTATTTTTAGTAGCTTTCTATATTGCTTTATGGAATCGAGATTGGCGTTTACTATTTGCTTCCTTAATAGGCTTTACTCTTATTATCATACTGAGTATTTACGAAGGTTCCGCTATGTTATTTTTTGGATTTATTTTTGCTGATTTAATTGGGCGAGCTAAAACGAAGTGGCATATCGCTTTAGGAATGTTTGCCATTGCCCTTATGTTTTTGATAGTTATTTGGTTTGAATCAGGAGCAACTCTCAAATTAGAATCTCAAGTATTTATACCCGTTATGATTATTCAGCTACTATTTCCAATGCTAATTTACTACGTAGAAAAGTCCAAAAAGTTACAATCAGAATTAATAGAGGTAAATACCCAGCTTGTTCAGCAAGAAGAAAGACAACGTATTGCGAGAGACCTCCACGATACGCTTGGTCATACATTGACAATGATTAAAATAAAAACCGAATTAACTACAAAATTAGTCGATAAAGATACGATGCGTGTAAAAGATGAACTAAATGATATTTTAGACACAACACGAACAGCGCTAAAACAAGTACGAGAATTAGTCTCCGATATGAATTTTATTTCGTTAGAAAGTGAGCTTATTCATTGTAAACAGCATTTACAAACAGCGGATATCTCAATAAAAATTAAAAATAGCTGTCCAAAGCTTCTACTAGCTAGTGTGGAAGAAACAATGCTGTCCCTATGTATTCGGGAAGCAACTACAAATATTATTAAACATAGTCAAGCAAAAAAATGCCAAATAGATATCAATACTATAAATGGAATTTTAAAAATAAACATTGTTGACGATGGTGTCGGCTTACATATCCAAGGGCATGGGAATGGACTT
Organism: Lysinibacillus sp. NPDC097214; assembly: GCF_050277945.1. Classification (NCBI taxonomy): domain Bacteria; kingdom Bacillati; phylum Bacillota; class Bacilli; order Caryophanales; family Bacillaceae; genus Lysinibacillus; species Lysinibacillus sp. NPDC097214. The sequence goes on from NZ_JBNNSS010000002.1 coordinate 214,544, forward strand.
TCATCGATGAAAGAAAGAATGAATGCTCTTCTAGGAACTGCTTCCATTGAGAATTTACCGACAGATGGAACAATTGTGACGTTAACACTGCCTATTCAACACTACAGATTGGAGCCAACTACATGATACGAGTATTACTAGCAGAGGATCAACAAATGTTACGTGGCGCCTTAACTTCCTTGTTGTCATTTGAGCCTGATATAAAAGTGATCGCAGAAGTTTCAGATGGTCAAAAAGCGTGGGAATATATTCAACATGAGCTACCAGATGTATGTGTTTTGGACATCGAAATGCCGAATCTTTCTGGGCTTGACCTTGCTGAAAAAATTAGACAGGCAAATTTACCGTGCAAGGTGATGATTGTTACTACCTTCGCACGTCCTGGCTATTTACAAAAAGCGATGGATTGTGGGGTACATGGTTATTTATTAAAAGATGAACCTATCGACTATTTAATTGAAACAATAAGAAAAGTAATGAATGGTGAAAAGATCGTCAGCAGAGATTTAGCCGCTACGTTGTTTATGAAAGAACAAAATCCGCTAAATGAACGTGAAATTGCTGTTCTGCAGCTTGTAAAAGAAGGAATCACAACAAATGAGATTAGTAAAAAACTATTTTTAACGAAAGGTACTATTCGAAACTATTTATCCACCTCTATTCAAAAACTTCAAGTCGAGTCTAGACAACAAGCTGCTCAAGTCGCCAGTGATAAAGGGTGGCTTTAGAAAAAGAAAAGCGATACTGCATTCCTTATCTAACAGGATACAGTATCGCTTTAGCATATTAATTGGCTTCTTTTTTATTTTTAGAGACCAAATTTATGATTATTTCTACAAGTACGACAGCAATTAAAGAAAGTCCAAATAGTGGCATCAGTATTCCTAAAATGATCATGAACATGATAAAAGGAATAGATACCTTTTGAGAGATTTTAGGTGGTGCAGATAGCATACCTTGTTTCTTTCGCAGTAGCCATGTTCTGAATCCCCAAGCAATAACTACTAAAAATGCTAGACATACTAGTAAATTGATTAATTTATTTGGCCAACCAAACAAATGACCTTCATGTAAAGGAATACCCCAAGTGAACCATTTAGCAAGAATGCCATAGTCCTCATAGCCAACCTTGTCTATAAATTTCCCGCTATATTGATCAAAATACATAGTCGTTTCATCATCCGGGCTAACATCAAGACCTGTTACACCTGTGTTACTAGATTTCGCAACCGTATAAACACCGTCTTCGCTAGTAGGATAAATAATAGCGTATGGTTTTGAGATATTCATTGCATCAATTTCTTGTTGTAGCTTTTCCACACTTAGTTGGTTAGGGTTAGCAACATAGCCTGTATTTCCTCCCCCGTGATGGGCTGCATGTGCCGAGTCTGACATTGGAGGAGTTTCTTGACGAGTAGCCCAAGGAATCTCACTTACATCAGATGTAGGTGGCTGCTGTTGCAATAATGGCGTGCCGAAAGAAGGATGATCTTGTGAAGCTTGGTAAATATATTTCCCCATAAACGCAGACCATGGTAAGCCTGTGAAAATAATAACAAGCATTGGAATCGTAATAATTGTCCCAACAAGGGCATGGAATTTTCTACTCTTTTGACGTTTGTTTGTCTGCTTCGTTTTCTTTAGTAGTTTTCCTTTAAACGTCATGTAAATGCCTGAAAGCATTAAAAAGATAGCCCAGCACGCAGCTAATTCAACTAAATAATTGACAACCGTTCCTCCAATAAATAAGGAACTATGGATATTTCTAATAATATTCCCAAATGTGTAGCCAGCATCTTGACCACCAATAATTTGGTTATGATCATCTAAAAACACATATTTTTCTTTGCCATCTGCATTTTTCATCGATAAACGTGTATTGTATGGTTCTTCTAACTCAATAATTTTATTTGTTTTGTAACCAGCATATGATTCTTCTGCAAGTTTAACAGCATCATCAATAGATTGTACCTCGGTTTTTCCACTTTCACCAAAAAAGTATTTATCATATAACTGATTTTCAACATCAGTATAAAATAAATAGCCTATACCACTTAATGTTAGCGAAATAAGCAGTGGGGTAATAAATAATGCGGCATAAAAGTGCGTTCGCCAAAAGCTCTGATAAAACGTGTTTTTCATGTTGTATTCTCCAATCTATAATAATAAGCGCAAAATTATTATATAGATAAAAAGTGAAATATGAATGAAGTCCTAGGGATTATTTTATGACAATTATATGTATTCCTATTAATATAATACGTTTATAAGAAATAAAGAGTAGCCAAACGCAATCATTTTCAGTTTGGCTACTCTTCTTTTTCTATACTATTACAAATTCATATTCACAAGAATTTTACATTGGCTACGATCTTTTACAAGTGCTTCAAAGCCTTTTTCAACAATATCATCTAAGCTAATTTGACTTGTAATAACGGCATTCCCATCAATTACACCTCTTGCAAGTAAACGAATAACTTCAGGGAATATATTTAAATAAGCAAATGAACCACTAATCTTTATTTCTGGTGAAACGATTGTATTAGGATTGAATTCAACAGGTCTTTCCCAAACACTGACGATTTTGAATTCGCCACCTGGATGTACAGAATTTACGCCACTTGTAAATGTAGCTTGAACACCAGCTGCGTCATAGGCTACTTCGACACCTCCGTTTGTTTTTTCACGGATAAAGGTAGCTGCATCTGTTTCAATTGGATTAATGACATAAGTTGCACCTAGCTCAAGTGCTTTTTGACGTCTTTCATCTGAAACTTCTACAACGAAAATTTCACTAGCACCCGCTGCTTTTACTGCTTGTAAAACCAATAATCCAATTGGACCAGCACCGAAAATAGCTGCTGTATCACCAAGTTTTAGCTGACTTTGACGCACTGCATGTACGGCAACTGCTGTTGGTTCGACAAGTGCCCCTAGCTCTAAGCTCATATTATCTGGTAATTGATATACATTTTCTTCTCTGACAACTGCATATTCTGCAAAACCGCCAGAAATTGTATACCCATATGACTGACATTTTTTACAAAGGTTCGAGTAGCCACGTTTACAGTTATCACATTTCCCACATGGAATTGGTGGTTTAACAGCAACGCGGTCACCTACTTTTGTATGTATCACACCGTCCGCAACTTCAACGACCACACCTGCAAACTCATGCCCTAGTACTGGTTGTGTACGGAACGGATAGGCACCCCCTACGTATTCATGCATATCACTACCACAAATACCTGCAAACTCAACTTTTACTTTAACCATGCCATTTTCTAATGCTGGAAGTTCTGCTTCTTCAACTCGGATATCATTTATTCCATATAATTTTGCTGCTTTCATTGTTAAAACCTTCTTTTTCATTTTTTTGTATGAAGCCCATCTAATACGAAGCTTACTGCAAGATCCGCTATATATTCAGGTGTTGTATCAATCGATGAACGATTTAAAAATGGATTATTATAGGAGAACATTAACGTTCCCATTACAAAATTTATTGCTATATCAATCGATTCAAAATCAATTGTCTTTTGCTCTTTACAGGCTACTAAAATAGCGCGGAGTTGCTCCCAAGATGGTAAAAAAACATCCTTTAGCATTTCTAATCTAGGACTATTCATGACAATTTCTTGCTGTAAAATATCAATCAATTCATGTTCGTTCGTTCGATAAAGGACAAAATTTCTGCAAAAACTTTTAAGAGAATCTAATGAATCGTTCAAGTCGTAGTTTGCATTCATAAAGGTGTGGCGAAGAGGTTCAAATAAAGCATTAAAAACATTTTCTTTCCCACCAAAATGATATGAAACTAGGGCAAGAGAAACATTCGCCTCTTCACAAATTTGCCTTACAGTTGTCCCATCAAATCCCCTTGAAGAAAACAGAGATTTTGCGGCCTTTAAAATTTGTTCCTTTACTTCTTTATTTTTCTCGTTTTGTACATCTAATTTTTTATTGATTTAACTCACCTCTTTTTTGAACAAACGTTCAAAACAACTGTTCAACGAAATCATACTCTTGTATTTTTAGTATGTCAATTATTTTGCACGTTGTTTGAGAATCTCGCTATGAACGAATTAAAGAAAAAAAGGCTACTTATTGCCCCGTAAAATGGTGAACATTAAGTAGCCTTTTATTTTATTCCACTTTACCAAGCAGTAGCCTACCAGTATTAGCCCGATTAGTGTTCACTTTACCCCGCTTTAACGGGCAGTACTACTCCAAACTTTAATATTAAGCTATAGCGAAGTAGTTACATGGGGTTTAACTGCCCGTAAATGCCCGATTGGTGAACACTAATAATCAGTGGGGATAGTGCGTCCCCACTGATTAAAGTTTCACTTTATCCCGCTTTAACGGGCAGTACTACTCCAAACTTTAAATTTAAGCTATAGCGAAGTAGTTACATGGGAATTAACTGCCCGTAAATGCCCGATTGGTGAACACTAATAATCAGTGGGATGAAAAATCCCCACTGATTAAAGTTTCACTTTACCCCATTAGTTCTTTCATTACATTCTTATATGCTGTTAAAATATCATTTTCATGAACAGCATCCTGCCCTACATACTGTTCAACTAGCTCCCCTAATGTGTGAGAAGTACTTGTATACTGCTTTTCCATGATTTCAAATTTTAACAGACTTTCATAATACTCGATTACTTGTGGATTCATGTGTAACACTCCTTCATTTTTAGCATAAAAAAACATCTTTCCTTCTACAGAAAGATGTCTACTATTACAAATACACGACATAATACGGTGATTGCCATGGCGAAAAAGGCTTTCTATTAATAATAGAAGCTTTCTTTTCAGCAATCATCGTACTATGAGCATGCAGGAGAAGTTCTCTAGTCACACTCAACACCCCCTATCCTCGTAGGTTTTTTGGTTGTACTAGATAAAGGCAGGTCTCCTGGCTTATGTTCATCACACCTTTCACCTTCCCATTACAAGTCGTAACAGTGGTCTTTTGAAACGTGCTCCCATTTACAGTTGCGGGACAGCGTCGGATTTGCACCGATCTTCCCTTTTAAACAAATCAAAATATGATTTGTACCTCTATCTTATTATTCCGTTTTTATTATTATACCATAGTGGTTTGTGTTCATTGACCTATCCTAATAGATTACTAATAACGATTGTAATGGAGTCAATTTATGACCTTTCATTAAATTAGAGTATTCTAGACAGATTTTCTCTGTGTTTCATCGTTGATAATTAAAGAATAAGGTTCTATCGTTTATAGACGTTATCGACTAGCTTCGAGGTAACGATCAATCTCTTTCAATGCGCATCTACCATTTATCTACCAAACAATACTTTCCTATGGTTATGCTTTCACACCCTCTCCTATGGCACCACACATAATGTGTATCCACCAATGTCAAAAACAAACTTGTAAATTAAGGAATATTTTGTTATTTTATAGTTAGTTATTCAACTAACTAATATTTAGGAGGTGAATAAGAATGGCAAAACCTACTGGTATCGAAAAGTCAGATTTAATAACGGCAGCCAAGCAAAGTTTAGTAGAAAAAGGGATTGAAAAATTCACATTAAAGGCTGTTGCGGAGCAAGCTGGTGTAACACAAGGAACTATTTATTATCATTTCAAATCAAAAGAGCAGATAATTCTCGAAATTGTCCAAGACATCTGTGAAAATTCTTGGAATGAGATGTTGACGATTGATCAACAAATGATTCAATCTGCACTTCTCTCTGCAAAAAGTCGATATGAAAATGATGCCTTTTATCATAAATTATTTTTCACTTTAATAGTCTTTAGCTTTACAAACCCGGCTATTAGACAGCAAGTTGGACAAATTTTAGCGGCTGAAAATGAACATTTATGTCACGTTTTAGAGAAACTATGGGATACATCACCAATTGATGGTGTCTCAGTGGAAACGTGGAGCATTTTTCTCAATGCCCTTATTGATGGTTTAGCCATACAAGTGATGATGCAAGACGATTTCGATGTAGATACATTCTATCAACAATTAGAAAAAATCTTACAGACACTGTATTGTCTTGGAAAATAATTTGAGGAGGAACACAATGCCATTCTTTTTATGTTGGGGATTTGCGATTTGGCTTGTAGCAAGTGCTGTATTCCGATTAATGGGGCATTACTTTTTTATCCTTGAAAAACCTTTATTCATGATGACCGCTTTCATTTTAGTTATTCCACTCATTTGGATAGCGACAATACCTATTTATTCTTTGAAAAAGATAAAGGGTTCAGAGCGATTACTAGCCGCAATCTGTATCGCATTACCTGGAATGCTCATCGATGCAATCGTATTATTAGTTTTCGACAATGTTTTTCCGAATTTATCAGCTGATGTAGATCGTTATTTCGCTGCATGGCTTCTATTAGCCTATTCCCTATTACTTATTACTGGTTTTACAAAGGCATCATTCGTGAAGAAAAAAACTATTCATTCGTGAAAATCAATTATGCCTCGGCATAATTGCGTTCGTAATCGGCTTTGTGCTTAGGCCTGCAGATGTTTTTTGTGCGAAAGCGCAGTGCTAACGTAGCGTCAGCAACACGAGGGCCGACACGATGTCGGTCATTTCGGTAATGCCACAGGACGTGGCGTTTTTACCGATGCTGGTTAGTTAGCCGTTATCGCATGAATGCGATGATTTTAGGCTAACATCCTATGTGAACTCCATTCCGATTCCGTGACATCCGCCGGAGGCTTTGGGCCAACAGATGTTTTTTGCGCGAAAGCGTAGTGCTAACGTAGCGTCAGCAGCAAGACGTTGGTCACTCAGTCTTGTTGCTGACGCTTCGCTTTCGCACAGATAAATTGCCACAGGACGTGGCGTTCTTAGACTGAGTTCCTCTATTTCAGCGAGTGTTTAGACACCCGCTGAAAGAAATTAAAGGGTTTTCCATTATTATCCTAGAAGTAAGTATTAATTAGAATTAAAGGAGGAGAAAAAATGGTTATAGGCTTACATCACGTTCAAATAACAATTCCAAAAGGTGAAGAAGAAAAAGGGAAACATTTTTACTGTCAAGTATTAGGATTAAAAGAACTTGAAAAGCCTGATTCGCTTAAAGGACGCGGTGGATTCTGGTTACAAGTCGGCAATAAAGAGGTACATGTAGGGACAGAAGATGGCTTTGATAGATTAACGACAAAAGCTCATATTGCCTATCAAGTTGAAAATATAGAAGAGTGGAAAAAGACATTAGCCGAACATCATATAGAAATTTTCGACGCAGTTCCTATTCCTCATTTTGAACGCTTTGAATTTAGAGATCCATTCAGTAATAGAGTGGAGATGATTCAGGAAATTTAAAGGTTATCTCTTGTACTCCTGAAAATATTAGCCAAGACTCTACTCAATCTTGAATAAAAGTACTTGAAAAATATTATGATGAAATAAAGTATTCAGCTTCGGCAAAGCGAGGGGTTGATTTCCGTTCCAACTGGGCGCTTTGTTGCTGCCGCTTCGCTTTCGCACAGAGCAAAGCTTCCTGGGGGCGTCCGATGAGCCGCTTTTGGTGTTGCTGTCGCTACGCTTTCGCACAGATAAAACATTTGCTGCCGCTACGTTAGCACTACGCTTTCGCACAGAAAACATTCGCTGCGCTCCAGGGTCTCGGGCCAACAGGATGTTGGTCACGAAGGCGTTTCACAGGATGTGATGGTTTTAGCCTTCGTTCCTCTATTGCTAATCCCCAAGGAGTCGCCCAGTCGTAACAACCAATTCACCTAGCATCTCATACTATTTTATTATGATATAAAGAAATATCAGCAACAATGAATTTTCTGTGCAATAGCGCAGCGTAACCACAAATATTACATTAACCATTTTATTTTCTACTGTTAATCAAGAACTCGATTCCGCCCATCCATCTTTCTGTTATACGCTGAGCTAATTCTCCAATAAAGTAACTAATTATTGGAAAAAAAATAATCGCTGAGCACCCACCCCATAGCATAATATTAAATGCCCAAGCTCGTTTCAGGGTAAGTGTAAAGATGAAAATCATTTTAAAAAAACAAAACATTTGAAGACAATAAATAAGTGATTAGGATGACCATTCTCATTTGAATCCGATTCAATGTCCCTCTACCCTACTCAAAAGCAGTAGTTGTCTTTCACTGCCTCCTTCTAGCGTTTCGAAAGGCTTTACGGCACCTATGACCTTTCGTTTCTACAAATACTTCACCCAACTGAAACATTTGTAATAAAACTGTAAATTAAGGCGATGAAGCCTTTTATATCAGGTGTTTACAGCGAATTCCCATTCGTCGTGGTAACAATTACCTCCAAGAAGCCTTACTTTTTCATGCTACGATTAATTCCAGTGGAAAGCCAAAACAGGGTTAATCTTAACAAATAGCTTCAGGAGGAATTTAACAACATGAATAAACGATTTTTAACAACAACATTAGCATTGACGATAGGTTTTAGCTCAGTGGGGATAGTACAGCCAACTGTTCAACCTATAGAAGTTGAGGCTGCAACAACAAATGCCTATAATAACTCACAAGCAGTTAATGCGAAAGCAGATCAATTAATTCAAACTGGAAAAAGCTTAATTGGTCAGGCGACATACAGTAATACAACATACAAGGCTACGTATCCATATAAATTTTCTTGTGCTTCTTTTATCATGTACATTTTCGAGAAAAATGGTGTAGACCTTGCAACCTATAATGAAGATTATATGTTACAACAAGGAACATCTGTTAGCAGAAGTCAATTACAAAAAGGTGATTTACTATTCTTTAAGAGTAAAAAAACTGGGACAGACCCTGACCACGTTGGTATGTATATCGGGGACAACAAAATGATTCACATGGCTGATTCTAAGCAAAATATTGTTATTTCTGATTTAAATGGCAAACCATATTATACAGATAATTATGTAGGGGCCCGTAGAGTATTACCTACATTACTTTCAGCTAATCCTGCAACGAAAGGCGATAAGATTGTTGAAAACGCCTTTAATTATAAAAATAAAGTAACTATGAGCTCTACAAATAATGAAGCCAGTCTTCGCTTTACAGCACCAGGATTTGTAGACTTTGTCTATCGTAAGAGTGGAGTTAAACTTGGTACAACCACTTTAAAAGAACAAATGAATGTTGGCACAACGGTTTCACGTGCCAATTTGAAAAAAGGTGATTTAGTGTTCTTTAATAGTGTTATAGGCTCTAAAACTCCTTCACTAGTAGCTATCTATGCAGGAGATCAACGTATTATCATTCCAAGTTCTAGTGGTATAACTACAAGAGTACTTATGGTTGACTATTATAAAGAGCATTATATTACAGCAAAACGAGTTTTTTAAGACAGATTTAAATTGGATATAGAAAAAAGAAGCTTTCCTTAAGGAAGCTTCTTTTTCTATTATATATTTTTTAACTGATTCGCAAATTCAATCATAGATTTGCTGGACATTGGACCTTTAATAAGAACAACGGTTTCACTGTCAAGCTTAGGCTTTAGTACATCTAAAACTCCTGTAACATCTTGAAAAATATGAACATCTGCCTTTGTGCCTTCCTTCAACGCTTGGTTCGCGATATTCTCGGCTCTTTTGCCAATTGTAATAAGCGTATCAATGTTTCTTTTCGCGACCATTGTGCCAATCTCTCGATGATATTTTTCTTCGAAACTACCTAATCGCTTAATGTCACCTAAAATTAGAATTACTTTTTTCCCTATTCCAATCGTATCTAAAACCTTTAGTGCTGCTTCAACAGAAGTCGGGTTGTTTGTCCATGTATCATCTACTATCGTACTTTCACCGATACCAGTAGAAATCTCTAAGTGCCGTGCCATCGCTTTGAACGTTCTTAATTGTGAAATAGCGACAGCAATGGAAAGTCCCATTTCCTTTATGGCAGCTATAGCCGCTAATGCATTATATACTTGGTGTTCTCCGTATCCTGGAACAAATACATTGTACTTGTCATTTGACACTTTTAGTACAAATTTCATGCCGCCTTTTGTGAATTGGATATTCGTAGCTTGATAATCTGAATTTTCGTGAACGCCAAAGGTAATAATCTTCCCTTTAAATTTATGCAAGGGGATCTTTTTAGTGTTTTCATCATCACCATTAATGATTAATGTGCCATCTTTTTTTATTCCTTCTAAAATTTCTGCCTTTGCTTTTATATACCCATCAAGATTAAGACATCCGTCTAAATGATGGACACCGATATTCGTAATAATACCAATCGTCGGCTGATAGATCATACATTGGTGTTTAATATTCCCACTATTCCCCAAACCTAATTCAAAGATAGCTGCTTTTGTTTCCTGATCGATTCCAGTCAAGTACGGTAAGGATTGCCGTGGCTCGTTTTTACTACTTACAGATGCTTGAACATTCCATTCCTTACTAGCTATGTGTTTAATCATTTCTTTTGTTGTCGTTTTACCACATGTTCCGGTCAAAGCAACGACTGGTATTTGAAATAGATTCCTGTAATATTCAATGAATTTCCAATAGGCCTGCACAACACTCTTGACGCGAATAACGGTTGTATTCTTCAGCGATTTTTTCAATTCTTCTGATGATTTATCCGAAATGACTAGAGATGGGCCCTTTCGATCTATCTCGTGCCAGTTGATTGTATCACTTTTACTAACAAACATAAGTGTATGATGTTGTGTCAGTTCATGTCGGTTATAATAAATTGCATGTTTTACTGACCAGAGTTCAGAACCGCTTATTAATTCTCCATGCAATAATTTTCTTATATCGCTAACACTTATATGTTGCAAGTTAACTACGCCCCCTTTCTATAAAGTATATTTCTGTATAAATGAGTTAATATATGACCACGCTTCTGCATTTCTTAGCAATTAGCTATTGGCATGCTCAATCTAGTAAATGATGAAAAATAACATTTATTTAGGTGAAAAGAAGAATCTATTCAGAAGTAGATAATTTTTTTATTTTTAAATCATCTGCCAACTTCGAAACTTCCTTACTGTACATATCTCCTTTAATGAAAAGAACCGTATTTTCATCTACAATATCTTCTAACAACGTATAGACGCGCGTACTATTTTTAAAAATATACACAGGTGAACTCAGTCCTGCCTCAATGGCATGAAGCGCCATAATGCTTGCATGTTCCCCTATCGTAATAAGTACATCGACCCCAATTTCACTAATTAATTCTCCCGCTTGCTCGTGAATAATATATCCCCAAGACCCTAAATCTGTGATCGTTCCAAGAACGGCAATCTTTTTCTTACCTTCTCCGAGAGCATTCAAAACCTTTAATCCTGCCTCCAAAGAAGTGGTCGTAATATTCCATGTATCATCTATTAATATGGAATTATTAATACCCTTAAATACTTGAAGCTGCTTATTCAATTTTTGGAATGATGGCAGTTGCTTTGCTGCCAACGAAATCGGCAAATCCATTTCATCAATAGCTGCAATAGCAGCAAGGGCATTATATACTTGGTGCTCGCCAAAACCTGGTACAAAGATTTCATAGAGTTTCTTCTTGTGATGAACGTTGAACAGCATACCATTTTTGTGGTAGCGAATATCACTTGCTCGAAAATCACAAGATTCATGCTTACCTACTTTTATGATATGTCCTTGAAACTTCGATAAATCTAATTTATTTGTGTTGATATCTTCAGCATTAAGGATTAATGAGCCTGTGGGACTAATAATGTCCAACATTTCACCCTTTGCTTTGATATACCCCTCTAAAGTTTTACAATAATTTAAATGATGTGCTCCTATATTTGTAATAATCCCAATAGTCGGCTTGAAATATTCCCCCGCAAGTTTGATGTCCCCCGGTGAACCGACAGCAGTTTCAAAAACGGCTGCGTCGGTATGATCATCAATATTCAGTAAATATTGTAAAGAAGCAGTTCTAGAATTACTACTAAGTGGCGTGGATACTACATTTTTTTCTGCTGAAAGTATATGTTTGATCATTTCCTTTGTCGTCGATTTACCAGAAGTACCAGTAATAGCTACGATAGGGATATCAAATTGATTGCGATAATAATTTACAAATTTCCAATATGCCTCATCTATATTATTTACTTTAATGATGATGATTTGCTCAGGTATTTCCTTTTGACTGTATAGTCTATCTGTTACAAGCACTATAGGATAAAGTGTCCCCATGTCTTTCCAGTTGACAATACGCTTATCTGTAAAAAGGGCGGTATTTGGTTTTTTCACTTGCTTCAGTCGATAAGCTCCATGTTGAATCAACACTTCCTCCGACCCTTGCACTAAATGGCCTGCAGTAATGACTGTTAAATTCTGCACCGTAAGAGGCTTCATATTATTTTTCCCTCCTTTCCACTCTAGTATATGTACCTTCTTAAAAGTTGCTTGGATGTATACGAGATACATAACTAGAGGAAATCTATTTTTACGCATATATATATAGTTGATAAAGCATCTAAGTACCAATAGAAGGAGTGATATACCTGAAAACGATTATATTTATCGGCACAAACAAATCCGGGTCAAGTCGTGAAGCAACAAGAGCAGCAGAAAAATTAGGTTATTTTACCGTCCTATTTACAAACAACGAAAAGCAGTTACAGCAGAGAAAAGCCTACCCAGATATTCATAAAATGATTCTTGTTGATACTTCGAATATAGAAGACATGAAAGATGAAATTTATAATTTAACTAAAACTGGGTTAGAAATAAAATCTATTGTTAGTTTTGTTGATCCTTTTGTCCATATAGCTTCAATTTTATGTGATGAATTTTGTGACAACTATACATCTTCAACAGCTATTGAAATGATGGAGGACAAAGAAAAAACTAGAAATTTTTTAAAGAACCAGCCTTATTCTCCTAAGTTTTTTCTTCTCAAGCCAAATGAGTCCTTCTCTAATAACATGGCATTTCCACTTATTGTGAAATCTCCAAAATCAACAGGCTCCAAAGATGTTTTGTTAGCAAACGACTCAGACCAACTGGAGAAACACTTGAGCCATCTGCGAAGCAAAAATCCTCGTGAAACAATAATGATTGAAGAATATATCGAAGGTCCGCAATATTTAGTAGAAGCACTTGTCTATAAACGGCAAGCTAATATCATCGGTATTATTGAACAAGAAATTACTCAAGGTAAACGTTTTATCATTACTGGTTATGGTGTTCTCGTTAAAGCTCCAAAAGAAATTCAAGCTGGTCTTGAGGAAGTTCTCCAATCTATTGTAAAAGCGTTTAACATCGAAAATGGTGCTCTGCATTTAGAGCTTCGTTTAACAAAGAACGGATGGAAGCTTATTGAGATTAATCCACGAATCTCAGGGGGAGCAATGAATACTATGCTTCACGCCGCTTTTGGATTTAATTTAGTGGAAGAAACACTTAAATTATTTTTAGGTGAGCGCCCCGATATCAATCCAAGGCATAGAAAGTTTGTCTATACAAAATACGTCATTGTTGAAAGTAAAGGTATTTTAGAAAAAGTTATTGGAAGAAATAGAGCAACGAATTCACCGGGAGTTGTGGATGTATATGTGAAGCCGAGAAGAGGGACATTTCTAACCCCTCCTTTATCGATGGGACATCGTTATGCATATGTAATTGCGGAAGGTGCGACATTAGCTGAAGCTAAAAGTAAAGCGATTAACGCCGCGAAAGAAATAAAGTTCATTCTAAAAGTATCATAGATTTAAGATGCTTTCTGAAATTGCTCTCATTATTTAGCTACTAAAAATATCCCGAATAATTGTCCCCTTTCAAAGGCCAATTATTCGGGCTTTTTATTTATTCTTTAAATGTTTGATCTAAAAATTTAACCGTATCGAACATGTTCGTTTTACTAGCACCTTTTACTAAAATGGTGTCGTGAGGTTTTATGACTTTCTCTAAGAGAACATGCAAGTCTTCCTTATTAAGGAAATGATAAATCTTTGAAGGATCCATCCCTTTAGCCTTCGCTGCCGCTCCCATTTCCTCCGTTCTAAAACCATAGGTGATGAATAAATCAATGTCTTGCTCATAAATGTATTCGCCTAATTTACGATATTCCTCTTCTCTCAAATCGCCTAATTCTCGCATTTGACCGATAATAGCAACTTTACGTTTCTTTGCTATATTTGTAAGAACATCAATAGCCGCGCGTACGCCCTGTGGATGGGAGTGAACGGTATCGTCAATAACCGTAATGTCATCGCTACAGTTATAAATGGTTAGTCTTCTAGGTGGTTTTTTGAAATTTAGTCCTGCTTGAATATCTGCTGGGCTAAATCCTAAATAATCTGCAACCGCAACGGCATTCAGCGCATTATAAACATGATGCTCTCCTAAAATCGGGATATACATGGCCATTTCCTGTCCTTGTAGCTTTATTTTAAAGGTCATACCGATGTCTTTATATTGGATATCATACGCTTTATAGTCCGCATTGCCATGAATACCAACCGTTAAGATTTTTCCTTTAAACTGCTGCATCTCTAAATATTTCGAATTTTCATCGTCCTTATTTACGATTAATAAACCATTTTGGTCCATGCCATGTATTAATTCCGATTTTGCCTTGGCCACTCCTTTAATATCTCCATCAAAGTTGCCCACATGAGCTAAACCGATATTTGTGATAATACTAATATTCGGTTGAATAATGCTACAGTGATTCGTTATGATACCTGGATAAGCCATCCCGTACTCAAGCACAACTGCCTCATGCGAAGCATTTATTTCCTCTTTATGTTTTATCGTATGCTCTGTTGTATTCCAATAATCTTTTGACTCAAAGATATTCCATTTTACCGATAAAATGGAGGCTAGGAATGCTTTTGATGTCGTTTTTCCAGCACTGCCGGTAATCGCGATAATCGGTAAAGCCTTTTCTTTTGCTAAAGTTTTTTCTTCTGGTAATGCTTTTTCTTCTGGTAAAGCCTTTTCTTCTGGTAAAGCCTTTTCTTCTGGTAAAGCCTTTTCTTCTACTAACTCCCTTTCTTCAGACGAATCCTTATTTTTCCTATATTTTCTAATTTCCCTTTTAATCTGCTGCTGGTTCTTAGCAAGGTACATTGCATACCTTATCGTATTGATGACCACATCTAATTCTAAATAAAAGGCAGGAGGGCAACCTGGTCGCCAGTTTACTTCATACATCCAGATTTTTTGATTCTCATCTAGGCCTATATCAATGCCAATTTCATCAATAACTTCTCCAAATTGCGCCATCTGAATTTCATCTAAATGTTGAGCTAGTGACAAGGAAAAATGCTCTAACATACGCCGAATATCATAAGCACCATCTTTAAATTCCTGCTCTAGAAAAGGATCTAAATAATTCGTAAATCCACCATTGTTAATATTCGGTATGATTGAGCCATTTGGTGCAACTCGCGGATAAATCGTCGTTATAACCCACTTACCTTCACCATTTTTTTGAACGTGAAGACGAAAATCATATATTTGACCTGATTTTGTTTTGGATTGGATATAAGGCTGCACGATAAAGGTGCCTGTAGAAAGTTGCCCTCTAATTAATTCATCTAGCTGGGACTTTGAATAAGCAGTAATATCCCTATCCTTCTTTACCTCAAAGTTAGTTCTTCCTACTTTCGAAATAAAATAAATCCCTTTTCCCTTCCGGCCATCTATCGGTTTAAATACGACTTTTTTATGAAAAGCCATAAATTTGTGGAGTAAATCAACATTTTCCACAATTTCAGATGGAATTAAATACTTATCGAACTCCTTCGCTTCCTTCAGTCGCTTCATCACATTCCATTTATTCCCTATAGAATAAGTTGTAAAAGGGATATCCTTTTTCAATTTCTCAATAATGTCCTTTGATACTGATAATTTTTCTGGACTTCCTGCATTATATATCACATCTGGAAAGGGCATCGTTCTTTCATGCCAGTCACCATTTTCATATACTTTTCCTCTAATAGAACGTTTATCGAAGTCAACACTTTTTGGTGTAAAGTAAAAAAATTGAGCCCCTTCTGCTTTTGCAACGGCCGCAAATGCATAAGACTTAATAACTGTTCGAGGATCTAGACGATGATGCAACATTCCAATAATTGTCATTCATTTATCTCTTCCCTTCATACGATTCTCTATCTAATAAATTCAGTGATACAACGTGCATATAGACAGATGCTCTAATTATTAGTAGTTTAATATTTCATCACCATTTGGGCTCAATGATAAATTTCCCTTTTAACATGTCAGGCTTTAGTAATTGAATCGCAGAAATCCCACTTAATTCAATGGATTTTACTGTGGATGTTCGCTCTAACCTGACAACCTCTGCAATCAAATTCGTATCATGCCCTTCATAATCATAAGCACGCAAAAGTGAAACAGTTCCTCGACAATGTTCTCTATCAATAGCCTCTATACGAAAAAACTCTGTTTCAAACTGCTTTACAGTATCCATCAACCTTAAATGAGTACCGTTTTGTGTGATTAAAAAAAAGGGAATTGTATCGCTTCCCACTATTTTCACTAGCAGCTGACCAAAGTATTTAGAATGAAAATCCTTTATCACATCTTGGAGTGCTTTTATATCGTAGAGCGCTTCACATAGAAAATGGTTTCTTTTGTTTTCATTATTCATTTCCCCCAGCCCCTCCCAAGTCTTCATGAGCCATTCGTCCAG
The DNA here is from genome assembly GCF_050277945.1 of Lysinibacillus sp. NPDC097214. Lineage (NCBI taxonomy): Bacteria > Bacillati > Bacillota > Bacilli > Caryophanales > Bacillaceae > Lysinibacillus > Lysinibacillus sp. NPDC097214. Next base: position 231,175 of record NZ_JBNNSS010000002.1, read on the forward strand.
GACAGTAAGACTACCCATTCAAGGTTTACGTGTAAACAAAAATATAAGTGGGAGATCAACTGCCCGTAAAAGCCCGATTAGTTCAATCAGCGGGAATAAGGAGCTCCCATTTCACTTTATGCAACATCCTCTCTTTATCATATGTACAGACAAGAAATATGACGACTCTTTTCGATTTACATACAAAATTGGTTCTTTGAATTAATTTGTATATGTTGGCTGAGGAAAATAGTTTACCGAATAAAGATTATGTTAACTTTTTACTAGTTTGGAGAGTTAATATGAAGAAGTTCCGAAGATATTTAAAAGCAACCATGAACGGGCAGTAAGACTCCCTAAACAACAGCAAAGAAGTTAGGTGGAGTTCAACTGCCCGTTAAAGCTCGTTTAATGAAGGTTGATTATTAATAGAGAACTCCACGTTTCACTTTATTGAACGCTATGTTGGTCTCCTTGATTTAGCAAAATAACACCACCAATAATCAGTGTGATTCCGATTGCTGAGTATAGATTAAAAATATCTCCCCATACAACGATTCCGACAATTACTGTTAATGCTGTACCTATACCTGACCAAGTGGCGTATGCAAGGCTTAATGGCAGCGTTTTTAAGCATAGGGACAAAGAATAAAACGAAATCCCATATCCTATTGCGACAGCTATGGATGGACCTAGAAATGTAAATGCCTCTGAAAACTTAAGCATTGTTGTTGCAAATACTTCACTGACAATCGATAACGCTAAAAATAGATAACCCTTCATTTACAAATTCCTCCTTAATGTCCGCTACCAGCAAGGTTAAGTATAACTACACCCACAATAATAAATAGAATACCCATAAGCTTTTTTTTATTAAATAATTCCTTATAAAAGATGACACCGATTAGCGCCGTTAGCGCCGTTCCTATTCCTGCCCAAATCGCATACGCAGTGCCAATTGCTATAGATTGTAATGTTAGAGAAAAGAAATAAAAAGCTGTTCCATACCCAACCACTACACCAATTGACGGGAATAATCGTTTAAAGCCATTTGTAAGTTTCAGCATCGAGCTTGCAAAAACTTCTGCGATAATTGAAATAAATAAAAAACCTAAAGCACTCATGTGTGTTAGTCCTTCCTTGTCATGTGCATTAATTGTTCAAAGACACCGTCTGTTGCCTTAGCGGATATCGGTGCGATATTTAATAGTTTTGAATAATACAATCCATCAATCGTTAACCGAATCAAATGAACAACGGAGGCCTCCAAGCCATCCTGAAACAACTCTTCTAATAAACATTCATAAACGGTTGAGATGGATGAATGATCATTTTGCAATAGTTGAATCGCAATATTTAAAGATGCCCCATTTGCAAGATCTTTTTGAGAAGTTAAAATAAATGCTCTCGACAGTCTCCCAGTCCCTTGCTCAAAACTTGCCAGATGCTCAAAGGATTGTATAACCTCGTTTAAAATCGTTTCAGCAATTGCTGTTTGAAGGGCATCCTTCGTATTAAAATGATACAGTAAACCACCTTTACTAATGTTCGCCCTTTCGGCTACCCTTTCTAAAGTTAAAGTGCTTAATTCATTGTCCTTTAAATACTGTATCGCCGTATGAATAATATGTAATCGTTTTAAATCTGCTTTTGATGACACACAATCCCCCCTATCAAAGCTTAAAAAAACCGTCTGGACGGTCTTTTTTATTTTACAGTTCTTAGTTCTCATCGTCAATTACCGTGCAAAAAATACGAGACCCGAATAGCATTCACTCTTCGGGCCACTGTTACTCTTCATCGTCTATATATTCCAAAATATCTCCTGGCTGACAGTCCAATGCCTTACATATCGCATTCAACGTAGAAAACCGCACAGCTCTAACCTTTCCAGTTTTTAAGTTGGATAGATTAACAATCGACACATCTACTTTTTCTGCTAGCTCACTTAGCTGCATTTTTCGATCAGCAAGCATTCGATCTAATCGAATAATTATCGTCATTTTTTCACTTCCTAAGCTGTTGCATCATATTCATCTTGCAAAAACGCACCATATCGGAATACACGTGCTATCGTCCAAATGACTAATCCACATAATAATAATGTCCAATTAATTCCGGCAAAGTGAAAGCTTATCTCTTTTATCAAACCTGTACCTACTAACAACTCACCTAATTTAATTTGTTCAGTAACTGTATAAGCAATGTACGTTCGAAATGTATCTACTGTCAAGCTTAATACAACTACAGCGTAAGCGATCCATTCTATTTTTCTACTATTCTTTTCCGAAAAAATAAGTCCTTTACTTAAATTACTTAACAGATTCCTTACTTGAACAACGATAAATAATAATAATCCTATGTAGATTGTAGCAGTAAATAGTAATTTCACGACATTCATTTTCGTGTACTGAATATTTTCCGTTACTTTATTTGCTAATTCAATTTGAATCCCTTCTAAATGAATGAACGCTGTTATATTACCCCTTTCCAGAAAATTATTTACACTATTCTCCGGCACAAAAATTACCCCTGCACATAATACGCCTATCATAATAAGTCCAATAATGATTAAAACCATCATGATTGTGAAAATTGATCGTAACCCTTTTATTAAAAATCGAAATTCTTTATTTTGGATTATTTGTTCCATTCCAAGCATCCCCTCTCTTATTGCTAATTATACATCTCACTTTATCCTTTTCAATAATTAATTAATGTTTATCATTAAAAAATATTGTTCTATTTTAATTCCATCATGCACACTGAATTAGGTATACTATGACAAAAGACAAAAACTACAGCTTTGAAAGGAATGAAATAATATTGGAATCTTTACATACATACAGAACGATCTTGCAAATGGATCAAATAGGAATCTCTCAAACTACAATTAACTTTCTAGTTGAGAATATTGAAGACGACTTTGAAAAGTTCCGCAGAAAATATAAATTTTTATCGATTGCTAAAGGATTTTTAAGAAGCTATACCTCCCTTAAAGAGGTGGAGTTAAAAGCGGAAGTATCAAAATTAGAACAATCTGGTGAGCTGGAACCTTTAAAGAAACTTGAAGGTGATTGGTACTATGCAAATATTATCAATAAACTACCTAATTACTTAATGTTTGAGGATTTCTATCTGATCAAAGAGCATGTCAATCATGAATATTTTGTACTCAGTAAAGTTAGTGATGAAATTCTCTTAATTGACTACAGCAATTTTGAAAACATAGAACGCATTTATGTAAATTCATCAATAGAGACTTTTTGTCATTCTTTAGCGGCATATAAACGATGCGTCAATAAAATTGTGAAATACTTTAATAATTTTCGAGATAAAGACGAAATGAAGTTTAGTGATGAAATACTAGCTATCCCTCATCAATTAAGGACTACATTACGAAAGATTGATCCGTCTATACTTCCTTCTCATTATTGGGAAAAGAAATGTGATGAATGGGAGAAAAAACTAGTGATGCTTGAATCGTCCCATCGCAAAGGATTAGGTCTAAGCGGATGGTAAAATAAGCCCTCTCAATTTACGAGAGGGCTCCTGCAATTTATTTTGGTAATGTAAATGTTTCTTTTTTACCTTTAGAAGTATCCTCTGCTCCTTTATTTCGGATAGGACCTAATTCAATATCAAAGGCTTTATCTTTCCAAATCTTTTCATACTGCTCCTGATCTAATACGAATACTTGTAATAGCTCGCCATTTTCTCCAGCTTTAATAACGTCATTAGGCTTATAATTTAATAGCATACCCTCGCTTAATAAATATTGCATGCCATCATTAACTGTTAATTTTGAAGACATAGAAGATAAGCCAATTTCACTAGTAGCTTTATTTTCAAGCTTAAATTTCACTGTTAATAATGTGACACCATTTGTGAAATTCGAGAAACGAGGAGCTTCCACCTCATTAGGTGTAAATTTTGTAAACTGATATCCTTCTAGAATAGCATTTACATCCCCTATTTTTTTACTTTCATTGATGTCGCTTTTTTCCTTAAGAATCTTCTTTTCACCCATATTGTCCATTGTTACTTTATCTTGATAAAATGTTGAGTTGCTTGATACTTTTTTCGAGCCATCCGTATTTAAAGCAAGATTAAATCTTCCTTCTGTACCAATAGTAGTGTCATATTTTTCTTTTTCTGCAAGCGGTACTGGAATCATTACTGATACTGTGCCCAATTCATTGATTTTTGCTAAATCTGTTTCACCGAATGGATAAGCGATATACCCAGTTACCTCATCACCCGCTTTTATCAAATAATCTGTTTCGAAGCTTAGTTTTGTTGGTAATTGATCTTCTTCCGGAATCAAGTACTTATCATTCGTATAATATTTACTAGCACCCGTAAATGTAACGTCTAAACTAGGCATGTAATAAACATCTTTATCCATATCATTCTTCACTGTGTATTTAGCTAAAATGACACCACCGTTATTTTCTTCACCAAATGGAATATTAAAATCTGTGTGGAAGTCCTTTAACTCTACTACTGAATATGCATCAATCGAAATTGAAACATTCTCCATTTTATGTACTTGTGATTCATTATTTTCAAAAAGAATTTTAGTTTTCCCTTGAGTTTCCTTTTCCATATAAGAAATTAAGGAAGCGAAGTCAGCTGAACCTTTAGTTGATTCTTGATCTTTTTTAGGTTCTTCCTTTTGGACTTTATCTTTTTCTTTATCTTGTCCTTTTTCCTCCTGTGTTTTCTTAGGTTCATCGTCTTTCTTTGTTTCGTCCCCGTCTTTCCCACAACCACTAAGAATGATTGAAGTCGATAAAATTAGCGAAGACATTAAAAATAAACTCTTTTTCATTTCTTCCTCCAAGTTGTTTCTTTATAATTTTTTGGCTCAACTGTAAAAACGAATGATAAAAGCAATTTTTTGAGCTGATACCCATTTTAATCCACATTTAGATCCAAAACAACTTGCGCTGGAAGAAATTGTACTATCGAAGCAATGAACATCCAAATATTGTTTATTGAATAATTCAATCTTATTTTTCAATTTCCATTATTTTTCATATTCAATCTCTTTCGAGATATTTTCTTTGAAAAATAATTATCAATGTACTAAAAAAGCGGTATAACTCTTAGTTATCAGAAAATAAGTACAATATACCCAAGAATATAGTCGCATGTAAGATTACTTTTTTCACCTTCGCGTCATTGCGGTCGACGCATAAAAAAAGCTAGATAAAAGATAAGCATCTCTTTTCTAGCTACTTGTACACTATGATTTTCGCCTTACAACAATCCTGCTTCTATTAAATATTCGCGTGCCACATCTTCTATCTTTTGGCCTTCAACATTTACTCGATAATTCATTTCGCGCATCTCATCATCTGTTATTTGATTTGCCAGCTTATTTAAAGCTGTTTCAATCTCAGGATATTTCTCTAGCGTTTCTTTCCTTAGTAATGGAGCTCCTTGATAAGGTGGAAATAGTTGCTGATCGTCTGCCAAAACTTGGAGATGATATTGACGTATTTCACTATCCGTTGAATAAGCGTCTAATAAGTCTATATTTCCTGATTCGATCGCCTGATATCTAAGCTTTGGCTCCATTGTTGCTATGTTAGAAAGTGTAATACCATAACGATTTTGAATCCCCAAATAACCATCTTCTCGATCGTTAAATTCCAATGTAAAGCCAGCTTTTATCGTTTCTTGAATAGGCTTAATGTCAGAAATTGTTTGCAAATGATAGGCTTCAGCCATTTGCTTTGATACTGCTAATGCATACGTATTGTTATATTTCATCGGATTTAGCATCACCATGTCAAACTTATTCAACATTCCTTCTTTCGCCTGATGATAAACATCTTCCTGATTATTATTAATGGCTTCCTCTTTTAAAAACTCTGAAATTGCCGTCCCAGTAAATTCCGGATAAATATCGATACTACCAGATTTAAGAGCATTAAATACAAAGGAAGTCTTGCCAAGCCCAGGTTTTAATTGCACCTTTAAGTCTGTTTCATTTTCGATAAGTAATTTATACATATTAATTAAAATCTCTGGCTCAGAGCCAAGCTTCCCTGCAATGACAATCTCTTCTTTCTCTTTGAAGTTTAGTAGTGGGAAGATAATCATTGCAAATGCTACAATACTAATCATACTCAATGCTATAATTGTTTTTTTAAACGACAGTGATTCTAGCTTTTTCAATAAGAAGTCAAACACTAGTGCTAAAATCGCGGCAGGAACAGCCCCTATAATAATAAGAGCTGTATTATTTCGGTCAATACCAAGCAAAATGATATCCCCTAATCCCCCAGCTCCGATTAATGCTGCTAAAGTTGCCGTTCCAACGATTAATACCATAGCTGTTCTAATCCCTGCCATTATAACCGGCATAGCAAGGGGCAACTCCACTTTCATTAATCGCTTTCGCGTATTCATCCCCATAGCCATCGCTGCCTCTTTTAAAGAGGGATCTACTTCGTTGATCCCCGTATACGTATTACGTAAAATCGGAAGAAGTGCATAAACAACTAAGGCGATAATTGCCGGTACTTTTCCGATGCCAAACAACGGAATCAATAACCCTAATAACGCTAATGAAGGAATCGTTTGTAAAACTGCACTCATACCAATAATCGTTTCTGCTATTTTCTTTTTATTCGTTAAATAGATCCCTAGAGGAATAGCAATCACCACTGCAAAAAATAGTGCAATGAAGGAAATTTGAATATGCTCTAATAAAGATGCCAATAGCTGACCTTTTCGTTCACTAAACACTTCAAAAAAATTAGCCATTTATAGTACCTCTTTCTAAGGAATCCTGCGCTAAATACTGAAGCATGGATGCTCTTGTGACAACGCCTACTATTTCCCCTTTATCTTCCACACCCAAACATTCATAATGAGCTAATTTTTGAAGAATGATCTGTAAGGAATCCTTGGAAGAAATGGTGTTCTCTGAATCTCTTTGATTATTCTCATCTGCAATTGGTTCAATTACAGCTTGGATATGGAAAGTATTCATCCCATACTCTTTTACCCCAATAAATTCTCGGACAAAATCATTGACTGGATTTTCAATGATTTCATGTGGAGTACCAATCTGTACAATCTCTCCATCTTTCATTACGCATATTCGATCACCTAATTTTAAGGCCTCTTGCATATCATGCGAAACAAAGACTATCGTTTTTTGTATCGTTTGCTGAAGCTCAAGAAGATCATCTTGTAGTTTTGTGCGGCTAATCGGATCTAAAGCACTAAAAGGCTCGTCCATTAAAATGATTTCGGGATCGGCTGCTAACGCACGAACAACACCGACCCTTTGTTGCTCACCACCAGAAAGCTCTATTGGCTTGCGCTGACTATATTTATCTGGTTCAAGTCCTACCATATTTAATAGCTCACGAACTCGTTGCTGGATTTGCGGTTTACTCCATTTCTTCAATTCAGGCACAACAGCTATATTTTCTTCAATCGTCATATGAGGAAAAAGCGCAATTTGTTGAAGGACATAGCCGATATTCCATCGCAATTCATGAATGTTGTAATCACTAATTCTTTTACCGTTAATTCGAATAGTTCCTTCCGTTAAATGAATTAATCGATTAATCATCTTTAATAATGTTGTTTTTCCACAGCCACTAGGTCCAATAAGCACAAAAAATTCTCCCTCATGGATCTCTAAATTAATAGCGTTCACTGCGACTTGGTCATTTACATATTTTTTTGTGACATTTTCAAATGCTATCATTGTATAAGCTCCTTCTTTAAAGAGGCATCATCTTACTTTCTATTATTCACCGACTAAATGGATCTTCGGCAAAACGAGGAGTTGATTTCCATTCCGGCCGTGCGCTTTGTTGCTGTCGCTACGCTTTCGCACAGATAAAACATTTGTAGCTGCCGCTTCGCTTTCGCGCAGATAAAACATTTGCCGCTGACGCTTCGCTTTCTTGCAGAGCAGAGCTTCCTGGGGCGTCCAGCCTACACTCCAATTAACTAATCCCCTTACTATAGAAATAAACTACTATTTTTAATCCACTTCATTTCATATACGTTAAGCATAGTAGGTCTAGAACTAACACTTTTTAAGATACACAGTGTTCTTATATATATTTCACTATCTAAAGTCATTTCAAACTTATTTTTTCGTTTTACATCAAAACATTAGTCCTCTTGACGCTCTACTCTATTTGTCTCATAATTTTCATAGAAAATCGTATACTGTTTTTGAGTACTTATAACTACTATTCAATAAAGTTGTCCTTGCAAAATGAATGGCTTCATAAATGTTAAGAATGCCCTATTTGTTTTTTTGATTAATTATTGAAACTATCTTTTAATGACCTTTCATTTCTAAAATGTGCTGGAAATTAAGGAACTAAATGAAGGGTTTTATCGTTCTATGAATGATATACTCTACAAAAGAAAACATGACTTTATTTCTATTAATGACTCTGGAATAATTAGAAATAGATGAATTTCGTGATTGAAAAGAAAGGAGGAAGGGAGATGTTGTAATCTACCAACATCAATGAACAATGAAATACTTAATTAATTTTTTCAAAGGACTTATGATTGCTATTGTTGTTATTTGTATTTCGTTTTTTATGGTGACGCAGCTATTCAATACTAATGAGACTGTAGAGCCTGCAGTTGTTGCTGATAATCCTAGTGTAGAAGAGTTTATTGGCTCAATTGCTGAAATTGCTCGGAAACTAGGTGCCGAAAATGACTTGTATGCATCGATTATCATTGCGCAAGCCGTTTTGGAAAGTGAGCATGGACAAAGTGGCCTTGGATCTGCACCAAATAACAATTTATTTGGTATGAAAGGTAGTTACCAAAATAACTCCGTAACATTTGAAACATCAGAGGATGATGGATCAGGTAATATGACAACGGTGATGGCTCAATTCCGCAAGTATCCTTCCTATGAAGCATCTTTACAAGATTATGTGAAATTAATGCGTACTGGGGTTTCATGGGATAAAAATTTCTATGCAGGCGTTTTTAAAAGCAATGCGAAGTCCTATACAAATGCTACAAAGTTTTTAACAGGCTCCTATGCCACAGATTCTAAATACAATGAAAAGCTTAATGCACTGATTGCAAAGTATGATTTACAACAGTATGACAGCCCTGTCAAAGATAAAAAGACAATTACCGTAGCTGATGGTGACTCTCTTATGCATATTGCAGAGGCTCATAATGTTAAAGTTACGTCCATTAAACAATGGAATCAGCTTCGATCTGATACACTTGAAGCCGGTCAACAATTAAATATTTATAAATATTAACGCAAAACCTCCAAGCTTAATTAGGATTTATCCTTGTAGCATGGAGGTTTTAATATGATTAATAGAACCTTTCTTTCACAAAACTAATTTTTCCAATGCGAGAAACTCATAAAACCCTAAAATCTTTCATACTTTCTCCCAGAATATAGTGTGCAAACCACATCAAATTCTGCTTCATAATAGCCACATTAGTTCCTGGATAGTCAGAACTATATGCCATTTCTTTAAATATAATTAATTCTGTATCAACTTCCATATCTATTAATCCTTGATATAGCTCATATGCATTTGTAATTGGAACTCTAGCATCCTTTTCGCCATGTTGGATTAGAGTAGGCGTACAGGCTGATTTAATATAGGTCATTGGTGATGTTTTCGTATAGATCTCTTGATCATTCCATGGAGTATTTCCTAAATACATCCTTATAAAGTAAGGAATATCTGTATTTACATAATGGCTACTCCAATTAGTAATCCCACCTCCAACTGAAATAGCTTTAAATCTACTACTAAATGTAGAACAGAAAGCGGATATATATCCACCGTTGCTCCATCCCATACCCCCTACTCTATCTTTATCTGCAATCCCTTTGTTCACTAGTTTATCCACTTCACATATAACATCATCGTAGTTAGCAATTCCCAGCTTTCTATAGTTTGCGTTTAAGAAAACATTACCATAACCCGAACTTCCCCTGTAGTTTGGTTCTAAAACGATAAAGCCTTTTTCGATAAACTGTTCAATAGGATATTTCTCATTAAAACAGTCTGAAAATATTGGAAAGGATGCCCAAGCCGGACCACCATGGATTACTACTAATAAGGGATATTTTTTATTTGCGTCAAAGTCGACTGGGGTTGATAAAACTCCCTCTATTTCAAGACCATCACTACATTGCCATGAGATTACTTCCCTGTTACTTTTAAGCTTTCCTTTGAAAAAGCTATTTTCATTCGTTATTTTTTTATCGTCTAAATAGATTTCAAAAGTTTCATTTGTAATAGCCTTAGTATAGGATAAATGAATTCCATCCCTTGTTATAGAAGCATCTATTATAAAGCAATTTACTGTTTCGCTTAACATTTCCACAGTGCCATTCTCACATAACAACCCAATAAGATAATTCGTTTTATTCTGCCATCTCATTAATATTCCTTTAGCTGACCACCGTAATGGAATAACCGTACTATCAAAATCTGTTAAAGGTTGAATTAGCTCTCCGGTATTAATATCGTAGATCTCTAGCGTATTGTCTTGTATATGGGTCTTATAGTAATCCTTCTCCCTTATGCTTGCTGTGTAACATATTTTGCTGCCATCAGGAGAAAAGCAAACGCTCCCTCCCAACAACTTATCTATATTCAACTTTTTCAGCTCTCCAGCTTTAATATCTAGTATGTATAGATCTCCATTAATAGTATCTCCCATATTTGGGCTTGGTGTAACCATTAATACAACCTTTTTCCCACAATTTGAAATATCAAATTCATGGACATGAAAATCCATACCATTAGTTAGTTGATCAACAACGCTATTTTCGTGTGCATCTTGATCATTTTGTATCACTTTTTCTATTTCAATGTAATATAAACAATAATTCTGGTATTCCTTACCTACATGATGGAAATCTCCATATAGTTCCTTACGTTTCTTTAACGTCTCAGGTTCTTTTGACTGTGCAACATAATAAAAACCCTTGCCAGAAGGCTCCCATTTGAATTTACTGACCCCATCTTTCTCGTTAGTAATTTGAACCCCACTATCACCATCTATGGACGTAACAAAGATCTGATTTTTCTTATTATCCCCGTCACCAACTGGGCTAAGGTATGCGATAGCTTTAGAATCTGGAGACCATAATGGGTAGGTACTATCTATATCAGTTGTTAATGGATAACAATGCCCCTTATCTTTTTCATATATCCATACATGATTCCTATATTTATTGTCTTTCCAATCAGCTGTCTTCTTGACAAATGCTACGTTTTTGCCATTTTCACTTATAGTTGTACCTGATAAGGTTGGTAATGAAATAATCTCTTCTATACTCAGATACACATTTCCACTCATTTCCATAAGTACACCCCTTTGTTTCTTCCATCATATATATTGAAAATGATCTTTACTAAATTTCTATAAAATGGGCGAAAACCCCTTCTTTCAGTAACTATCGCTACGACGAAAAGACACCCATTTTCACAAGAGTGTCTTCATTAAAGTTTAATTATTTCATCAGGCGTGTCGATTAACCATTTTTATCCACTCTCATTAATTAGAAGGCTCTGATTTCTGCTACGGGCTACTCGCTTTGTTGCTGCCGCTTCGCTTCCGCACAGAGCAAGGCTTCCTACGAGCGAGCGTCGAGCCGCTTCCTCCGCTACGCTCCGTGCAGGGTCTCGGGCCAACACGATGTTGGTCACGAAGGCGTTATCACAGGATGTGATGGTTTTAGCCTTCGTTCCTCTATCGCTTTCCCGCGGGAGTCGAGTAGCCCTACGCTACAATCAGTTAAAGTGGGCATATATTAGCAAAATAGCAACAAAAAAGCCTTTTATCGCTCAATAATAAACCGATTTCTTCCTAATCAACACGCCTGTTATTTTTTTCAAAAGTATTTACTATAAAAATCCTGTCGTAGTTTTCTGCTTAACTGAGTATATATTTTTGTAGGTTCACTCTTTTCATGCCCCGGTATACTATTACTAACCAAGATGTTTTACAAACCAGTCGCACGCTTCGAGTTTCATATTATAATTAAATTGATGATTAATAAAAGGCATACTAAGTTTTAGTTTATCAGGTTGTTCAGAATACAACGGTAATAACTTCTCCATTTGACTTAGTTGTTCATATGCATCACCCCAAGCTTTTTTAAAAACAAAAAAGATGCCCCTGTTAGTGAACAGAAGCATCTCGCTCAACAAAAGTATTCACTCAAAGTGTAAAAATCAAAGAGTGGTGGAATAGATATATGACAGGTGAAAATTAGCTTCTTGTTTATTTATTATGAGATTAGCTTTAATAATAAATAAACAATTGCTCATATTCTTCACCCTCCGTTCATTCCAAATGGCAGGTTTAATTTAACATAAATTTCTATATTTTATAAATTTCGATAAAACTTTTAAAATAGACTCCCTACCGCTGTTATGGTTGTTGCTAAATCTTCTCGATAGAGCGGGTGTAATTCATTCAGACTATTAATATTTACTTCATTCCCACCAAGTGATGAATGGACATAATGATCATCTCCTATATACAGTGCAATATGATCTGGGAAGTATATTAAATCACCCTTTTGTAGGAGCTCGACGGCTATTTGTTTGATTGGAAACCCATCGACAATTTTAGCATCTCGGTAAATCAGTACACCATTAAGCATATATGCCATTGAACATAGGCCTGAGCAATCAATACCGAGTGGCGATTTTCCTCCCCAGCGATAGGGTGCTGCTAAATAGCTAAGCGCTGTTTGGACAACATTTTCTCGTAGTTGTTGCTCGGGTAAGCTGTTTACCGAAATTTTTTCTTGTAGCCATTGCCTACGCACATACCCAGTCTCCCCCGACACAAATTGCACCGCTGCCCATTCTGGATCTATCTCCTCCATAGCAAGCGAACAGATGATTGAACCTTTAACGAGTGTCGTCATTTTCGCACTTTGAATCAGAGGCTGTTGCAAAACATCGGCGAAGCTTTGGTTAATAAAATGGTTTGCTTCTTGTCGCCAAGTATCTGTTTTTGTTTTATCAACTAGTAAGTTAGCCTTTTGGCAATAACCTTCATAGCGATAAGCGGTTTGTATGCGTACCCAGCTCTCATCTATGTCTTCTATGATTTGAACCGTCATTCCATATAGTACCTCATCCACTAATTCTGATGCTTCATCTGGCTTTACGTGTAAATTTGCGATCATGGACTTCACAATGGCATTCATTCTATCAGCTCCTTCCGCTTCACCAAGTACTCGTAAACAACTTTGGAAATACGACCAATTAGCTGCCTTGCATGATCATTATTCGTAACCTCTGTTACGAAAACGCCAATGAGATAATCCCCAGAGCTGCTGTACACAATCCCAGCATCATGATCTACTGTTTCAAGACCACCTGTTTTATGAGCAAGTTTCACATCATCTACTAAATAACGACTTAATGATTCGTGTATACGTTGACGACTTAAAATATCTAGTGTTAGTTCACTAAATGCTGATGGCAACAAGTCCCCGCGATAAATCCGTGAAAATAGCAGTGCCATATCACTTGCCGACGTTGTATTATCGAAGCCTTGTTCAAGCCTTTCAAAATCCATCATCTTACGTTGAATGGTTGTTTGCTTAAGCCCAATTTGACGAAAATAATGATTGAGTGCATCCATCCCTAGAAAATCGATTATTACATTTGTTGCTGTATTATCACTCGTAATAATCATCCATACTAAAAGCTCATAGATAGTACTTTGCTCTAGACGCTGCTCACTAATAACACTAAAATCCACCCATGCTTCGGGTGCTATCTCCATTTCTTGCTCTAATGATTGGTTATTGCTTTCTAAATAATGCAGAACAGCTAGCAGTATAGGCACCTTAATTAAGCTAGCACTAGAAAACGTGTCTTCAAGCTTTTCACTAATGAAAAATTGCTCAGTCTGACAATCTTTCACAAACAAATGCACGTTATAGGGAGCATTTTGAAGAATCTCTGTTATCGTTTGCTTCATATTTCACCTACTCTATCACTTTAATCATTTGATTCTCCGTATCCATTGTGATCGTTCGACCTAGTGGCAGTGACATCGTTGGTAAGACGTGACCGCAAGCTATGTCCTTTATGATAGGTTTATGGAGTGGACCTAAAATTTCTTGGAAAATTGTTTGTAGGGATAGACTATGTTCTGGATGTTTTGGATTTTCTGGACCACAATTTGTCCAAGCTCCTAATAAGATACCTGCCACCCCATCTAGTTTGCCTGCTAATTTTAGCTGCGTAAGCATCCTATCAACACGTTGCTCACTCTCGTCTACATCTTCTAAAAATAATATTTTACCCTTTGTATCGATTTCATAAGGTGTCCCAAGTGATGCGGTAACTAATGTTAAGTTCCCACCAATAAGTTGCCCTGTCGCTTTTCCAGCTGCAAGCGTTGTCATTGTATGTCCAGGTGGATTTTCAAGACAGTAGTCTGTACGTTCTGTTGCTGTCACACTTTCGATAAAGGAATTCCATGTGTATTGATCCATCTCTGGCCGAATAAATTCAGTAGAGGGCATTGGTGTATGGTACGTCACAAAGCCACATGTTTGGTTAAAAGCGATATGTAATGCCGTCACATCGCTATAGCCGGCAAATACTTTTGGGTTTGCCTTGATCATATCGAAATCTAGAAGCGGTAAAACTTTCGTCGCCCCGTAACCTCCACGTATGCAGAAGATGCCGTCAATATTGGGGTCTCTAAACATTCGATTAACTTCAGAAGCTCTTAGTTCATCAGAACCTGCTAAGTAGCCGTGCCTAGCCCGACACGTTTCCCCAGCAACAACTTTAAAACCTAGTTTTTCAATACTTTTAACGGCAGGGAAAAATTTTTCAGGCGGTGTTGCACCCGAAGCACTTATAAGACCAATTGTGTCACCCTTTTTTAATGCCTTTGGACGAATCATTTGCAACCCTCCATTGTTAGTGAAGTTCGGTATCTTTCTTTTTCCTCTTCATTGGCCAATACAAAATGACCTTCTTCTATTTCGATAAATGAAGGTGGCTGAATGTCATAGCGGTGCTGTGACGGATCATAGATTTCTACGACTTTATCACGTTCCTTATAAGGATTCGGCTCAGGTACCGCTGATAATAATGCCCTTGTATATGGATGAAGGGGATTAGAAAACAGCTTTTCTGTCTCAGCTAGCTCAACAATTTTCCCTTTATAAATAACAGCCGTTCGATCCGTAATAAATCGGACTACCGATAAGTCATGTGCAATGAATAAATAGGTTAAATCATTTTGCTGCTGTAGGTTTGCTAGTAAATTTAATACTTGTGCACGAATGGATACATCTAATGCTGAAATTGGTTCGTCCGCAATAATAAACTCTGGCTCCATTACTAGTGCACGTGCAATACCGATACGCTGACGCTGCCCTCCTGAAAATTCATGTGGGAAGCGACTAGAAAACTCCGGTAATAATCCTACATTTAATAATGCATTGCGTACTTTCTGCTGACGCTCTGCCTCATTTTTAAAGTTTTTTGTATTCATAATTCCCTCTGAAATAATATAGTCTACCTTAGCGCGTTCATTTAGTGATGCCATCGGATCTTGAAAAATCATTTGGATTTTCTGCGTAATTTCTCGATCCCACTCTTTTGATATTTTGCCATTTAGTTTCTTACCGTGATACAGTATTTGTCCTTCGGTGACTTCATTGATACGCATAATAGCTCGGCCGATTGTTGTTTTTCCAGAGCCCGATTCACCTACTAAACCGAACGTTTCACCTTTGAAAATATCGAAACTGACATCATCAATAGCTATAAATTTATTTTTGCCTTTACCAAAAACAACCTTTAAATTTTTCACCTCAACTAACACTTCTTTATGACTCATGCGCGTATCGTCTCCCTTCTGTAAAAAAGGCTTGTAGTGCTTCAGGCGGCTCTACTTTCGGAGCAAGTGGATCCAATAGCCACGTACGAGCAAAATGTGTGTCACTCACCTGAAAAAATGGAGGACGTTCCACAAAATCAATCTTTAACGCATATTGATTGCGAGGTGCAAAGGCATCTCCTTTAATTTCTTGAAAAAGATTTGGTGGTGTACCCTTGATGGAATAAAGCTGCTGCCCTTTTGAGCTTAGTTGCGGCAATGATGAAATGAGTGCCCAAGTATAGGGATGCTTGCCATTAAAGAAAATTTCATGTGTCTTCCCCACCTCGATGATATCACCCGCGTACATCACTGCAATTCGGTCGGCAACCTTTGCGACAACGCCTAAGTCATGGGTTATATAAACGGTTGTTAGTCCATATTTTTGTTGTAGATTTTTTAGAAGCTGTAAAATTTGTGCTTGGATTGTGACATCTAGCGCAGTTGTTGGCTCATCACAAATTAAAACTTTGGGTTTACATGCTAGCGCAATCGCTATCACAATTCGTTGACGCATACCGCCGGAAAATTCGTGAGGATATTGCTTATAGCGCTTTTCCACATCATGAATGCCTACATCTTTTAACAACTTTAAGGTTTCTTCGTATGCGGCTTTCCCCTTTAAACACTGATGTAAATGGACGCATTCCTCGATTTGCTTGCCAATTGTTTTAAGCGGATTTAGTGATGTCATTGGATCCTGTGTCACCATTGCCACTTCTTTCCCACGAATGCTTAGCCACTCCCGCTCGGTTCTAAACTGCGCTAAATCCTGATCATTGTAGAGGATCTGCCCCTGATCAATGTAGCCATTTTTATCGAGCAAGCCCATGATTGATTTCACAAGAACGGATTTTCCTGAACCTGATTCGCCAACGATTGCAAGACTTTCACCTTTGTACAAATCAAGGGAAATATTACGAATAGCCGTTAGCACTCTGCCACGAAGTGTAAATTTAATGACAAGGTTATGAATGGTTAAAATAGGTGATTTAGTTTGTGTCACTTCCATCATCCCCCTTTATACGTGATTTTTCGGATCTGCTGCATCTGCAAATGAATTTCCTATAATATAAAATGCAATCGTAATGATGCTTAATACAATACTTGGGAAAATGAGCTGATATCTTAATTCTGGAGACATCATGAGCACCCGGCCTTCATTGATTAAATTTCCTAAAGACGGCTCACTAATCGGTAGCCCTAATCCGATGTATGTTAAAAATACTTCCGAGCCTATTGCAAATGGTATAGCTAGACTCATTCGTAGCATAATGACAGAAATAAGATAGGGTAATAGATTTTTCATTATAATTCGGTAATCAGGTGTTCCTAAGCATTTTGAGGCTAAGTTATATTCACGATCGCGCAAAATCACGATTTGATTGCGTATAAACCTCGCCATTTCTACCCAGCCAGTAATACACATAGCAATAATTATGGTTGAAATACTTGGTCGCAAAATATAGGACATTAAAATAAGTACGATAGTCGTCGGTATGTTATCAACGACGTTGTAAAGCTGCGTGATAGGCAACTCTAATTTACGCGAAAAGCCCCAAAGTGTACCAATCGTAATACCAACGATAGCCTCTACTAAAGCAACGACACAGCCAATAAATAACGAGGTCCTTGTCCCTGCCCAAATACGTGACCATAAATCCTGCCCAATGGAGTTTGTTCCAAACCAAAATTCAGCGCTTGGCGCAATATTACGCGCTTGGAGACCTGTCTGCTCATCAAGATATATTTCAGTCGGTGATTTTTGCGCTGGTAAATACGGCTGTAAAATGGTAAAGGTTACGATAATAAGCACCCCAACTAATAAAAATACAGCGATGCGATTTTTCAAGAAGGATTTCCATGTTGAACGCCAATAGGAGTAATTAGAGTAGGCTGTTTCTTCAGCTTGCCGCTCATCTACTTCTGCAAATTCGAACAATGTTTCACGTGATTTGTTTGAAATATTATTTATTTCTTCTGAATACATTCCCATTAACGCACACTCTCCCCTTTCCCCAATTTAATCCGCGGATCAACAAGAGCCATTGCAATATCTCCTAAAATGAGTCCGATAATTCCAAGTGAAGAGAAAACAAGCACTAAGCCTTGTACAATCGTATTATCCTGTCGTTGTATGGCATCTACGAGTAAGCCCCCCATCCCAGGAATGGAATATAAGGATTCAATGTAGATGGAACCTGTAATGGTAAAAAGAATAGTTGCGGGTAAATATTGTGCCATTGGAATAAAAGCGTTTCGTAGTACATGTTTAAACATTAATGCACGCTCTTTAACTCCTTTTGCTCGCGCTAGCTTAATATAATCTTTGTTTAGTTCATCCACCATATAACGTCGCATCCACATGGCATAGGAAGCAGTCGGCGCTAGTGCCATCGAAATAAGTGGTAAAATCCAAGTAACGGGACTATACTCATCAAAAAGCATTGGCAAATGAAATATTTCTGTAATATACATTTGAATGACTAAATAATAAACAGCTGCAGGCACTGCAACAACAATGACAATATAGCCAGTTCCCAAACGGTCCAGCCAGCGTCCCTTCATCTGTGCCATTAATATTCCGAGCGGAACCCCAACTAAAAGAGATAGTACAACCGCACCTAAACCAAATAGCAAGGAATACATGATCTTATCTGCAATAATCGTGACGACTGGTACATCTGTTCGATATGTAACGGATTTACCTAAATCACCTTGAAACAGATTCGTGTAAAAGTTCCCCAATTGTACAAGTAATGGGTCACGTAAGCCTAAATTCGTTAAATAGATCTCTTGTTGAGCAGGTGACATTTTATTCGCTGCTGCCCCTAAATAACCTTCTTCTGGCATTAAACGAAGTAATGAAAAAACAATCGTAATAATAATAAATAGTGTTAAAACTGATTGTAATAAACGTTTACCTATATACCACAGCATCACTTCATCCTCCTTTTTCAGAAAGAAGAAAGGAGATCCCGACTTTTCTATTTCGGCATCTCCTTCATCAATACTTACTACTTTTGAATAGTTATCTTGAATGGAGCCATAATGTAATTTTCAACATTAATTACCTAAAGCGCGATTGATTCAACTAACAATCATCTGGACAAGGTTTCAAATGATTGATTTTTCAATCATTTCGCCGCTTTAGCTAACGCATCCGCACGTTCTTGCTCCCACTTCGTTAAAGCTTCTTTAAACTCCTCGTTACTCATTGGTTTCTCTAAAATCCGCTGACCTTTAAATTTCTCGGCAGTCACACCAAATGGCGAGTATTGCGCCTCAAATGGATTCAATTTAGAAGCAACATAGCCACTACCTCCTACTGAATAAGGAATGACAAATGCCTCATCAATTAAGAACGCTTCCGCTTTAGCAAACAATTCGTAACGTTTTGCTGTATCGATCGTCGCTTTTGCTTGGTCCACTAAGTTTTGATATTTTGATTTTCCATTTGCTTCTGTATAACCTTCAGCTAGCTCCGGTTTATTATAAGTACCATCTGCAGTGAATGGATCCGTATACGTTGATGGATCGGCATAGTCTGGGCCCCAGTTTGCTTCGAGTAATGCAAATTTACCTGGTTTACGAACCTCTGATAAAAAGCCTGTTGATGGTCCGGCCTCTATAACAATATCTACATAATCAGTACCTAATAATTTTTCAAGCTGTTGTTCAACTACTTGTGAACGATTTGCCCAATCTGGACCGCCAGAGTTATAAGGCATTAACACTTTTATTGGGAAAGTTACTTTTCCTTCTAGCGCTTTTTTCGCTTTTTCCTTATATTCCAATGCCTTCTCCTTGTTGAAGGAGTCGTTATTTGAAATATCAGCTAATGGTGCTAACTGTGTATAGTCAACCCCCTCCACATTGACAAAGTTTTTAGGCGTAATTGTGTTGCTAAGCAAATCTTTTGGATTATAAGGTTCTAAAGTTAGCATTGCAGATACACGGTCGAGCGCATGGAACAATGATTTTCGGAAATCTTTATTATTGACCGCTTTCTTCCAATTTTCAGGCTCGTATTCCGCATCAAATTGTGGGTTAAAGTTTAATGCATAGAAATACGTATAGAAGTTATTTTGTGTTTGACGGATTTGTGATTTTTTCTTATCGTCTTTAAACCACTCATCAATAATAGAAGTTGGAATACTCGCCGAATCGACTTCTCCTCGTAAAAATAATTCTGGTTCTACTGTAGCCGCTTCTTTATTGTATTTATAGCGGATACGATCAATCAGTACATTGTCTTTATCCCAATACTTATCATTTTTCACAAGTACTCGTTCATTTTGAGGTTCAAATTTATCTAAAATAAAGGATCCATTATAAAGGAAATTTTCACGAGTTGTACCGAAGCTTTCACCTTTTTCCGCTATAAACTTACCATTAACTGGGAAGAAACAGACATAGTTCAACATAGAAAGGAAATAAGGTGTAGGCGTATCTAACGTGTATTCTACGGTATGTTCATCTATTGCCTTTATGCCAACCTTCGTAAAATCTGTCATATCACCGTTATAGAAGGCTTCCCCATTTTTTACGACAGTCGCAATCCAAGCTGTCGATGATTCATTTTTTGCATCAAGCACATAATGTAAGCCATCTACAAAATCTTGAGCAACAACGTTTGCATACTCTTTACCGTCATGTGTCATCCACTTTGCATCATCACGAAGCTTGAACGTCCAAACGGTAGCATCGTCATTTGATGACCATTCTTTGGCTATGCTTGGTTGCACAACACCATACTTATCATACTCAATTAATCCATCAACCAAGTTCGCTGCTACAGCAAACTCATTCGTTTCAGAGGTCTTTAAGTAATTTAACGTTTTTATTTCCCCCGAATAAACAACCCGATACTCTGATTTTTTTTCACTTGAAGAATCGTCACTACAGGCTGCACAAAGCATTACAACTAGACACGCGAAAAGCAACCAATACCTTTTCATCATAAGCATCCCCCTAGCAATCTTTTTATCTCGCATAAACGGGTAGCGATTTCTATGTACCGTAAGCGAAAGCGCCAGGTACAAGATACCCACTTCAAGATTCAAAACATATGAGTGGGTAGATCAACTGCCCGTAAAAGCCCGTTTAGTTAATCAGTGGAGGATGAAACCGTTCCACTGATGAAGCTTCATTTTATTATGAAAATCCTAGCCCAACCGCATCCGTCATCCTAATGCGTTCATTTTCAAATATTGGACCACTGGCAATAGGATCCTTCAAACATAAACTAGGTCCATCTAAATCTATCATCGTGATATTTTTCTGTGATGCGGCAAAATGTGCAGCAGCACTTACGCTAATTTTTGTCTCTAACATACAGCCAATCATACATGGTATGTCGTTTGCCTCCGCAATGTGGCAAATTTTCTGTGCTTGATAAATGCCACCTGTTTTCATGAGCTTAATATTAATCAAATCCGCAGCTCGCTTTTCAATAATTGTATAGGCATCTTTTGCAGAGAAAACACTTTCATCCGCCAAAATATTTGTCAATGTATTAGCCGTCACGAATTGCATTCCTACTAGATCATGGCAATGAACAGGCTGCTCAACCAATTCAACATTCGTACCTGCATCTTCAAGTGCACCAATAATTTGTACAGCCTGCTTCGGTGTCCAGCCCTGATTCGCGTCCACTCGCAATGTTACGGCGTGTCCAACTGCATCACGAATAGCCATAACTCGCTTTATATCACTTGCTGGATCTTTCCCCACCTTGATTTTCAAAATTTGAAAACCTCGCTGTACGGCGGCAATACTATCCTTCACCATTTCTTCAGGATCGTTTACACTTATCGTAATATCTGTTACTAATTCTTTCCGATAGCCCCCTAGTAATTTATACAGAGGTGTTTGATAGTGTTTTGCAACTAAATCATAAATCGCCATATCTACGGCGGCTTTTGCACTGGTGTTTTGATAAATACTGCTGTCGATTCGCTCCATGATTTCTGTCAATTCTTCCATATCCATCCCGATAATGGCTGGCTTTATATACTCTTCTATAGCGTACGAAATAGACCCTAGTGTTTCGCCAGTAATGGCTGCAGTCGGTGCCGCTTCACCGATACCTATTCGCCCATCATCAGCATGGACATAAACAGCAATATTGTGAATGCTATGCACTGTTCTTAAAGCTGTTTTAAACGGTGTTATAAGTGGTGCCTCTACCTTCCCCAAGGTAATATTTTTTATTTTCATTCATTCACCTACCTTTTGGTTGCTTATGTTAAGAACTGTAAAATTCGAAGCACCTCATAAAAATCATCCGTTACGAATTCCACTGTATTATGTGGTTTAAACGTAGCATTCGGATAGAACGAGTTTCGATATGCACGCGTATGATCACGATAAATGATTTCCACTACAAAGCGCACAGGTAATGGTACTTGCAAATCTTCCCGAGACACTTTCATCGAATCCTCAACAAGTCGTTTCGTTTCTTTAATCGTCAGCTGTGGACTGACACTAATAGTCGCATTTCCTATTCCTTCTTTTGTGGCAAATGTAATTATATGATCATTGATTGATTGAATTTCCTCTGTTAACCCCACATCTCCACTAACAAATGAAACTGGAACACCATGTAAAGCAGACGCGTACGTATTAATTAAAAATTCACTCGCGTACTCACCATTAATTTTCACATCTGCAAAAACACAAAGTGTATGTGCTAAAGGATTCCGCGCACTTCCCCCTTTACTGTGATAGCCAATAAAAATCGCGCGATCAAAGCTCTTATCAAGTCCCGCAACCATACACATCGGGTCATACGTCCAACCTCGAATAACCTTGCAGTTAACTGGTAAATTAGAAATATCAAGATTACGTGCTGAATCATGAGCATCCTTTAGTAAAATTTCAGTTGCTCCACCACGAATAGCCCCCTCTATAGCGGCTTCTACTTCCTTAGTCATTTGCTTTTGGAAAAACTGATAATCTGGCGCGTTTAGCTCCGTTTCACTCCAAGCTGTTGTGCCAGTAATCCCTTCAATATCTGCACTAATATAGACCTTCATAGAAATCGAAACTCCTTTACTTTATTGTCTTGGATAATTGCCTCCACAGCTCCATAGCTAGCTTCTTGTGCACCTACACGTCTTGCCGATGAAACATTATTAAAATCAAAGTGCCACCATTCCTCTGAATAATTCGTAAACCCAACCATTGTCATGCAGTTATATAGAAGACGTCGATGAACACAGGCTTCCCAATTTTCCTCCGGGTGTTGTTCAAAATAGCGTGTTGCAGACTTTTCACTGATTTCATCAAATGCTGAGCCTAAATTTAAAGCATTACCTTTTAAATCTCCTAGTGTCAGATCAATCGCCCCACCTGTTAAATGAGGGGCGAAATGAGCATGGTCCATGCTAGGATACGCAACATACTTACGCGTTTCTCTTACAACCTCTTGCTCAGTAAAATGGGGAAAAAGCTGTGCTATTTGCTTTGAAAAATTCGCAAACAAAAATTGTTGCACTTGGAATGGACGATAACCATCATATAAAATAAGACTAAAATTTTTAGGTAATAATAACAGCGCTTGTGTTAATCGCTCATATACACCCTGACGTAAATAAATAACTTGTAAACTATTTGGTATTTTTTGATGATAGTAAATGGGCTCAATAAAAATCCTTGAGTGTTCTGCTCGAACTTGAATGATTGGCTCGCCATTTTCACAAATTGCAGGTGTTGATTCCCTTATTGAAGTTTTAACTACCTCAATGGGTTGTAAAATGGTGTCATGTATAGTACACACCTCCAATTTCAGATTTCGATAAAATTTTTAGATAATTCAGTTTTATCGAATGTATCACACCTTAAATTTATTGACCAGAAAAAAAAAGAAATATGACAGAGTAATAGCTATTCTCTGCTTTTTTAACAAGGTACGCTAAATAATTGGTGTAAGGAGTCGAAAGATGATGTTTTTTCACCTATTTAAGAATTTTATTCGTGAATAGGGTAGAAGATAACCGAAAAATAATAAAAAATGACCGATTTTAGCCTCTTCAAGTACTTCCCTAAATCTGTTATGCCTTGGTATAATTGCGTCCGAAATCGACTTTGTGCTGGTACAAGAACTCCTTTCCGATTCCGTGACATCTTCCGAAGCTTTGGGCCAACGTGATGTTGGTCACTCAGTCGTGTGTTGCTGTCGCTACGCTTTCGCACAGATAAATTGCCACAGGACGTGGAGTTCTTAGACTGAGTTCCTCTATTTCAGCGGGTGTTTGGACATCCGTTGAAAGAAGTTAAAGCTCATCACATAACGTGTGGTTGATTTCCGTTCCGACTGGGGGCGTTTAGTCGGAACGGAAATCAACTTATATAAATATGAAATGACATCCACCTGTGATGATCCTTAGTTAATTGAATCAAATTTAATTGGTTATAAAAAAACCTCCATTTTGATTAATATCAAAATGGAGGTTAACTCTTATAATTATTTCGAAGTTACTAAATAGGCCAACTATATAGTATTTTTATTAATATTTCGAGCACTAAAACTACAGAGGTTTCATGTCTATTAATAAAGCTAGAATTGATAGGCTTCTACTTTATGACCATTTCGACCAACAGTAGTCTGTGCCTGTGATAGTGAATTTAAAATGGCTTCCTCTGTTGCTTCTGCAGCAGCTGCAAATAATTGATTCATGATAGGATGATCCTCACGTAGTTGTGTACGTGTTTCGACTAGCTGATCTGATAGATGAGCGATATGATGGGCTGTTGTAAAGCCAATGACTATATCTCCGCTGCCATGTGAAAAATGACTGCCTGTACGTCCTAGTCCGATACCACAGCGTTTAATGACCCGTGTCAGTTGACGACTACTAAGCGGAGCATCGGTGGCAAGTACGATAATAATGGAGCCATCCGTCGGTGATAGTGTCGATTCACTTTGACCGTTGGAAGCAATATATCTATGCGCTAAAAACTCTGCGCTTTGCCCGAAATTACTAAGAACCATACATCCTATCGTATAGTTCGTTAACTCATTTGTCACGATTCTGGAAGATGAACCAATCCCACCTTTATAGCCAAAGCACATCATCCCTTTTCCTGCACCAACTGCCCCTTCATCTGAAGTTTCATCTGAAGCCTTGCGAATCGCCTCTACAGCATGCTCAGGTGTGATAGGACATTCTCGAATAGAATTTAAATAACTATCATTACATTCCCCAACTACGATATTAATAGTTCCTGTTGAAAGACCTATTTCACTATTCGTATCTAGCATAAATTGCAGTGTTCCTTGTGTTACAGCTGGAACACCAAATGTATTCGTTAGCATAATTGGTGATTCAATAACCCCAAGCTCATTCACCTGCACAAGCCCTATCGTTTTCCCAAAGCCATTTATCACATAACTTGCAGCCGTAACCTTTTGCTGAAATAAATTTCCTCCATGTGGTAAAATCGCAGTTACTCCTGTACATGCATACGCACCGTCTTGATTCATTTTCTCATCAAGCGTTACATGACCTACACGAACACCAGCAACATCGGTAATACAATTTTTCTCACCAGTTGATAACGTTCCAATTACGATCCCCAATTCTCGTACTTTTCTTGGCATCTTACTCCCCCTTATGAATTGCCATATTTACAGCAGCCTTTTCATGTAGAATTGTTGTATCAAAAACAGGTACGTTAAGATCTTCCTGTTTAATAAGTAATCCAATCTCTGTACAGCCTAATATAATTCCTTGTGCTCCCGTTTGCACAAGGTTCTCAATCACCTGTAAATAATATTCCTTTGATGTTTGTTCAATTTGGCCCAAGCATAATTCTTCATAGATGATACGATTGACCTCAGTACGTTCGTCAGCAAGCGGGACAAGCACTTCAATGCCAAATCCCTCTACTCTAGCTTTATAGAAATCTTGCTCCATTGTGTACTTTGTCCCAAGAAGGGCAACTTTCTGTAAACTAGCTTTTTCTATTTGATTGGCAGTGGCATCTGCTATATGTAAAATTGGTATTGTGATCTTTGCCGCAATGAAATCTATAATCTTGTGCATTGTATTTGTACAGATGATAATAAAATCTGCCCCTGCATTCTCTAGAGATTGCGCTGCTTTTCCCAGCACTTGCCCAGCTTTCTCCCACTCTCCCTGAGCTTGATAATGCTCAATTTCTTGGAAATCTACACTATACAAAATACATTTGGCTGAGTGTAAGCCTCCTAATTGTTTCTTTACCTCTTGGTTCATAAGACGGTAATACTCAGCAGAAGACTCCCAGCTCATACCACCAATCATGCCAATAGTTTTCATACAAATTCCCCCTTTAATTCGGCTTATCATCATAACGTAGGGTTGATCCGTTCCGACTGGGCGCTTTCCTGAGGACGTCCAATCATCTTATTTACTTAGTATAAGTTTTAACAAATTTCATACCCAACTTTTGGTGATGAACCTTTAATTTTTTATTATTATACTAAAATCCCCAGGAGAAATAAGGGGATTTTCAAAAAAATAGCCTTTTGCTAGCTTTAACCTCGTTCTTCCATTTCTTCAGCCTTTCGGTTATAACCAATCGAAAAGACCTAATATATGTACTAGGAATAATATAGCCTTTTAACTTGAACAAAACTTGAACAAATATCAAGTAAATAAGTAAAGAAGCTTTGTGTAAGTTTATAATAAAGATTGATTAAAAATGCTCTGAAAAAGTTGATTTTATATATAGAAGAAACCCACACGTTGCGTTCTACGCAATGCTTTAGAGAATTTTTATGGTTATCCGCCATTTGAGAAAGCTTCGTTTGACTATCATTCAGATACCGGCCAAACAGATATCCTCGCTAGGTAAAATATTTAAGCTTTCAGTCAATGAATCATTTTTTGTATGAGAATAACCGGTTCAATTACAAACTGATAGTAAAACTTACTTCGCTAAACCCCATTAGAAAAAAGGCATTGGAAGGGGGTTAAATACCCGTTAGTTTCCAATGCCAGTTTTTATTTATGCTATTTTTCAATCCACCATCTGCGAATAGAGTAATCCCTGTTACATAACTAGCTTGGGATGAAGCAAGCCATGCTGCTACAGAAGCAATCTCCTCTGGTTTTCTTATATACCTTATCGGAAACATGCTTTCTATAAACAGCCTTTGCTACACCACAACCACGCTGATTAGCTGCCATGGAGCAAACACCAGCACCTGCTGCACCAATAAAAAGCAGATGCACATTACTACTTCAAAACAACAAGTGCCCTGCACGATATTAAAATGCTTGAACTTGTGGACTTTGCTGTTGACCAATTGCGTCAAATGAAACCAGAAGAGCTTTCGACTAAATTAAAGGCTTTTTTAAATAAATAATTACCAAAACAGACCCTTAAATTAAAAAATGACGTTTTTTATGTTTAGACAGCTTTTCATGCTTATGCTTGTAACGCCACAATTGTTTGCGCTACTTGCTCTTCTGTTAAATTGTGACGCACGATGTAGCGGTTGCGCACATGCTTTGTGCATTCGATTGTACAGCCACCTAAATGCTTTGCTTCATTTTCTTCAGATGCGATGATTTGCTTGTTACATTCAGGGTTTGCACAGTTAATGTAACGTTCACAAGGTTCGCCGTCATAGTGATCACGACCGATAATAATATGCTCTACTTGATTGATCGGCACCGTTAAACGCTCATCAAATACGTACATTTGACCGTCCCATAATTGGCCTTTCGCAACAGGGTCTTTTCCGTATGTTGCAACACCTCCGTGTAATTGACCGACATCGCCAAAGCCTTCACGTTTCATCCAGCCCGAAAACTTCTCACAACGAATCCCACCCGTGCAGTATGTTAAAACATTTTTCCCTTCGAATAGCTCGCGGTTTGCACGTACCCATTCCGGTGTATCGCGGAAGTTTTGTACATCTGGTCGAATCGCGCCACGAAAATGGCCAACATCGTATTCATACGTGTTACGCACATCTAATACTACTGTATTTTCATCTTGCATTTCAGCAAGGAATTGGTCTGGTGACAGGTAGCGACCTGTTAATTCATGTGGATTTACGTCTTCTTCTAAGCCTAAGTTTACTAACTCAGGACGTGGGCGTACGTGCATTTTTTTGAATACATGCTCATCTGCCGCATCAATTTTGAAGACAATGCCTTCAAATAACTGGTCGGCTTGCATGTTTGCCATGTATTGCTCTGTTTGCTCAATCGTACCTGAAACAGTACCATTAATGCCCTCATTGGCTACCAAAATACGACCTTTCAAACCGATTTCTTTACACATTGCTAAGTGCGTTTCTGAAAACGCAACTGGATCTTCGATTTTCGTGTAATGGTAATATAATAAAACTTGATAATTCATTGTTTCCACCTATCATTTCATATATTTGCAGGATATACCTGATAGTGTCTTTTACGACCTCTTAAACATAAAGGATAATCATTTAATATGCTATCGGTAATTAGGCTGAAATGGGTATACAATATTGTTTTTAAAGAACTTGTGCAGTGGTCAGAGGATTTAAACTAACAAGAAATAGCCGATCCAGCCATCTCGTTTCAAATCCAACATTCAGAAGTTTTTAATCTTATTTATTATGTTTTTCTATTGCCAAAAACACAAACCTTGATACAGCAACAACTACTCTGTATCAAGGTTTATTTTAGTGTCGCATTATCTTATATTTATATAACAAATATAACTATAAGATGTGACAGTATTAGTTATAGCTCACACTAACTTACCCTGGCTCAAATAAAAACAGTTTTCTTATAAAATGCCATATCAATGTTTCAGTAATGTAAATATCAGCATCTACTTCTTCTATTGCTTGCAAAATGCTTTCATAAAATTCAAGTGGTTCAATATCCGAACTTATATATATTAAATATGAGCTGCCTATGCAACTCAATGATCTTTCATTAACGCTCCTGTTAGACATTAATCAGACTTGGAATATTCTTTTTCAATTTCTTCTTCCTTTAACCAGCCCATTACTTTAAGTGCGTTTCTTTACAAAATCCCATAACCTCCTTTTTATCTCAATATGTATTGTTCTTTCGTGTCATTATATTATTTTTACCCGGTAAAATTTCGACAAAATAATCCATACTAAACAACAACTAGGGATAGGTGTATCAAATATTGTAAAAACATTACATCACACAAAAAATTAATACAATTCTGTATTTTCAAAAAGTGGATATATTACAAAAAAACAGTGTAGACTAAAGCGTATTGAGATTGGAGGAAAGCAAATTGGAATGGATATCGAATATTGTAAGTGATACTAATAATATTATATGGACATATTTCATTATCACATTGTTATTAGTTGCAGGATTATATTTTTCCTTTGGCACAAAATTTGTGCAAATCCGACTTTTCCCTGAAATGTTTCGTTTAATAGTGGAAAAAAGAGAGGGAGAGTCAGGTGTTTCTCCGTTCCAAGCCTTTACTATTAGCGCAGCCTCACGTGTAGGTACTGGGAATATTACAGGCGTTGCTCTAGCAATCGGAGTAGGTGGACCTGGAGCAGTATTTTGGATGTGGATTATCGCTATATTGGGAATGGCGACTGCTTTTATTGAAAGTACACTTGCACAGGTGTACAAAGTAAAGGATGGCGATACGTTCCGTGGTGGACCAGCTTATTATATGGAAAAAGCGTTAGGTCAACGAAAATTAGGGATCATTTTTGGTATTCTTTTAACGTTAAGCTTTGGCTTTATATTTAATGCGGTACAATCGAATACGATTGCAACTTCTGTAGGTGAGGCATTTGATATTAAGCCTTCTATCATTGGTGTAATGTTAGTTGTGTTAACGGCCATGATTATTTTTGGTGGCGTACATAGAATTGTAAAAGTTACGCAAGTACTTGTACCCGTGATGGCGGTTTTCTATTTAGCTGTAGCCTTTTTTGTTATTGTAACGAATCTGACTGAAATACCTGCCGTTTTCAAACTGATTTTCACAGAAGCGTTTGGTCTTCGAGAAGCTGCTGGTGGTGCGATTGGAGTTGCTATTATGCAAGGTGTACGCCGCGGCTTATTTTCTAATGAAGCCGGTATGGGTAGTGTTCCTAATGCCGCAGCCACAGCAAATACCTCTCACCCTGCAAAGCAAGGATTAGTGCAAAGCTTAGGTGTATTTTTTGATACAATTATGATTTGTTCTGCAACAGCGTTTATCATTATTTTAGCGGGTCTATATAATACAGGTGAAAGTAATGGAATTATTCTTACACAAAATTCCTTAGCTGTACATGTAGGTGGATGGGCCCCTTACTTTATCGCTATTGCTATTATTTTCTTTGCATTTAGTTCTATTGTCGGAAATTACTATTACGGTGAATCTAATATTGAGTTTATGAATGCTCATAAAGGTTGGATGTTTGTCTACCGTATTTTAGTGCTTGCTATGGTTATGTTTGGTTCTCTTGCGCAAGTAGAGCTTGTTTGGAACTTAGCAGACCTATTCATGGGACTAATGGCTATCATCAATATTACGATCATCTTGTTACTTGGTAAAATTGCCTTCCTTGTATTAGACGACTTTACAAAGCAACGTAATGCAGGCAAAAATCCTGTATTTTATGCAAAATCAATCCCAAAATTGAAAAATACTGATTGTTGGGAAGAAGATCGATAATTATTCAAAAACGCCATTCCTCAAACGGAATGGCGTTTTTTGTTATGCAGATTCTAATCAATTATGCCTCTGCATAATTGCGTCTGAAATCGGCTTTGTGCTTAGGCCTGCAGATGTTTTTTGTGCGAAAGCGCAGTGCTAACGTAGCGTCAGCAACACGAGGGCCGACACGATGTCGGTCACTCAGTCATTGCCACAGGACGTGGGGTTCTTGGACTGAGTTCCTCTATTTCAGCGGGTGTTAAAGCACCAGTTGAAAGAAGTTAATATTTAAATTGACTAATTAGCTGTTTTAGCTCATCTGCCATATGCGCAAGCGCTTGTGCAGAAGCATTAATCTCTTCCATTGAAGCTAATTGTTCCTCTGTAGATGCTGCAACGTCCTCTGAAGCAGCTGCATTTCCTTGTGCTGAGAATGCCAAATCCTCCGTAATAGCAGTCACCTCTTGTACACCTGCTGACATTTGTTCAGAGGCAGAAGATACCTCTTCCATTTTAGGAGTAATTTTATCCATGCTCGTTTTAATCACTTGGAATTTAGTAATGGCTTCATCCGATACTTGTAGTCCATTTTGAACATCCTCTGTAACTTTTGCCATAATGTTTACGGATTGTTCTGTTTCTAATTGAATACCATTGATTAGCTCGAAAATTTGCTTTGCAGATTCCTGCGATTGCTCCGCCAACTTTCTTACTTCATCAGCAACAACAGCAAAGCCTTTTCCGTGCTCCCCTGCTCTTGCTGCCTCAATCGCTGCATTGAGCGCAAGTAAGTTCGTTTGATCTGCAATACTTGTAATCACATCTAAAATGGATGTAATTTGCTTAGAGCGTTCGTGTAGTGATTGAATTTTCGTGTTTGAATCGGTCACCGATACATGAATAGACTGCATCTGATCTTTTGTATCCTGGACTGCCTGTCCACCTTCATCTGCTTGTAGCGTTGCATGCTGTGAAAGATCGGTCACAGTAGATGAGATCTCCGCAATATAAAGAATGGCCTTAGAAAGCTCCTGTAACGATTCTGCATTCTTATTGGCACTCGTCGTTTGCGTATCTGCGCTCGTCGCAACATCTTGAATCGAAATGGCCACTTTTTCTGTAGCAATGCTCGTTTGATTAGCATTGGCTGTTAGCTCTTCTGCCGACGAAGCTACCTCTTCGGCATTTTGTTCAATTTTTTGAATAAGAGTTCTTAAACTGTCTTGCATATCATTAAAGGCTTGACCTAGCTGTCCAATCTCGTCATGAGAAGTGATTATCACTTCCTCTGTTAAATCACCTTCACTAATGGTTACTGCACTATCCTTTAGTAATCTAATCGGTTTTATAATGGTCTTCATGACAAAAAAGAAAACAATCGAACTGATGACAATCGCAGCAATTAGTACGAGAAACGTTTTTTTCAAAATGGGTGATGCTGATTGGTCAATTTCCTTTGCAAAAATTGTGCCGGTAATTTTCCAATTCGTCAATTCATTTGTTGTATAGAACATAATACGGTCTTCACCGTCAAAGACATATTCAAACGTTCCCGATTTGTCGTCGTATATTTTGTCGAGAAAGCTTTCTTTTAATTCGCTACCCGGTTCTAAAGTCGGATGTGAAATGACACTCTTGTTTTCATCAAAAATAGAAGAATATCCATTTTTCCCAATATTAATAGAGTCCGAAATTTTTTGAAGGTTTGTCAATTTTATATCAATTGCCACTACCCCAGATTGATCTTGTACCTGGCGAGCAACTGTTACGACCATATCTCCAGTCGCTACATCTTTATAAGGATTTGTAATTAAAACTTCTCCCTTCAAAGCTGTAGCTTCTTTATACCAATCTCTTTCTAAAGGATTGTAATCAGCGTTATTCGATTTTGGTTCTACAAATAATGCACCCTCATTTGTTCCAAGATAAATGCTCAGAACATCCGGATGTAGCTTTATGTATTGTTGAAATTTTGTTTGTACCGCTGCCCCCTGCTGTTCATACTTAGAAGAATCTATTTCGCTAAACACATTGATGTCATTTGTTTTTTCACTAATGGTTTTATCAATTAACGTATTTAAAATTTCTACACTTTCATCCGTACTAACAAGTATTTCTTCTTTTATCGAATTTTTTGCTGAAAGATACGATAAGCTACCTACAGAAATAACTGGGATTAATAAGATAAAAGCAAATAATGTGTACAGCTTACCTTTAAAGCTTCCAAATAATCGTTTCATGCAACAGCTCTCCTTTTGTCTTTACGAGTTCTTAAAATGTATTTTGTCTCATTTCGTGCTTTCTTTTTAGATTCAAAGAATCCCCCCAGCACACAGCCTCCCCTTCTCATATCGAATAAATTTCCTTCTTCTATTTTTATCGGACGAAATACTTAAATTCAAAGACCTTATTTCATTTTTTTGATTTTCTCGACATAAATCGAGCTCTCACCGCCACTATTCACTAAACATAGAACCCCTATGAATCTCCTTTATGAGATTCATAGGGGTTCTTGTGTTAGTACTTAAATGCTTGAATGGATTCTTGTAAGTCAATCGCCATTTTTGCCAAATGTGTGGAGGCTGCCGCTACTTCTTCCATCGCTGCATTTTGTTCCTCAGAGGATGCTGCAACACTTTGAACATTGCTACTCGATTTCATGGATACTTCGCTAATGAAGTCAATTTCTTTTACAAGTTTTTCAATATCTTGATGGATTGTTCGAATAGCCGCTGTCACTGATTCGGTTTGAGCTTGGACATCATTAATGGCATCGTCAATTTGTATGAAATTATCTCTTGCCACATTTACTTTTTCACGACCAACCATTACTGACTCATTACTACTGATCATGTCTTCCTCGATAATTCTTGTATCTTCAGTAATTTGCAAAACAACTTTTTCAATATCTACAGCTGCTAAATTCGATTCATCTGCTAGCTTCCGTACCTCTTCTGCTACTACAGCAAAGCCTTTGCCATGCTCACCACTGCGTGCCGCTTCTATTGAGGCGTTGATCGCCAATAGATTTGTTTGGGTAGCAATATTTTTAATAACATTGACTGCTGAGACGATTGCTGCTGTATTTTCATCTAAGGCTTTTACACGTGTACTTAGCTCTACCGTATTATTCGCAATGTCATTCATCTGTTCAATGACATTACGAACTGAGGAACGCCCTAGGCTAGCCATATTTTTGGTATCTACAGTTGCATTGTTAACATGATCAATATTCGTTGATATCTCATCCATTTTTTTGAAAATGTGCGAGGATAAGTTTCGTACATCACCTGTCAATGTATCCTGTTCTTCAATACCATGTGCAATATCTTGGATCGATTCGGAGACAACTTCTGTTGCCTGTGTTACTTCCATACTACTCGCTGTGAGCTGCTCGGATGTTGCTGCTACCTGTTCAGATGAATTACCAACTTGCTTCATCGTATGTCGAAGCTTTTCTGCCATCGAATTAAAGGAAGCTGCTAGCTGGGCAAACTCATCTTTTGTTTTAAATTGCAGGTGCGCTTGTAGATTGCCAGTTGAGAATTTGTCCATTTCTATTACTGTTTGTTGAATATTTTTTGCTACTCTTCGACCAAAAACTGTCGCAATAATAATGCTTATAAGTAAGGACACCATTGCTAGTACAGCAATCTCTGTGCCACTTCTGTTACCTTTTTGCTTAGTAGCCTCTATACGTGCCTGCATTTCGTCCTGCTGAGCTATTGCCATCGTTTTCCCAAACTCAACGAGCTTTAGAGAACCTTTCCCTAAAACCGGTAATGCCAACTGCTGGGCTTGCTGTTTTTCACCACTTTGAAAAAGCGGTACAATTTGTTCATCTATAGGCTTTTCCCATGCCTCTAACTGCTTTAAAAACTGTTCAAAGTCCGTATTTTTATGTTCGAGTTCTTCAATGCGCTGAATAGATTTATGTAAAGTTTCTCGTATTTCAAGATGATTGTTAAGCATGTCTTCTTTACCATATAACATATACCCTCGAATGGCAGCATTTGCACGAACTGTTTGAAAGGAAATATCATTATACAAGTTCATTAATTCCGTATTTTTTTCGATTTCCGCAAGTGTGTGTTTATTATCATTTAAAAAGTACAAGGCAATACTAGTAATTAGTAATAAAAATACTAAAACTATACCAAAAGCAAATTGCAGTTTTCGTTCTACCGTTGATTTCATACGACTCCCTCTATTCCACTATTAACATTAATTCTCTTGAGTATAGCCTAATCATATCTTTTATCCTATAAGAAGTGCGTCTTTTCTCATAAATTAACACTAAAATTTTACAAAAATTAAAACACATCTCCAAATGGCTTGACTTCTGTAATTTCTATTGCTGTTTAAAAGCGTAGTGTAATCATAGTGGTAATAATTATACGATGCTGGTCACGAACGTGTTATCGCATTGTGGCTTCACGCCGTTCATTAGATTTACCTACTAATTTTGAATTTGCTATCAATATAAAACTGATATAAAGGAGAGTAGTAGAAAATGAGTCAACCTAATTTATATGTTAGTTTAGTAGTGGGCTCCGAATGTGATAACGAATCGCTTGCATTTCGCTCAGTACTTGAGTCATTTGGGGTACGAGTGACTCTTCATTTAATTGGAAGACCAAATGATTTAATTGATGTTTTGTCAGGGGAAGATTGAGACGATCGAATAGACTATTTAATTTTAAACTTCCTTGGGAATGAAGGCCGTTTTTGCATGCCAGAGCTAGGTGAGGATATTTATGAGTTAAATGAACCAAGGGGTGAATTTTTCGGTCCGCAAGAGATCTTAAATTATTGTAAATTAAATGATGTGAAGGTTATTGCCTCTGGCTGTACTTTAGGTGAAAAGCAGCTAGCTACTGCATTTTTAAAAAGCGGTTGCCACTCCTATTTGGCCCCGGATAATGACATAGATGGTAATGCGAATTTAATGTTTCTCATAAAATTTATGTATGAAATCATTGCAAATGAGCGAACACAACAGGAAGCCTTTGAAATCGCAAAATCTATTGACCATGAAACTTCGATGTATCAGCTGTATTTTGCATAGAAAAACAGCAAAAAATCGTAGCTATAAAATTGGCTACGATTTTTTTTAATCTTCCCTTTGTCTGTCCCGGGGATGCGAAGGCAAAATAGCGTTATATAGTTCGAGTGAAGCAGGATGTTTAAATGGATCGTCCTTGTTTATTTCCTCAACTAGTCGACCATTATGTATCACTAGTATTCTATCTGATATAAAGCGTGTTACATTTAAATCATGAGAAATAAAAATATAAGATAACTTCAGTTGCTTTTGTAGTGATTGAAGTAGTTGCAATATATTTTTCTGCAATATCATATCAAGACTGCTGATAGCCTCATCTAACACAATTAATTTGGGGTTTATAGCAATTGCTCTAGCAATATTTACACGTTGCTGTTGACCTCCACTAAGCTGTGAAGGATATTTATTTGCCATATTGCTTTCTAACTCAACACAGTTAAGTAGCTCCTCGACCTTACGTAGCCTTTCGCTTTTGGAAAAATTCTCGAAATTAAGAAATGGTTCCTCTATGATCTCTGCAATCGTTTGCTTTGGATTAAAGGAGTTAAAGCTATTTTGAAAAACAGCTTGTAAATCTCTTCGAATCCCCTTTTTTTCTTTAGCGCTAGCTTGATATAAATTCACATTATTAAATCGTACAATCCCACTCGTTGGATTCTCTATGCCCAAAATTATCCGACCTAATGTGCTTTTTCCTGATCCACTTTGACCGACTACGCCTAAGCATTCGCCTTCCTGAAGTGAAAATGTAACCTGTTGTAATACTGGTACTTCTCGCTTTTTTTGTAAGAATGACTGTCTCTGATGATAGTACTTTTCAACATTTGTCACCTCTAATAGAGCCATCTACTCCCTCCTTTAAAAAGTGATTCTCGATTGTAAAAGTTTCTTTGTATACCAATGCTGTGGTGCGTCAAAAAAATCAAAGACATTCGCCTGCTCGATGAGTTCTCCCTTATACATAACAGCAACTTCATCGGCAATTTCAGCAATAACACCAAGATCATGTGTAACGATAATAATCGCTGCATCGGTGTCATTTCGAATTTGATTGAACAATGATAATATTTTCTTTTGATTAACTGTATCAAGAGCTGTTGTAGGTTCATCGGCAATATATAATGTAGGTTGCATCGCAAAAGAAAGAGCAATCATGACACGTTGTAGCATCCCTCCACTTAATTGGAAAGGATAATATTGCAATAGCTTTTCTGGATTAGGTAAATTTACTTTATTCATTGCAGAAATAGCTATCTGCCTTATTTCTTTTTTATTCATGACGTAATGTGCTTTTATTGTTTCCCGAAAATGCATTTCTATTGTTTGATTACAATCAAACGCTATCAATGGATTTTGTGTAATCATCGATATGTGCCTTCCTCGGTATTCTCTCAATCTTTCTTTTGTGACAGATGTTAAATCAGTAGTTTGATATAAAATTTGCCCTGCCGATTTTGCTATCGCCGGAAGAGATTGCATAATTGCTTGACATAACATCGACTTACCACTACCACTTTCTCCGATAATCCCTAATATGCGTCCTTTATTTGCTGTTAAATTAATTGAAGATAGGATTTCCTGCTCTCCTATTTGCACATTTAAATCTTTGACTTGTAATAAAATTTTTCTTTCCATAGCTATCCCTTTCAACGATGAACTTGCTTATTATGACCAGATAAAATAGTAAATAATAGGACTACGATGATGATCGCCACACCTGGATATAGCATAATTTCTGGATGTAGTCGAATATACTGTTTGCCTTCACTTATCATCATTCCCCACTCAGGAGTAGGAGCTTGAACACCTAATCCAATAAATGAAAAGCCAGCAATTTCTAAAATGACTTTTCCTAAATCGAAAGAAATAATAGTCAGCATCGGCGCCATTATATTTGGCACGAAATGGCGTAGGATTAGCTTTCCCCCTGAAGTTCCACTAATTTTTGCAGCTTTTATAAATTCTTTTTCATGAACGCTTATAAATAGGCCTCTTAAAATTCTTGAATAATAAATAGTTTGCGTAAAAATAAGTGCCAATAAGACATTTCTTAAGCTTGGACCCAAAATACCTAGTAGTCCAAAGGCAAGAACAAGCGTTGGGAAAGCTAATAAAATATCACAGATGCGAATAAATAAATAATCAATTATCCCCCTCTTAAAAGCCACGATTGCCCCAATACATATAGCGAAAAAGGTTGCTATTAATTGAATGAATATAGCTGACCCTAAAGAATAGCGAATACCTAATAGTATACGTGAAAGTATACATCGCCCTAAATGATCTGTGCCGAGAGGGTATGCCCATGATGGTTCTAAAAACTTTTTGGAGACGTCTACTAAAAAAGGATCATTCGGCATGATCAACGGCGCAAAAAGACCCATTAACCCAATAAATGCGAGAAGAGTTAGACTAGTCAATTGTTTACCATTTAAACTTTTGTGTAATTTAATCACGCTACTTTCTCCCCCCTACCATCATTAGCTGAGGGTCAAGAACTCGATGTAATATATCTGTACATAAATTAGCAAAAACATAGATGATAGCAATTATTAAAACATAACATTGCACAACTGGATAATCCCTATTAATAATTGATTCTATTAAGTAGCGACCTAAACCAGGCCAGCTAAATACCTGCTCGACAATAACTGCCCCACCTAATAGATTCCCAAGTGTCATACCAAGCATCGTCGTTAGTGGAATAGCAGCATTTTTGAAGACATGTCGACTGAGAATAACAGATTGTTTTAAGCCCCGTAAATGTGCATACTGAACATAATGTTTTTGTAATTCTTCTATGACGTTTGTACGAATGGACTGAATAAACAACCCAATAGTTGGTAATGCCAAAGATACGGCTGGTAAAACTATATGTAAAATAGTCCCTTTACCATTGGTCGGGAAAATGCCCAGCTTCAAACTAAGTAAGTATAGAAGAAAAAATCCTACCCAAAAAGTTGGGATGGATACACTAATAATAGATAATAAGCCTACAATCCGATCGAATACGGAATTTTTATAAAGAGCACTTATAATACCAAGAGGAATACTAAAGCAAAGAATACATACAAATGCAGCTAGGGCCAATTCAAAAGTTGCCGGTAGTTTTTCTACTATTTCTTGAGCAACGGGTAATTTACTCACAAATGATGTACCAAAATCAAAGTGCAACACACCTTTTAGCCATATAAAATATTGAATAGACAAAGATTGATCAGTGCCTAATTCCGATCGTAGCGCCTGTATTGCTTCTGCTGTCGGGGCGACTCCTGACTGTCTAAGTATGACCTCCGCTGGCTCTACTGGGACAAAACGAATAAATAAAAAGTTCATTATTGAAACCCCTAGTAAAACAAATGGTAATGTAATCACTCTTTTTAGACAAAAAAGCCAAGTTGATTCGTACATTTCTTTCATCACTTCCCAAGTCTTCATAGTGCAAAAAGAGAGGAGTCATAGTAGACCCACTCTCTTTTCATTCTCTTACTTTAAATCCATTTGAGCATAAGGAATATCATATTCAGATGCACGGGGGTTAAAATCTTTCAAATATTTATGGTAAATAACGTTATTCGTTTCATATGAAATTGGATAGAATAATGCTTGGTCATGGAACATTGTTAAAATATCTTTATACAATTGCACACGTTCCGCTTCATCTGTCCCAATTAATAATTGATGGATTTTGTCATCAATTTGTGCTGCATTTTCTAGGCCTAATTTCGCTTCATAAACGCCATTTGCATTCGGTGTTGCTGATTCGTTTGCGAAGCTGTGTGGATCTGTTGGTGGACCGTTTGTGCGCCAGAAATTAATATCTACTTGATTATCCATTAATTTTTGGAGCCCTACCATTACATCAGCGCCTTCAAGGTTTAATTGAACGCCAATTTTTGCTAATTCCCCTTGCATTAATTCTGCCATTGGTTTTTGGATAGCGTCTGTGGCAATATAGATTAAATCTAATGTAAGAGATTGCCCATTTTTGGAACGAATTTTATCACCATTTTTTAATGTCCAACCTGCTTCATCTAATAACTGTTCGGCTTTTTCTGGATTAAATAGTATTGGTTTTAACTCAATGTTGGCATATGGAATAGCATCCCAAAACAGCGTATTGGCAACTTTTTCTGTACCATGGGTAATACTTTCAACCATTTGTTCTTTATTAACAGCGTATTGAAAAGCCTGACGTACTTTTAACTCTGCTAAAGGACCAGATTGTGTATTCAAAAGTAATGCACGTGTAGATAAAGGTTCAGATACTGCCGTTTTGTATTGACCGCTGTCTTTTAAGAAAGTGTGGTTATCTAAGCTAATAATGCCACGACCATAAATTAAGTCTAATTCTTCATTTTCAAATGCCAGTGAAATAGATTCTGAATCTGGTATAATTTTCACTTTCACTTTGTCTACCAGTGGCTTTTCACCCCAATAATGTTCGTTGCGGCTAAAAAGTGCATACTGATCTTTTTTATATTCGGTTAATACCCATGGACCTGTTCCAACCGGTGCTTTAATACCCTTGTTAGTTGTATCTCCCTCAGGGAATCCGTTTTCCCCTAAAAAGCGAAATGGTCGCACAAAAGCAAGTTCATTTAACACAGGATAATAGGGCGCATCTAATTGTAGACGAATTGTATAGTCATCTTCTTTCACAACATTAACAATATGATTCACCATCCCCATCCAGGAGTGTGTATCACGATCTGCTAAAACTGCATTAAAATTTCGAATAACATTATCTGCATTAAAAGCTGTCCCATCAGAGTATTTTACATCTTGTCTAAGATGAAATATGTAAGCTGTTTTATCGTCAGAAATTTCCCAGCTCTCCGCTAATTTCGGCGATATTGTCCCGTCATCGTTATATTCTACCAATGATTCATATACCATTGCTTGCGCAGTCATCTGGTTTGGTAAATAAGTATGCGGATTTAAAGGCCCTATATCTAATGGCCAGCCGATTGTTATCATTTTTCCTTCGTTATTATTTTTGTTAGAAGTTTTACTTTCATTACCTTCACTCGAGTTTGAACAGCCTGCTATAATGGTTAACATCAGTAGTAGAATGAAAGGTACTAATTTTTTAAAAAATATCATTATGATTGCTCCTGTCTATTCTTGGGTGTTAGAAAATTGAACTATATATGTTTCTCTACCAAACTTCTAACTTGAAACTCAAAGTAGCTCTTTGTTTTCACCTCACTTTGATATAAATTACTAAAATTAGAAAAATGCATAAAAAAAATCCTTATTCCACGTGAATAAGGATAGAAAAACTCATTAATAAAAGCCTTCCATCC
The DNA here is from genome assembly GCF_050277945.1 of Lysinibacillus sp. NPDC097214. Classification (NCBI taxonomy): domain Bacteria; kingdom Bacillati; phylum Bacillota; class Bacilli; order Caryophanales; family Bacillaceae; genus Lysinibacillus; species Lysinibacillus sp. NPDC097214. The sequence continues at coordinate 272,095 of NZ_JBNNSS010000002.1, forward strand.
ATCTCCCTATCTTTCGTAGATCTACAATGAATCTTACTACAAGCAGGCATTCTGGCTTATGAATCTTCATTTTGCTTCACCTTCCCAAGTACTTACTCAGTGGTATTTGAAACAAAACTCCTCATTTACAGCTGCGGGACAGCATGGGATTTACACCCATTTTCCTTTAAATTAAGTGAAAAAGTTTTTTCACTCAAACTTGTAATGAACCATATTAAATTGAATATTAAACATAACACGCTTCAAAGATACACGTCAATTTTATTTTCTGAATATAATAAAGTTTTGCGATTTTTAAACAAAGATATTTATGTATATTCCACAAAAAAGCCATCACACACTAGTGCGATGGCTACACTTCTATCGTTGATGTTTTTTTAACATTGATTTTGTAAATTCCTGAGACTGTCCCTTTGGAATACTTAATGTTTGCCACTCCGAGCCCTTTATTAGCTTAGCGATGTAAACGATCTGACCGACATGTTGTGAATAATGGGACATTTGTCTTTCAATCGCATCTATCACGGAAAGCTGTTCTCCCCTTATCGTTACAAACCCTTGTAAATCAGCTTCCGTTAATTTTTGTAAAGCATCTAAAAATACTTGCCAGCCCTTTTCCCATACTGACATAACTTCTTCTTTTGTTTGAAGGCTAAACGTAAATTCCTCATCGCGATTTCTCGTTGCTTTCTCACCATCTGTCGTTAAAAAGTCAGTCCATCTTGATATCATATTGCCACTAACGTGTTTTACTATAACGGCAATGCTGTTGGATTCTTCGTTAAAAGCCCAATGCAGTTGTTCGTTATCTAGTTGTGAGAGTGTTTTATCCCCTTGTTCTTTGACACTTCTAAATCTTTTTTGGACAACATGTAAATACGTTTGCGCTACCGTCATTGTTGAATCCCCCATCCTCTTTTCTACTATTTTAATATAAACAGAATGAGATGTGCCAATTTGGTAACTAGTTGTTGCTAAAAATAAAGTATTACTTACTCACTGGGGGTTTTTTTTTACCACTGATCGCTAACCCTCACCAATCGAGTTTTTACAGGCAGTTTATCTTCCACCTTACTTCTTTGCGTTCTCTGAATTTATGTGCGGGATAAATTCCCTTGCAAGAGCAATCATTTTTTCTTGTACTTCCTGTTGATCACCATTTAATTGATAGCCTATTTGATATACATAGCCATTATAATACGTATAAAATTCATTGGCTCTTGTACTCATTTGATAAATACGCTTGTCTGCCTCATCATAATAATAGTATACATACGCGAAACCTTTATCTGGTGTCATCGCACGAAAATACAAAGGATTCATAAAGTTCAAACCTACATTCGTGATTTCCCCTAAAAATTCCTGACTTTCTTCCGTAACTTTATAGTTTACAGGATTATGATCTACATTTGTTACCGTCAAATTAATATATTGTCGATCTACTCCAGTGAGAGACTTTTCTTTATAACTAAATTGAAATTGCTTTTGCAGACTACCATCTTGCATATCTGACGTTACCGCATAGACCTCTTGTATATTTGATTTAAATGGAAGATCATCAGGGTCTATTAAATGAACAGCATTTCCCATAGTAGCCGCCGCTGCTTGCATAGCCTTGAAGCCTTGAAGCGGTGCATAAAATTTGATATTTTCGCGGTGAATAAATTGATCTGCTATTTGAAAATACTGACTGAACGTTGTCTCTGTTCCTTCAACTTCTGTTTGAAATAAATCGGTGAATGATTGTTTTTCTTCTTCATGAAGTATTTCTGTCGTTAAATGGTCCATCGGCTTCGAAGCTTGCCATGCAATAAATAGTAAGATAGAACATGTCATCATGACGGCCAGTGCACGATGCGGCCAAAGGTTTTTTGATGGATACGGCTCTTGCTGAACTTGTTGTCGAACCTTTTGAATGATTGCTTCTTTATGTGCTGAGACATCCTTCAATACATGCATTGTATGTTTATCCATGGAAAAGTACCTCCCATTCAATATGCTGTAAGTCTACTTTTAATAATTCCTTCCCTTTCTTTAAACGAGATTTCACGGTACCCTCAGGAATTGCCAGTAGCTCTGCAATCTCCTTAATCGTCATCTCCTCCAAATAAAAATAGACAATTGCTTCACGTTGTTTTATTGGTAATCGTAAAATGGCTTCATCTAAAAGAGCTTGTTCATCTTGACGAATAAGTGTATCTTGGAAAACAGTTTTTTGTTTGGCAAAAAAATTATGCTGAAATGTAATTTTTCGATAAGCCCAGCTTTTTAAGTAATCCTTACATTTATTAATGGTCATGCGTGCTAAATAAGCCTTCATCTCTCCTCTTTCTTCATAATGCTTTTGGTGATGATAAAATTTAATAAATACATCTTGAACAATATCCTCAGCTATTCGTAGATCTTTCGTATAGTAGTAAGCGATTCGAAATAAATGATCTGTATGTAGTTCCATTAGTTGCTCTAAATATTCTGTATCAGTCAAAATCTTTCCCTCCTTCTACACTATAAACGAGGCTACAATTATAAAAGATTATTTTTCAACAAAAAAAACCGTCTCTTCATTAATTGAGACGGTTTCCTACTATCCATTATAAATTTTCATCAATATATGTTTCTATATCTGACGCAATCGTGTCAATAGGGACATCCTCTGGATTCTCTGCATATCCTGAATACATTTTTACAATTACCCCATTTTTATCAACTAAGAAAAATTGATTTCCATGGACGACTTGGTCGCTGTTAGGATCATTTCTGACGATTATTTTTGTTGATTTTACAGCGAACTGCTCGATATATTTTTGTGAATAACCAGTAAGTAGGTTCCATTTTGATTGATCTGGAACATTATATTTTTTCAAATAATCAGCTAATACTTCTGGTTTATCCACGTCAGGATCAACTGAAAACGCAACAATATTATAATCTTCCACACCTTTTTTCTTCAGCTTCTCTTGAACTTGCGTCATATTATAAGACATGGGTGGACAAATTGAGGTACAATTCGTGAAAATATACATACCAATCCATGGTTTTCCTTTTAAACTCTCTAAAGAAACTGTTTCTCCGCGTTGATTGACATGTTCAAAATCTGGTAATTCCATGTTATAATCTGCTTTAAACTTCGAATTTCCACACGCACTAAGCACAGCTGCTAATGCAAAAAGTAGAACTAGTCCAATTATTTTATTTCTCATCTTTAACACGCTCCCTACTTACACTATCCCCATCCTATCGTACGATGTAACTATTGACAAGGACACTCAAGTGACAGCTTTCGTACATCTTTGTGAAATCGATTTCACTTTAAGGAAACAAGTGCATCATGAATGGCATCTAATTTCACTTCTACCCGGTGCAGTAAATAAAACGACACTAAAATAGGAAAACCGATATCCGATATCATGTTTAACCATTGTTCCATGTTGGTCCCTCCTTCGCTGCTAGATAAATAAGACTGATATTGCTGAAAATGGTCCTTGCAGTACTCTGCAAAGACCATTTCTTGGTTATTCGATCTCTAAATCAAATTCTGTTACTTGACGATCAATGATGCGAGCCCCACTCATTGCAACCAGAGCGCCAGCTTGTCCATCAAAAACGTTTTTAGCGATGATCGTTTGCATGACCTTTTGAATTTCTTCCGCTGTTACCTTTGGCTTCGGTGCATCAATCGTAAATGATGCTGTTTTCCCTGCTGCTGTTTCAAATTGCAGCTCTAAAACTTGTGTCATACCTTTCCCCCCTTAGGATAAATCTGTCGTTTCTTGTTTTACAATGCTGTCTAGTGCGTGTGAAGATAGACTTGCAATGGCATTTGCTACAGCTACTAAATCCTCTGCCTTATGCGAGCTGTTCAAATTGCGGTACGTTTTTGTTGTGAATAGAGGCTCGTTTTGAGCATTCTGTCCAGCGACATACTTTAAGCGCACTGTAGCACCTACGAAATTGACTTTTGTCATGGAGGTCACCTCCTTTCTTACACAATATATACAGACTTATTGCTAAAAAAGGGACATTTAGGATGAATTATTTTATGTAAGCTTTTATAATAGAGTGAGAGAAGGCAAAGAGGTGAACGATTTGTTAAGTGGTTGGTTTTTATGGTTTATCCTATTTTGGGTAGTTGTACTCATTTCATTAATGGCGATTGGCGGATTTTTCATGTTCCGCAAATTTTTAAAGGCATTACCGAAACAGGACGGTAAATCTGATTTAGATTGGCAAGAGTATTATTTAGATAGAACCATTCATTTATGGGGACAACCTGAAAAAGAGCTTTTATATGAACTTGTAAGCCCTGTACCTGAGCTATTTAGACAAGTAGCAAAGGAAAAAATTGCAGGAAAAATTGGGGAGCTTGCTTTAGAAGAAAAGGCATCTGCCATTAACCATGATTTAATTATTCGTGGTTATATTCAAGCAACGCCTAAGCGCGACCATAAATTTTTACGTAAGAAATTAGATGAAATGCAAATTGACATCGCTCCATACGAACATCTATTTGAATGAAGAAACGCTGCACAGAATCGTTGTGCAGCGTTTTTACTTCCTTCCTTTCTTTCATTTGGACAACTCCTTCCGTCGCTTCGGCAATTCGATCCGTCGCTCTTGGCTTTCTATCCGTCGCTCGGCTTTCTATCCTTCACTCTGCCTATTTCTTCCGTCGATTTTGTCTTTCTTTCCGTCGTTCGGACGACTCTTTCCGTCGCTTTTACTTCTATCCTGCACTTTGGCTCTTTCATCCGTCGCTTTGGCTTTTCTTTGCGTCCCTCTGGGGGCTATCCACGACTTTGACTGTTCTATCCACGATTTTGGTGGGTCTATCCACGATTTCGGCTTTTCTATCCACGTTTTTTTCTTCTCTATCCACGACTTTTGCTTTTCTATCCGTCACTTGGCTCTTCTTTCCCTCGCTCTGGTCTTTCATTCCGTCGCTCGGACGACTCTTTCCGTCGCTCTGACTTCTATCCTTCACTTCGACTCTTTAATTTGTCATTTTTGCCTATCGTTCCGTCATTTGGACGACTCTATCCGTCACTCGAACCGCTCAATCATCCATCAACCAAACTACGCTCAACAAAAAAACTACACTAGATAAAATCTCTAGTGTAGTTTTTCCATCACATATTCTTCAGCGGAATTGTTTTTTTGATTTTTATAAATTGAATAAGCATTGCGATTCGCCAAGGGAGTAACATCGCGAACGCTAAAATCCAAAACATTCCTGCTAATTCACCAACGTCAATGGAGCTACTTAATATCACTTTTGCAATTACACGGAATACTAACAGTCCGATTAATATAAAAACGAATGCTTTTGAACGTTTTAAATAAATATCTTGACCTTTTACTTCAAATTTAGAAGTGGCAATTAAGATTGTTGAGAACACCATGCCAACTGCTGCCGCTTCCAAAATTTGCATGGGTGGCACTCGAAATTGTTCGAATAAAAACATTAACGCACCTGAAGACATCGCAATAGGTGGAATGATAATTTTCTTCTCATTTGTCGGTTTCTTAGACGCTCGCATACGTATAACCATGACAAAGGTACCCATAAAAATGGCCATTATGGTAGAACCTATTACATAATATTGAGAAGGGATATCGCTAAACATAAAATTTCCTCCTCTAATGTCATTAACAATTTTGTCCAAGCAATTGATCAACTACAGCTTTTAATCTTTCTGGCTCGAAAGGCTTTGTCATAAAATCCTTTGCACCACTTTCAATTGCTTCCACTATTAACTTTTGTTGCCCTAAAGCTGTAATCATAATTATTTTTGCATCTGGAAATTCAGGGATGATTTCTTTTACTGCTGCAATACCTGTCATAACGGGCATTGTTACATCCATCGTTACAAGATCTGGTTGTAACTCACGATACATAGCCACAGCTTCCTTACCATTTGCAGCCTTACCAACTACCTCATAACCCCATTCAGTAAACATATTACTTATTGCAACACGCATAAAGAGCGTATCATCCACTACTAAAACTGTAGGCACATGTTCATCTCCCTTCACGTTAAGGTATCGTATGCCACTTTAGTGTAGCAAATTAGAAGCCTGTAAATCCACCAAAAATAGGCTCTAAAATGCGTGTTATATACGTTAATCCATCAAAGAATAACAATACACCAACGGCAATCATAATATAACCGCCGATTTTCACAATTTTTTGGCTGTGTGTTCGAATCCAAGTCATACGTGCTATAAAGAAAGATAACACGAAGAACGGAATCGCAAAGCCTAAGAAATAAGCTAACATATAGCTGAAACCTGAACTTGGATTTGCACTAGCTAATGCAATAATCGATGCTAAAATTGGGCCAGTACATGGCGTCCAGCCAGCCGCAAAGGCTATTCCGATAAATACTGATCCCAAGTAACCAGATGGGCGGTTTTTAAATTGGAATTTTCGATCCTTCATTAAGAAGTCAATTTGTAGTAATCCCACAATCATTAAACCAAATACTACGATTAAGATGGCACCAACCTGACGTAATAATGTTTGATAATTAAGGAAGAACTCCGCCGCAAACGATGTCCCTAGTCCAATCATAATAAAGATAATTGAAAATCCTAGTAAAAAGAAGAGGGTGTGCAAAACAGCACGTTTTTGCATCATACCTCGTTCCGCTTTTAGCTCATCTAATGTCATCCCCGTTATGTATGATAAAAATGCGGGATATAACGGTAGAGTACATGGTGAAATAAAGCTTAAAAAACCTGCACCTAAAGCTAAAAATAAGTTAATATCAGTTTCCATATTTTTTCACTCGCTCCTTACAGTTACTGCCTCCATCGTACCAAAAAACACTGTAAATTGCGCCCTTCCTGTTTGTGAACGTTTCATGGCAAAAAGATGATCAAAAAATGAAGTTCTATCATACTAGTATACAAATTTAATGTTCAAACTTTATTACATCAACGTATAGTTGTTCATGTACTTTTGCATTATGCGCTCCCCTTATATTATCTGTCAACAAAATTCATCATTATTCTGCATTCCAAGTTATGTATTTCTACACATATCCAAAGGACACTAGCGCAGAGCTTTAAAGCAGGTGCACAGCTTTTTTGTAGAGTATTTTTGAATATTGACATGAAGTACCTATTTGAGCAAATTGCCTCCTGTATCAACTTTAAACAGGACCAAGTAAATCGGCAGATATCGAAATGATTCTTATTGTTGGTGTACATGGGCCAATGAAAGCTAATTATATTGTGATTGAGGATCAGTAAATCCATTACGCCTGAAGGCTTTATGTTCATTCAGCAGATAAATCTTGTTGAATGAACATAAACCAGGCATACTTCACATTATGAAGAAATGCCTGGTTTTATTATCTAATGATATATGCAAAGTGATACATTAATTTGTTACACTCTCAGTTTCTACCTTTTGTTCATAAAACTCTGGATGTGCTTCTTTTAAGACAGATGTTCGTAGCATAACTAGTGATATCGTTACGATAATTCCACTTGTGACAAGTAAAATAACCGTTGCCGGGAATGCATCGTATAAGATGCCGTAAACAACCATACCGATAGGCATCATTGACATGGCCATTGTTTCCAATAATCCTAATACGCGTCCGCGATATTCTTCCGAAATTAGCTTTTGCATATATACCATAATCGGCATGTTAATCCCCATCTCAAAAATAGCGAAAATAAAGTAAATTACAATATAAAAGATAACCATCGTTAAATAGGATAAATTCGTTATTAATGGAACAACCGCCAGCCCTAAACTGCTAGCCAGCAGCAATAAGCTGATTTTAGCAAAACGCAGTGGCGCCTTTACCTCTGCCCGTGTTGCGAAATAGACGGAAGCAACAAGCATACCAACTGCACCCGAGGCCTCTACAAAACCAAAATGAGTTGATTTTACTTTTAATAATTCAATAATAATGTAAGTCCCCCCTACAACGATGGCAGAGAAAAACAAATTAATCCATAACGAAACCCACATAATTGTTTTTATTACTCTTTGTTGCTTAATATAACGAAAGCCACTAGTAAGCCCAGCCCACATCTTTTCCTTCTCTGCCATTTTATCTCTTGTACTATAAAGATTAAAATTCATTGTGGCCTCTAAGCAAAACGTAATAACATAGGCCACCATATGTACAAGTAAAAATGCTTCCATGGAGAAAAATCCATACATCATTCCACCGATTACTGGTCCTCCAATTGCTGCGATGGACACTGACATTTGATTAAATGACATTGCTTTTTGTAGGCGTTCTGGATCTACTAGTGTTGCGATTGAGGAAGAAAATGTTACACCCGAAAAGGCTGCGCATATTGTATTAAAAACTGTTGCAATATAAATAGCATACACCGACAAACCGACCATTTCTGTATAAAGTAGTAACCCAACAACGGTCAAAATTGTACCTGCTTGCGCTACTAAAATTGTACGTTTCTTTGAATAATTATCAGCTACATAACCAGCCAGAGGCGCGACCAATGCACGAGGTAAAATGGAACATATCATCGTTGTCGCAAAACTCATCGCTGACCCTGTCAGTGCTAAAATATATAAACCTATCCCAAATGATAAAACATGAGACCCTAACTGCGAGATCATTTTGCTGGCTGTAAATGTCCATAAATGATACGTTGCCTTTTTATACTTTTGCGCTTCATTCATCGAAAATCCCCTCCGTATTTTAATTAGGTTAAAAAGTTTAATTTGATTAAACAAAATATAACATAGCTACTACTTTTCACGCAAGCAAAAGTTTAATATAATTAAACAAAATAATATTACTCACTTTTAATGAAAAAGGAGGCAAGGCAGTGAACTCTTTAGGCACACGAATTCGTAAAATAAGGAAGGAACAAAAATTAACATTAGAGGCACTTGCCGGTGATCGTCTAACAAAGGGCATGTTAAGCCAAATTGAAAATGATAAGGCCAAGCCTTCGATGGAAAGTCTTGATTATATAGCGGAACGTTTAGGTGTCAAAGCAAGTGAATTGCTTGAACAAGTAACACCTTCTTCCATACGTCATCTTTTAGAGCAGGTCGAAATTTTATTTGCTGAATTAAAACTTGGTAATACAGATAATGTACAGCAAATCGTAGAGATGATTAAGCCTTATATAGAAGATCTTTCGCTTAGTTATGAGGCAGGGCGTTTACTGTATATATATGCAGCAGCACAACATCATGCGAGATTAACGACATGGGCATCACCGCTTCAACAGGCACGCGTTATGTTTAAAGAAATTAATTTACTAAGCCATTGGTTTGAAACTTATATATTAGAGTTGGGCATATTATCGGAAGAAAGAAACTACAAAATGGCTTATTCTTGTATTTTGCAGGCGAAAGAAGAGGCTGCGTATGAAAATTACCAATTAGATTCACGAGATACTGTGAAAATGGCTTATTATATTAGCGTTTTTCAGTTAGCAATTGGTGAATATGAAGAAGGTAAACAGCTCATTTATGAGACGATTACCGATGCACATAAAAATCAATTTTACTCTTATATAGATGATATGTATCGTATTGGGGGATTTTGTGCCATGATTGACCATGATTTCGAGCAAGTAGAGCATATGCTGAAGAAGCTTGAGCAGTATCGGGTTTTTGCGGAACAAGTGAGTGTGGATGCTTTAATTTTCGTATTAAGAGCGCATTATTATAACAATTACAAGCACGATTATCAGCAGGCACTAGAGGAAATAGAGTGTTTTGGTACACTTATGAATGATAGCTCGGTTATTTTCGACAAAAACTTATACTATTCAGAAAAAGGGAAATCCTTATTTTTACTAGGTCAATATGAAGAAGCTAAGGAAGTATTTAAACATTTTACAAACATTCCCCCACCCATCTTACATCCATTTGACATATTAAGCTTTAATGAGTGCTTTACCTATAAAGCCCTTTGCTATGCACATTTCGGTGAGTTAACAACTGCCTACGAAATTGCCAAAATGGCCTATACGGATTCTCAAGATTTAATCGATCTACCTTATAAACAAAAAATTGAAGAAACTTATTACTCAATTAAAGCACAAATAAATTCGGTTCAATAAATAGTTAGGGATTGCATTTAGACATATGTGCAATCCCCTTTTTTTAGCTCAATTTATCATTTCTAATTTCCTTCTGTATCTTGCGAAGGGCTTTTTTCGAACCACGCTCTATATCATGCTGAAGTTTTCGATCTTTATAATCCACAAATAAACTCTCTACATCATATCCTTCTGGGTATAGTTCTGTTGCCGGTAGCTCTAATGCCAGTCGCTTAACATTTACCTTTATGAATTCTCTCTCATAGAACACGACAACATTATAGAAATTATCCATCTCTTGATAAACGATTCCAACGTCATCATGATCTAACAGCTTTACACGATCTCCCTTTTTAAATTCATACTTTTCTTGTGTTCTCTCCTTCTCAATCTTAGGCTTTCTGATTTTACTATCATTTACTCGTTCCATCAGATAATCCTTATTAGCAATATAACCTTTCGCTCTTTGTAATACCGTTTCACGTATATTCATTTTCTTAGAAATCCATAGAGCATTACTCTCTCCAGATGTTCCGATCACTAATTTGTATAATGGTTCCAATGTTTCACTATTAAAACGCATAGCCGCATTCATAAAATCACTATGCATCTCAGAGAAACGCTTAATTTCTCCATAATGAGTTGTCGCCACTGTGATACAACCCATATGATAGAACTCCTCCAAAATGGAAATGGCCAGCGCTGCCCCTTCATTTGGTTCCGTACCGCTACCTATTTCATCAAATAGCAAAAGAGTATTATTATTGGATGCCCTCATAATATCCGAAAGGTTTTTCATATGGGATGAAAACGTACTTAGTGCATTTTCAATACTTTGATTATCACCGATGTCTACAAAAATATGATCAAATACAGCTATTTCAGTCCCTTTATCCGCAACAATATGGAAGCCTGACATTGTAGCCAATGTTAACAAGCCAATGGTTTTTAGGACAACTGTTTTTCCTCCAGCATTCGGTCCTGTAATGATTAAGCTGCGATAGTCTTTACCAATTTCAAAATGAAGTGGCACCACCTCACCTGTTAACAGTGGGTGTTTACAATTGATGAGCTTCACATAGCCAATATCATTTAAACTTGGTTCTACGCCTCCAATATGCTTGCTGAACTTGGCTTTAGCAAACACCATATCATATTGGCTAATCAACTCCATATTGATGTTGATTTCACGGATATGTTCCATCAGGAGCCCCGATAATGTCGCCAATATCTGATATTCCTCCACCTCTTCCTCTGCCTTCAAAGTGGCCAATTCCACATTTAATTTAGCGATAGCACTTGGTTCCATAAAGACCGTTGCACCTTTTGATGAAATCTCTACTACTGTCCCTTGCACATGATTTTTATAGGACGCCTTAATAGGAATCGTGTATCGATCATCCTTCTTACTTATAAAAAACTCCTGGATATACGTTTTATTTGCATTATTATTTAAAAACTTTGCTAAGCGGTCTTTAATTTTCTCCTCTGTCGTTTCGATATGATTTCGGATACGCTTTAACTCTCTACTAGCGGCTGAATCTACACGATTTGCTTTAATCGCAAAGTTAATCTCCTCTTCTACACTTTTAAATTCAGACATCGAATTAGCATAGGATGCAAGTACTGGTGCAAAAAACTCTTTTTCCAGCATAAATTTTTTAATTTTTCTACAGCCTCTTAAAAAGTCAGAGATGCTAACTAATTCACTAGGGTCTAAAATAATCCCTTTTTCAAGTTTTTTAATCGTATTATCAATATTGGACACCCCTAAAAACGGGACATGACCTTCCGCATCTAAAATTGCTCGTGCCTCAGTCGTTTCATTCAAACGATTTTTAACAACTGTCAAATTTGGGCTCGGCGTTAATTTATCTAACAACTGTTTACCTAATCCACTAACACAGTATGATTTAACGATATCCTTCAATTCATTGTATTGTAACTTCTCAAAAGTAGTCTGATTCATTGTTAATGTCTCCTCACTGTGATTTTCTAGAATCATTCATGAAGACACCTACTCATTAGATAGCAATGATTTTATATTCAAATCAATTATGCCTCGGCATAATTGCGTCCGGAATCGGCTTTGAGCTTAGGCCTGCGTGATGCAGGTCAGTTAGCCGTTATCGCATGGATGCGATGATTTTAGGCTAACATCCTATATTGAACTCCTCTCCGATTCTGTGACATCCGCCGGAGGCTTTAACTTCTTCCAGCGGGTGTTTGGGCACCCGCTGAAAGAAGTTAAAAAAGACAAAAAAGCTGTGGGAGAACCCACAGCTTTCACATTACAAGGCATGTGTAAAAAGCATCTTGAAAAAGACCTCATCAAAGTGAAGCACATTCAGACCATTACACGCTTTATAAAGTATAGTAGGTATCTTCATAGGTATCGAAATAAACCCACGACTAAATAAGGGGTCAGTTTATGACGCAAATCCCCCGTCGTCAATTAAATTTATTTCATATAATTTTTCCTATTTAGAACCTACCGCACTCATTAAAAGCACCTCTCATTAATTATCATTGTTATCTAATTTGTCATTATCTTACTATATGCTGGTGAAAAAGTAAAGGTGTTTATGTTTGTTACGATTTTAAACTTGAGGACTACAAAAAAAACGAGTTAATCTACAATAATGTAAGGTTACTTAATCAATTTTTGAAATTGATAAAAAGTATTCTAAAACAAATAAGCGAAACTGCTTAGCAATTGGCGTAAAGTAGCGATTTTCGGACCAGGCTAATCCAATAGTGCGTTGACAAGCTGGATCAACTATTCGAAGTTTATGCGGAAACTACCCTTATTTGGGTACTTATGGTAATTCAGAAACGAAAGCAACACCTAATCCTTGCCTAACTAAGTCTGAAATAACAGTGGATTCGTCACCTTCAAAAGCGATATTTTGGACAAATCCTTTAAATATTGACGAACATCCCACTGCTCTCTAACAACGGTGTTTCAACCTCAACACCGAGCTTTTTTAATAGTTTAGCAATGGTTAGCATAGCACTTTTAGAGTTTATTTTCGCTTCTATGTAATAGATTTCACCTGTTAAAATAGATTGGTACTCACGAATGGTAGTAAATTTTCTTCTATCCAAATGGACTGGTTGCATCGCTATTGCATATCGTTTTCCACGGTCACCGCTCCCAAGAATAATACCTTCATCAACAAGTTGTCTTAATGGGAGACCTTGTTCCTCAATCCATCGTAATGTCTTATTCCAAAGTTCCGGAACATTTTCGCCATTTATGACCATTTCATTTCCTTCATGCGTAATGATAATGGTTAGCTCGTCCCATCTTTTATGGATAGTTCTTTGGTATGGAGAGGAGAAATTCCATAATTCATCTACATCATTTTCTTCATCTAGGATCCATCGAATCGTTCTAAACACATCACCGTATGTTTCTGTTATGACCATCTTTACATAGTCTCTTTCGTCACTGTCGTCTTCGTTGGATATTTTCGTAATTGCTTTAATAACATCTTCAAATCGGTCGTATATAGAGCGAACCAAAATTCTTTCTTCTTCTATGGTAGCTAGTTTTTCACGTTTATTTTTATATGGCATCCGTAACGCGTCTACATACTGTTGAATAATGGATTTGGCATATATATTTAAGTCCGGATTATCCAAACAAGGCATTAGAACGATGTCTACTAATTGCTGATAATCAATTCCAATCCATCTAGAACTCCCAAAAGTCGCTTCATTCGATTCTTTCATTTGGCTTTTCGGGACTAACCCAACAAGTAAAAACTTATCATCTTTAAAAGTCTCCTCAAATTTTCGTAAGTATTTATCGCATTGATTTACGTCCACTCTTGCATATACCTTTTGTTCTACAGCGAGGATTAATTTTCGTTCATTAGTTTTCTCTTTTTCATCAACGATATTTACTTTGAAAAAGACATCAAGCCTTCCTTTTTCATCATTTTTCTCCGATTCTTCCTCTGCTTCATATATATCTAGTTTATTTATATCCTTTTCTGCGATTACCTCAGGACTACGGAATTGATTTACATTTAGCATAGCAATATCGGTAATATCATCAATATTTTCATCAGCCGACTCTGCTACAATCATTAAAAATCTTTGAAAAGGATAATAGCCTAACATATGTCTCTCTGTCGGATTTAAAAGCCACGATAAAAACCTCGAATGCCAAGTTTCAAGATGAGTCGCTCCGACAACATGAAACACATTCGGCCGATCAATCAAAAATTTTAACGCAACAAAATCTTTATCCATTGTTAGTTCATAAAGCATCCGTTTAAGGGATTTCATCACATATTTCCTCCTACTAATTTTTTTGTGTAAATAGAAAACATATAAAAAGGAAGTCCATTTCTTATATAATTTAGTTACTACACACAATTCGCTGAAAAAAGGACTTCACTTTGAATCAGTTTACTATAGCTGCTGTTAATGGCATACCGGGAAATTGTAGATACATACAGCTCTTGAGTCAAATTTATATCCCGTGAAAGGAAAAAAACTCTCCGGCGCACACATCAAAATTTTTATAAGTTGGTAATCCGTTCAACAAGCCCTAAATCGTCGGAATTTTTTTTGCCCTACGATTTCTATTAGGAAGAAGGAATAATAATAGAAAACCGTGTTCCCTTTCCCTTTTCACTTTTTATTTCTATATCTCCGTTTAATCCTTTTACAATACTGTATGCAATCATCGTACCTAGCCCGGTTCCCTTTTCTTTTATAGAATAAAACGGCATAGCGATTCGATTTATCTCCTCACAAGACATTCCAATTCCTGTGTCAATAATATCAATCACAATATGATTCTTTACCTTTTTCACATTAATTCGGAGCATCCCTCCATTAGTCATGGCTTCAATCCCGTTCGTTGCAATGTTAATTAAACACATTTTTAGATTATCGGTGTTGGCATATATATAATAGGGACATTCATTATCGCTTTCAACTTTAACATTACATTGGATGGCGATCGGTAAAATAACCTCTATTACTTGCTCAACAATTGGTCTAATATCTAATAATTCTCCTGCAACATTTTGTGGTTTTATAAGGGACAAATAATCGTTAATAACGAGTTGCGCTTTTTCTAACTCCATTAGCATGACTTGCAAATAGTCATCCTTTTGTGTTTCAGAGATTTCGTTTTTACTAAACATCTGCATAAATCCATATACCGTAGTCAACGGGTTTCTTATTTCATGGGCTATAGACGCTGCTAATTCACAAGTCACCATAAATTTTTCTGCACGGTGAATTTTTTCTTTCATTTTAAACCTTTCTATCATTCCTTCAATTAGATACAGAGACAATAAAACAGTCAGAATATTGATCACTATATAATTGAATAAAAAGTGAATAAAATCAGGTTGAACTTTATCGTTTATCCGTATTTGGTTCATTAAAGCGAAGATAGAAAAGGAAATAGTGCAAAGAGACATAAGCAATAAGCTGAATAATATTTTTCTTTTTTTATAATAACCAGCAAGAAAATATTGGGATACCATAGTAATGGAAGTGGCCATAAAATATACAATAACTGCAGGGTAGACTCCGTCTCCGCCTAAGTAAAAACGGTAAGAAACAAATATAACAGTAATAAAAATGAAACTCCTAAAACCACCATAGAGAACAGCTAAAAGGATTGGGATAAGCCGTAAATCATATATGTATCCATAATCAAACTTAAATGGGAATGCCATACAAAGCGCAACCGCAATGGATGAAAGAAAGGAAATTAATATAGTATTTCGCGCTTCTTTTCCATCTTTATCTAACCAAAATATTTGATAGAAAAAAATACAAATGATAATAATGAATGCATTTAATAATAATGTCGTTATCCCCATGATCAGCGCCCCTAAATTGAGTAATAAGTGTTAGAAAAGTGATAAAATACAAAAGGTTAAGATAATTATAAACAGTTTTTCGTATAAAAAAAGAAAGATGTTGAAAAAAGTGTCAAAAAAAAAAAAAAAAAAACAGTTACTCTCTTCTCATTCCTAAAAGACTACTACTCTCTTAATCGATTGTTCAACTCCCTATCTCCAACCTTGTCGTTTTTAATTAAATAGATAGGATTACTTTTTTTGCTTACTTTATCTTTTACATCACACAATAAATATTTATAGTAAAACAATTAAGATACCTCTTTAATTTTGATAAGCCTTTAATGAAAATTGACTTCAAACATAACGTTATGAGAATACACAATTATACTTCCGCCTAGCGGTGACAAGTAAAATACAGCCACGAAAGGTTGCTTGTTACTAGAAAGAAGCCAGGACAATAAAGCCTAGCTTCTTTTTATATAACATTGATCTAGCAATTATCGATATTATGATGCCAAAGCTCGTTGGCTATCAATTGATCAAAATAATTAGGAAGAAATACAAGCTGCCAATTATCATGATAAGCTGTAGGGACTTTTTTCTACGGTGATGTCCGTTTACATATCAAGTCTGGTTTGTTACACGACGGAAGATTTTTTTTGCACTTTCAGTTGCTCGCCAATATCCGGATAAAGCAAATGCATTACTCCTCCGCGAGCTGTTGATGTTATTGCCATTCCCGACCACATCAATCATTCAAATGAAAATGATAATTATAATCATAATCATTACTTTTTAAACTGATTCTTATGTGGTGAAAATGCCATTTTCAAGGGTCTGCTCAACCTTTCTTCACTTTTACTAATCTCAATTGATGGTTTCTCTACGTGTGAAACGCTAGGATACTGCTCATGTCTAAAGAAACATGGAAAGGCAAAAAGCTCTTTGAATTCCCTCGCATCGCAGGGATTTTTCAAAGAATACAAAAAAGTAGTACAAACCGATGGCATGGTTTGTACTACTAACATTCGTATATTTACTTATGCAGATTTATGATGAGCCCTTCTCGTTTCAATGATTTTCGATCCTGAAAACAGTAGTAGGGCTGCCCAAATAATGCTAAATGCCAATAGCTCTATTTGACTAAACGGTTCCTTATAAAGCACGATCCCTAAAACTAACACAATCGTTGGCGATACGTATTGAATAAAGCCTAATAAATAGAGTGGAATATTTTGTGCACCTTTCGCAAATAAAATTAACGGTACTGCTGTTACGATACCGCTCACAATCATAAGGATGTCTGTCTTCCCATCAACATGTAAAAATGAAGCTTGATTCGTTGTAAAGAGATAAACATAATAGCCTAATGCAAACGGTAGAATAAATAACGTTTCAATGGCTAGACCCCTTGTCGCGTCAAGTTTAATTTTCTTTTTCAGAACTCCGTAAATAGCGAAGGATATAGCAATAAGAAGTGCTACCCATGGAATTGATCCATAATTAATCGTTAAAATAATGACAGCAATAAAGGCAATTCCGGTAGCTGCCCATTGCGCACGACTAAGTGCTTCATTAAAGAAAACAACCCCAAAAATCACTGACAGTAAGGGATTAATATAATAGCCTAAGCTCGTTTCAATTAAGTGATTATGCGTCACTGCCCAAATATATAAAAACCAGTTCATCGAAATAACAAGTGAAGCCCCAACAAGCTGCCAAAAATGCTTTTGGTGTGACCACAAATATTTTAAGTCTGCGAGAAGTTCCTTACGCATTCCAAATACTATTACTGCTAGTACTGTAAAGACAAAGGACCAAATGACGCGTGATAATAAAATTTCCATACTCGGGACATGCTCAAGTAATTTCCAATAAAGCGGGAATGCCCCCCAAAAAGCATAGGCTAAAAAAGCCGCCAAAACCCCTTTTTTCTCATTTGACATTGCCTCTAACTCTCCTACTCCATATAAATCTATACGATATTTCGTCATATTACCATTTAAAGAATAGACTAATTATAGGACTTTGATTGGGAACTGTAAATGCCAAGTTTTAATAAATCGACATTAACAAAGTTACTCTTTCATTTCAGATTCAAGTTCAGAAATATATTTGCGCACCGTACTGTAGCTAATATCAGGATTAATTTGACGTTTAATGCGAATGTGAATTTCTTTAATACCAACACCTTGCTCTCGCATATCGCGAATCATAGATTTTAAAGGACCTGACAGGGATTCCTTTGACAAAGCAGTATATTTACTTAATTCAATTAATAGCTCTGTATTTTGTTGCCGAATCTCCTTGAGCTCATTTACAACACAATTATATTCTGTTAACTTTTTTTGTAAGACGGCGTTTTGCTGCTTTATTTTTTGCATGTCTTCCACAAGCTCTAAATTTTGTTTCTTTAAAATTTTCCTCTCTTGCTCTAAAATGGTGTGCTTTTCATCTAAATCTATATGCATGACATTGTACAGCTCTTCTATATGCGTTAATTCATGGTAGCGACTTTTTAACACGAGCATTAGGTTTTCTGTCGTATTAATCACAAGCGCTCCATCCTTTAAAGGTTCACAGGATAATGAAGTAGGATTTATTTTGCTCATCATCTTATATTAACTCCATGATTGATTATTTTATGTAATCGAATTGCATTGTTTAGCATCTTTCCGCTTCCTTCTTCTTTGATAATCATTCTCATTTAACTTATCATAATGAGGAATTTCTGTTTTGTCAAAAAAAAAAATCTTCTTGCAAGGAAGATTGCAAGAAGATTCACGATTACATTTTTTTCAGTTTTTCGTATTCAAGCTGCAGACGTTCAATACGTTTACGGCCTTCCTCACGATTTCTTGCTGTTTCTGCTTGAATTTGCTTCGTTTCTTGAATACCAGACATAATTGTTTGCCATGTCGTTTCAATGGTTTCGATTTTAATGCTTGGACTACCAGCCGCACGCGCGATATTAACGCTATTTTTACTAATATTTTCTGCATTTCGTACAAGCATTTCATTCGTACGACGGTCTAATTCACTCATTGAATCAGAAATAAGCTTTTGGCGCTTTAACGTCACCGCATGAATAAGTCCTTGCTTGAATATAGGAATTGTCGTTACAAACGCAGAGTTAATTTTAGCAATTAAATGGTTATTTCCTTGCTGCATTAATCGAATTTGTGGAGCAGACTGGAATGAAACTTGTTGTGCCATTTCTAGATCATATCGACGTTGTTCTAGTAAATCAACGGCACGTACCATCGTTTCATATTCCATTGCTGCTAATTGATCGCCAGTTTGTGCTTTTTGTTCTAGTGCTGGTAATGATGAACGTACTTCATCTGTTTTCACTTCAATTGCTGCAATAAATTTACTTAACGTTTGGAAATAGTCTAAGTTTTGATCATATAAATTCTCAAGATCAATCGTATTTCGTTTCATTTCACCTTCGTATTTTTGAACCTCATGGAAAATAACATCAACTTCTTTATTCATGCTGTCATATTTGGATAGAAACTTTTCTAATTGTTCCTTTCCTTTACTGAACAGTTTCGTAAGGAAGCCACCTTTTTTATCCTCCGCAAAATCTTGAGGATCAAATTTATCCATAATTCTATTTAAATTATTTAATAATACACTCGATTCCTCAAGCTTACTTGTTTTCATCGTTGCTAGCATTTTATCTGAAAAGGTAGAAATACCATTCGCCGTTTCTTTTCCAAGCTCTAGCATAGCAATTTGGTCTTTCACATCAATTTTTTGTGCTAATGCATGAACCTCTGGATCTTGTTTTAATTTAAGTTGGTTCTGTGCAATTTGTGATAACTCTTGCTCAGAAACAAGTACTGGTTTTTGCTCTTTCTCCACCTGTAATAATGGATTAGGTTGTAATAATGGATTTTCTGATGCGAATGGATCCTTTGATTTTAATAGGTCGTTGTCAAATTCAGACATAAAGTTTTACCCCCTGCGATTTATCTCTTTTACTTACATACGATTCCAAGCTGAAAAAGTTTCATTTTACTCGAGCCTTGCTAAATAAGAGTTACTAAAAATAGAGGAACCCTCGTGATGCTGTAGTTGATTCTCTTATGTTGTAAGGCGTTATATAGATGCTTTTTTTATAAAGCTTCAATACTTGTTTGAGATAACAGAACGTCACTCTCTACTATAAATTATAGCTTGTTTCATTAGGAAATTCGACTGAATACACGAAATACTTTACATTATTTTCTAGCATTGTCATATCCATACTAAAAAAGCAGCTACTTCATGTAGCTGCTTTCATCATCATGTTGTCACTTTTAGTACTGTCTTAATTTTTTGAATAACGCCACCTGAACTATAAGTTAGCACGCTGCGTTTATAGAATGATATGCTGAATAAGTAAGCCACAATAATTGTTGCGATTAAAATACCTAACGATAAAAGTGGTACCATTAAGCCTATATCAGTAGCCCCAATACGCATCGGCATAATCATTCCAGATGTAAATGGAATATACGAGAATACCTTAATGATAATTGTATCTGGATTACCCATTCCCGTTATCATAACGTAGAAACCAATGATAGTAATCATCATGGCTGGCATTAATACTTGACCTGATTCTTCAACTTTAGACACTAATGAACCGAATAATGCCCCAACAATTAAATAAAGAATAATTGTTAATAGTAGGAATAGAATGGCGTATATCACATAACCTATCGATAATTCTTTAACAATGCTAGCTGCCATATCCCAAATAACACCGTTCTTCGCAAATTTCGCATAGATTAGGGAGACAACAGTAATAATACCCATCTGTGTTAATGCGAGTAATAGCACACCAGCAATTTTTGCTTTAAAATGGGTAGCTGGCTTGACACTAACAAGCAGCATTTCCATTGCACGTGAACCTTTTTCAGTAGCAATTTCCGTTGTAATCATAGATAGGAATGTAGAAATAAAGAAATAAATTAAAATACCAACTGCATAAGATACAAATAGTCCTGATTGTTTTTCTTCTTCGCTTTTACCACTTGAAGACTCTGTATTTAAGTTTTTATCAGTAATAATCGTTTTTGCATTCATAATTTGAGCTGCTTGGTCTGGTGTTAGTGATAACTGTTGTACAGCATAATTTTGACCAGCAAGTTGCAGTATCGAATTTATCGCGCCTTGATCATTTAATTTCAAAGGAGTGAAAGTGGCAATTTCAGCATGTAGCTGACCTTTTTGATCTGTTATTTTAACGATTGCATCTAGCTTTTCATCTTTGACCTTTTTCTCTAGCTCCGATATATTCGATTCATTTTGTATAAATTCCATATCGCCATTAGATACAAAGAGACCACTTAAATCAGCTGTTGTTTCGTTGACAATTGCAATTTGTTGCGCATGATCATCACCTGTAAAAAGCTCTTTAATATCTGACCAGAAAACTGCAACGGACATCCCAAGTATATAAATGACTGTCATTACAACAAAGGATTTTGATTTTATTTTTGATTTGTAAAGCTGTTTCATTAATAAATTAAACTTCGACAACGTTGCCACCTACCTTATCTTTAAAGATTTCATCTAATGATAAATAATCTAAGCTGAATTTTTCTATATATTTACCATTGGAAAGCTTCTCGAAAATGCTTTGTGCATAACTCTCATCCTCTAGAGTGAGCACAGTTTGCTCTTTCTCCACTCGAACATCTTTGACTCCCTCAAGCGTCAACAGTTGAGTTGTCGACCACTCTGTACGTACTGCCAATCTTGTTTTTCCGTATTGTTTCTTTAAATCTAGTAGACTACCTGAAAACAGAGAGACTCCTCGTTTTAATAGACAAAGATGATCGCATAGTTCCTCTACATTATCCATCTGGTGACTAGAGAACAAAATCGTTGTGCCCTGTTCTTTTAAATGCAATATTGCATCTTTCAGTAAATCTTTATTCACAGGATCAAGTCCACTGAATGGTTCGTCTAGTATTAAGAACTGCGGTTTATGAATAAAGCTAGCAATCAGTTGCACTTTTTGCTGATTCCCTTTTGACAAAGTTTCAGCCTTATCTTTCCGTCTTTCTTCGAGCTCAAATCGATTAATCCAATAATCAATCTCCTTCTTTAACACCGACTTCTTCATGCCACGTAGCTCGCCAAAAAAGTAAAGCTGATCCTCTACCTTCATCGTCGGAAAAATGCCTCGTTCCTCTGGTAAATAGCCAAGTACATCACGGTTGATGGCATTAACGGGTTTGCCATCCCATGTAATCGTACCAGCCGTTGTCTCCTGTAAATCTAAAATCATTCGGAACGTCGTTGTTTTACCAGCTCCGTTTTGTCCAATCAGCCCAAAAATCTCCCCTTTTTCAATCGTAAAATTCAGATTATCGACTGCCGTAAAATCTTTGTATTTCTTTGTGACACGCTCTAATTGTAATGTCATCTTTTTTCCTCCTTACCCTTCAAATATATGTAATTCGCGTTGTAGTCCTTTTTTACGTCTTTCAACTTTAAAAATCTGCATACACATGATCATTACGACTCCAAAATTTAACAACGAACTTCCCGTGTTTAAAAATCTTTCTGTTGATTCACCAAGTCCAATATAAAGATTGATAAATCCAATTAATA
Source organism: Lysinibacillus sp. NPDC097214 (assembly GCF_050277945.1). Taxonomy (NCBI): domain Bacteria; kingdom Bacillati; phylum Bacillota; class Bacilli; order Caryophanales; family Bacillaceae; genus Lysinibacillus; species Lysinibacillus sp. NPDC097214. The sequence continues at coordinate 294,600 of NZ_JBNNSS010000002.1, forward strand.
GATTAAGAAATGTTATTGATATAAAAAGACGGCTTATTGATTTTAAATACTGTATTTTCGAAGAACTATCTGAAAATAATTCAAATGGACCTTTGGATTTCTTTTTGCGGTAATAAGCCCATCCTCCAAACTTTGAAACAAACTCAATATTCATCGTCTCTAAAAATTCAAAGTAGTCTTGGTTTTTATTTTTGACTAGTTCATTGCGATAAATATATTGTCCAGGTTCCCCTTTTTCAAAAATAAAGTAACCCAACATTGTACGCTTTAGATGCCAACCTTGTTCCGCCATATCATTAACCCATGCTTCTTCTTGTTCATAATCAAGGAAAAAACGATATACTCTTTTTTTCATAAAGTCCCACCTCCCATCTAAATCTTATAAAATTGATGTGAACTCCTGTTTAAATATGCGCCTTAATAGTAGTCGTTATAACGCTGCATTCTTTCGACTAATTGTTAGATTTTTCTGATTTCCCGGAAAATAATTTTGAATATTCATCTCATCTGAAGCTTTTTATCAAACTTGGTATAGTTAAAATGCAACTAGCTTTGTCGGGCATTTCACTCAATATCACACGGGTTATCGACCAATCGATTTTTATCCATTTGTTCCATCCACTTTTGTTATACGGATACCATTGTCAAAAAGTTCCCTTAATCTCAAAATTTCGTATTCTATAACTTTTTTTCCACTATCTGTTATGATATATTCCTTTTTTCGGCCGTCACCATCTAGCGCCTCAATCCATCCTCGCTCGAGTAATGTTTTGATTGCTCCATAAATCGTACCCGCTCCAAGGCGAACTCGACCATTACTCATTTCCTCTACCAGTTGCATGATGCCGTAACCATGCCTAGCATCAAATAACGCTAATAAAATATAATAAACGCCTTCTGTTAAAGGCGGATGTTCTTGCGTCATACAAATCCCCCTTTTTTATATCGTCCAACAATATATCGTCAGCTGATACATTTAAAATATATCAGCTGACGATATAGTTGTCAATGCTATTTTTTCCATAAAAAGTATAAAACCTTTTCATACTCGCAATGTTGAATTAATTCACTTATACCCGAGTGATTTTTCTAGCTCCTCAAGAGATTCTTAGCCTTACCTACGCGTTTCTCCTGGCTACCCGAGTAGCTCTTAATCTTAGCTGGGTGTTTTTTTCGTTACCTAAACGCTATTTATCTTCCATTTTCTGATAAAATTTTATTGCATAAAAAATTTCTCTATGCTAGCATGTAAGTAATTACTTGCACGAAAGGAAGAACTCTATTGTCAACAAAAAGCACCGGAGAACGAATCATTGAAGCTGCCTTACAACTCATTAGTGAAAAGGGCTATACTGCGGCAACAACGAAAGCAATTGCTGAATTAGCAGGGGTCAATGAAGTAACTATTTTTCGCCATTTCGGTAACAAGCGCGGCATTTTGAAATCCATTATTGAGCAATTTTCCTATTTCCCTCTTTTGCAGCAAGAGATCAATAAAAATGTTACATGGGATTTGGAAACGGATTTACTAAATTTCTCTATTAAGCATTTTACCTTTTTAATGTCTATTAAAGATTTTGTAATGATCGGCTTTAAAGAAGCCATGCAGTTTCCTGAAATAAATGAAGAGATTGCTAACATCCCACTTCATATTAAAAACGAGCTCATTCATTACTTTCAGGAAATGCATGAAAGAGGGAAAATTAGAGAAATTGATTTTGAAGCAGCAGCGTTATCTCTTATTGCTGTTAACTTTGGTCATTTCATGTCACGTGCACGCTTAGGAACAATTGTTTCTAATATGCCACCTGAAGAATTATTAAAAACAAGCATTTCAATTTTTTCTAGGGGATTGGCTCCCTAGAAAAAATTTTTCCTATCAATGCAAGTAAGTACTTACTTTTATCGGAGGTTTACTTATGAAAGGTTTACAAGCTTTATTTAAGATTCGAGAAACTTATATTGGCATCGTCATCACAATTGCATTTCAGATCATTTTCTTTTCCGTATGGATGACTGCGTATGATGGTGTCAATGACAGAACAGACAATTTAAAGATTGGACTAATTAGTGAAGATACAGAGATGGGGCAACAAGTAGTAAATGAAATAAAAGGAAAACTTCCATTTACAATAGAAAATTACACCTCTCTAGACAAAGCTGAGCATGAATTAAACCAACGTGATATCAATATGATTATTCATATTCCAAGCGACTTTACAAGTCAATTACAAGCAGGTAAAGAGGCTGAGATCATTTATTCTATTAATCAAGCGAATGCTAGTATCGCAAAAAACATGATGGACGGAGTAGCCAAACAAGTAACAGCGGAAATTAACCACAATATTTATCCTTTACAACAAGGCAAAACTATTGAGGCATTTTCTCAAAAGTTCTCACAGCTACCAATGGAGCAACATACTGCACAACAAATTAATGAAGCTGTTGCTACCACAATAATGAGTGTAAAGGATCGTGCGATAAATTCTACTATTATAAAAACGAATAATGTTGAAGAGTTTGCTGCGAATTTTGTGCCATTGATGGTTATTATTTCGTCATTCGTTGGTGCAATGGTAATGATTATGCAACATCAGCAGGCTGCACAACTTGTACAAGATACAATTTCGAAGTGGCAATTGTTCCTAGCAAGACAGCTTATTAATATTGGTGTTGCCTTTGCCCTTCCGCTATTAACGATTGGCTTAATGCATCTATTTAATATTTCAAGTCATGTAAATTTTTTAACAGTATATCTTTTTCAAGCATTAATGTTCTGGGCTTTCCTCTGCTTAGCACAAGCCTTTATCATCATTTTTGGTAATTTGGGTATGATTTTTAATATTTGCGCTCTTTCTATGCAGCTTGTTACATCAGGTGCTCTTGTTCCACAATCGATGCTATCTGATTTTTACAACAAACTAGCGTCGCTTCTTCCAGCTACTTACGGAGCAGATGGCTATTACACAATTATTTTTGGTGGAAGCACTGATAATTTAATGAGTAATTGTAGCTCGTTAGGAATGATCATTGCTGTAACATTGGCCATGTCTGCTATTGTCGTTGCTTTTAAAAAATCAAAAGTAAAAAGCGAGCAAATAGTCCCTGCTACTGTTCAATAATATTGTCAAAAAAGCGATGTACTAATGACGAGTTAGTACATCGCTGATAGAGTTAAAAAATATGATTAAGGATAACTTTTGGGTATGTTATGGAGCTATAAATGAAGATAATTTCCGTTCCAAGCTAGAGCTATTATATATGCTATGTGTGTCAAAAGTGAATGCTATTGAAACTCAGCATACTATTCATGGGTGACCTTGATAAACCGTCGGTGCAACGACTTAAGCCAGGAACCAGGACAGAACGGATCAGCACTAGATTAAAGCAGCCAGATTATGAAGATCTAAAATGTCTCAAATCCAAGATTATGTTTGGTCTTTTCGATATACTGGAGAAATCCCTAGATCTGATCTAGTACCACTTATCAATGATATATAATTACATAATAATATGAGTGAAGATAATAAAATCGTTTAATTTCGAATGGTGAATAGTTCATAATCGCCCATTTAAATTAACTTAGAATAAACAATCATTGTCAAAGGATTGTGGTAATCATAATACACACTAAAACAACCAAAACCTGTGTAGCTGTTATTACAAGTGGTCCAAGTGAACCTGTCAACAAAAATAAAATCGTTATTGTACCGAATAGCACGAAATAATTTACCCCTTCTTCTATTATATTTCTTAGAATTTAGGGCTTTATTTATCAATTTATTAGAAAAGCAAAAATAACCTCTTAAGGGCAAGACCCAAAGAGGTTAAATAAATTTAATGTCTGTTTTTATTGAGTGTCTTCGTCAACTTTGTACTCCAAAATATCACCTGGTTGACAATCCAAAGTCTTACATATCGCTTCTAATGTTGAAAAACGAACCGCTTTTGCTTTCCCATTTTTCAGAATAGAAAGATTCGCCATAGTAATTCCAACCCTTTCCGAAAGCTCCGTTACGCTCATTTTTCGTTTTGCTAACATCACATCAATATTAATAATAATTGCCATATCATCCACCTCAGACCGTCAAATCATTTTCTGATTTTATATTAATCGCTTCTTGTAGAAGCCGTTGGAGGATAGCAGCAAAAACGGCGATAATCAACGAAGCAAAAATGATGATGAATCCCATTATTCCAATAGGAGGGTCAACTTTTTTTGCTATAAAACGGAAGAGTGGCAAACCTAATACATACAAACCACTGATTATAATCGCACAGCACTTTATGTTCTTTAACGCCTTTACAGATAATTCCGAGAACGCTGTGTTCTCGTCAATGTATCGTAAAAGATTAAAAGCCTGATAGAGAGCAAAGTAAAAAGGCACAGCCGATCCATACATCACTATGAAAATGAGATATTTCATTAGGGAAAAATTTGGATACAATCTTGCTGCGAAATTAGCAATATGGGGTACTAAAAATATACATAAAGCAAGAACTGCAATTCCAGCCAGAAAAATAATTACCTTTAAGAAAGTTGTTGAACCTCGTTTAACATTCATATTAAGCACCTCACTTATTTAATAACATTATAAATTTAACACATCATTTATCGTTTTGCGATAAATTCGCATTGTTTTTAATTACATTATTATTGTTATTTATATATCCATGCGGAAACTTGAGTACTCCTTTAAAACAGTTAACAGCAGTGGAGATAAAACAGAGGATTTCACTGAACCTCCTAAAAGTTTAATATTTACCTCAGTAGAAGGTTCAAAAGGCGGGGCAAAAGTAAGTGAAGATGAAGTTATACAAGTGAATGTAAAATGGGACGAAATTGAAGAGTCATTGGAACTGCATAATAAAAATAAATAAACAGTTGAATTTAGATGATACTGAAGATGGCGATTTGATACGAGTTCTCCGAACAGTTTTTTCAGCAATGCTTTTCCCCTTCAAAAATACGTCTTTACTTTAAATCATTCCCGATCATGGAATAATAAAACTTGGTGTTTGTGCAATGGGGCTTTCGGCAAAAATTTTGTGGTCTGTGCAAAATTTTTTCAGCCCTTGTACCAACAAATATGATTTCCACTCTCTTGTTCTCTTTTAATGCTACCCATTTGATCTTAGATTTTCGGCTCGTTCGGTATGGCAAAAAGCCTTTGGGCACTCAAAACAAAACGCAAAATATCTGTGCTGTGAAAATGGCCCAAAGGCAGTGACAATTCATCTCCGTCGAACATGCAAATCAAATGCATGTTGACCAATAACTAAATAAATATAATTTTATTCTGACAAAAAAATGTATTTTAGAATATCCTATTTGTTATACATATAACAAACACTCAGAGGTCAAAAATCGGAAAATCAACCCCTTTTTTTTGTAGAAGAGCTATACATTAGTATGACACTTCAACCTTTTTATATAACAGTTTTTTGTAATAAAGTGAGATTCACCCACTTTGTTCTACACTTCTAATCAACTCTTCATCACTTTTCACCAATCCGCAAAATAGCCGCAAGTTGTTTATTCAAGGTACTAACGCTATCCACAAAATCTTGGCGATACCATTGAATAATTAGTCCGATGATTGCATTTGCCTGATACGCACTATAATAATCAATAGATATCTCATCATGTGCTTTATTATGGATGGTGATATCCCTTTTTAGCAGAGAGAAAATTCCATCAAATAACATATAATAGTAGGTAAGCGGTACATTTTTTGAAAAAACAATGCGATAGAACATTTTAAAGCGCTCAATATGATGAAAAATACGAATAGTATTAGGATCTATTTGATTTTTATCCATTGTTGTTACTGTACGGTACGGTTCCTCGTAGGAATTATTCAAATCCTCCATAATTTCCTGAAAGTATTCCTCAAATAGCCCTTCCTTTTGCTCGTAGTGCAAATAAAAGGTACCTCTATTCACCTTTGCCACACGACAAATTTCTGCGATTGTAATGTTCTCTAAAGGCTTCTCACTCAGTAAAGTTAGTAAAGCATTATGTAATGCTTGCTTCGTTTTGACAACTCGTAAATCGTTGGCGTTCAAATTTTTTATCCCCTTATTAAACAGATTTTTTTTATATGTTGATTACTGAACAGTTCTTCGTATTTTGCATATTGAAATCGCTTACAAATCCATTATATTATTTTAATGAACACATGTTCAATATCTAACATAATATAACCTAAAAATCACCGGGACAAACGCTGGTGAAAGAACATAATTAATAGGAGGTTTTTGTGATGAGATTAGAAGGTAAAGTAGCAATCGTAACAGGTGCCGCGTCAGGTATGGGTAAAGCAATTGCAGAAGGTTATGCAAAAGAAGGTGCAAAAGTCGTAGTTTCTGATTTAAATATAGAAGGTGCACAAACTGTTGTTGAGGGTATTGAAGCAGCTGGTGGAACAGCAATCGCCGTTCAAACAAATGTCGCTTCAACAGAAGATTTACAACGCTTATTTGATGAAACAAAAAATGCTTTTGGCACATTAGATATTTTAGTGAATAATGCCGGTATTATGGATGGAATGGAGCCTGTTGGTGAAGTTACTGATGAGCGTTGGGACAAAGTATTCGCGGTAAATACAACTGCTGTTATGCGTTCAATGCGTATGGCTACAGAAATTTTCCTTGCTCAAGGACATGGTGTATTTGTGAATAATATTTCTGCTGGTGGTCTTTATGGCGGCCGTGCTGGGGCTGCCTACACCGCTTCTAAGCATGCTGTTGTTGGACTGACAAAAAACACAGCATTCATGTATGCAGATAAAAATATTCGCTGCAATGGTATCGCTCCCGGTGCAGTTATAACAAACATAGCTTCTACCATGACAAACGTGAGTCAAACAGGTGCAGCACGCCAATCACTAGGTATGTCCATTAACCCACGCGCTGGACAACCTGAAGAAATCGCTCAGCTTGCAATATTCCTTGGCTCAGATGAAGCAAGCTTTGTCAACGGACAAGTAATTGCTGCTGATGGTGGTTGGACAGCTTACTAAGTTTCAACATACGAGAAAGCACGCACATGTAAAATTCATTGTGCGTGCTTTCTATCAATTAAAATTCATTTTTATGCTTTTTTGCTGGGAATAAGCATCCTATTAATGCCCCAATTAACGCTGGTAATATCCATCCTAAGCCTATGTCGTAAAAAGGTAAAATATTCGAATAAGCTTTCTCAATCGCATCAAAGATAGTTAATTTCGCCGTAGGAATGCTAACTACTAATGCTTTATAGCCATCAATAACACTAATAAAAATTGTAAAAATCATAGCAACCGCATATACCGTTTGCTTATTTTTAAATAGTGGTGAGCATAATGCAAGGACAATTAAGACAATTGCTATCGGATATAGGAACATCAGCACTGGAATAGCAAACTTAATAATGTTCGTTAATCCGAAGTTGGCAATTGTAAATGACATAACGCACAAGATCAATACAAACCATTTATAGCTGACTTTCGGAAATACCTCATGGAAAAATTCACTACAAGATGTGATTAAACCAATACTTGTCTTTAAACAAGCAAGGACAATAATAACTGCCAATAAAATAGCCCCGAATGATCCAAAATAGTGATCTGCCACTGCGGAAAATATTAACCCACCGTTGTCAAATGTACCAACAGCTCCCATACTTGATGCCCCCATATACGTGATTAAACCGTATATTAACATCATTAATGCCATGGCAAAAATGCCAGATTTCCACGTTGCTTTAGCAATTTCTTTTCTGTCTGTTATTCCTGCACTTTTAATTGCATTAATAACAACAATACCAAAAGCTAGTGAAGCTAACGCATCCATTGTGTTATAGCCTTCTTTAAAGCCTGTCATAAATGCTGAATCAATATAATCCCCCATTGGCTGTTGGAAATGCCCCATCGGTTTGACAATACTAATAATAATTAAAATAAATAACACAATCAGAAATGCTGGTGTTAAATATTTTCCGATATAATCCATAATTTTCGCTGGATTCAATGAGAAATAATAAACGATGGCAAAAAATACAAAGCTAAATAAAGCAAGTAAAAGTGTTGTATGCTCAGCTTGAATATATGGTTCAAAGCCAACAACAAACGGAACTGTCGCTGTACGAGGAATCGCAAAAAAAGGACCGATCGTTAAATAGAGAGCTAGTGAAAAGATGACACCGAATAATGGGTGAACCCGGCTCGCTAAGTCACGCAAACCGTTACTACCTGATAAACCAATAGCTAAAATACCTAGAAAAGGTAAACCGATAGCTGTTACTAAAAATCCAATTAGGCCAAGCCAAAAGTTGGTTCCTGCTAATTGTCCAAGCTGAATTGGAAAAATAAGATTCCCTGCCCCAAAATACAGTCCGAAAAGCATCGTACCAATGACTGCATATGTTGAAAAAGGTATTTTCTGTTGCATTTTGATGAACTCCTTAGATGTATTTAACTATTGCGAACAATTTAAGTGAAGAGATTTTTACTACAATTCCACTATGGTATCAAGCATTTATTTGAAAAACAATAGTTTTTTCTTTTAAAATCGTTAATTGTACAGTTCCTAGCTATAAATAGACAAAACTAAAAGAGCTGTCTGCTGACAGCCCCTTAGTTTGCTACCGACCACTCTATATGATCTAAAAACTTATATACGTCCTCATACACTTTTTCGCGCTCTTTATCTAATGTAATAATATGACCAGAATTTTCATACCAAATAATCTCTTTATCATCTGTTTCCACAGTATTTAAAATGAATGGTGCACTTTCTTGATAAAGCTCATCATCTAATGAACCTTGTAATACTAATGTAGGTGCTTTGATTGTAGATAGTTCATCGCGTGTTTCTGTCGTTAAACGTGTCACACCATCTAAAGAATCCTTTGGTGTAATACGTAATTCATGTAATTCAGAAATAATTTGATCTTTTGATTTATTTTCAAAATGTTTATATAAACGAGCGTAATGATATAAACGTGTAAATAAGCCTTTTGAGTTATCGCGTGTGATTGGTGCACACATGGCAACACATGCTTTCACAGGAAACGTCTCTGCTACTTTTAACGAAAATACGCCGCCAAGTGAAATTCCTACTACCGCGATTTCTTCATAACCATTACTTTTTAGGAAGTTATAACCTTCCACAACATCGTTCCACCAGTCTTCAGGTCTTGTTTCAAGTAACGCTTCTGGCTCTACGCCATGCCCACTATAAATCGGTGCATGAACTGTATAACCACGTTTCGATAAAAATTCACCTAGCTTTTTCACATCTTTTGTGCTACCTGTGAATCCATGCAGTAATAGTACGGCTTTTTTGCCTCCCTCAATTGTTAGAGGTTGTGGCTTTGAAAAATTCATTTTATAATATCCCCTTCACGGAAACTTGTAATTGTGTAATTTATGTGTCTATCTTAACACCCTTTATTCATAATGTACAATTTATAGTTTTTATCATATTAATGTGTTTCATGCATTAATGATGTGAGGTTAATGACTGTTATATAACGCTTTCTGTTACTTTCATTTTTCATTTCTCATTTTAAGAGTAAAGTTTTTTCAAAAAATTTTTATGCCACATTCTCAGGCAGTAATTTATCTGTACTGAAAGCGAAGCGTTAGGTACAAGACTCCACCTCAAAATTCAGCGAAAGCAAAGAAATTAGGTGCGAGAACAACTGCCCATAAATGCCCGATTGGTGAAGACTAATAATCAGTGGGTAAGACCCCCACTGATTAAAGTTTCACTTTATCCCGCATTAACGGGCAGTATTACTGAAAGCGAAGCGTCAGGTACACAACTCACAATTTAAATTTAGTAATAGCAAAGAAATTAGATGCGAGAACAACTGCCCATAAATGCCCGATTGGTGAAGACTAATAATCAGTGGGAAAAACCCCCACTGATTAAAGTTTCACTTTATCCCGCATTAACGGGCAGTAATACTGAAAGCGAAGCGTCAGGTACACAACTCACGCTTTAAATTTAGTAATAGCAAAGAAATTAGATGCGAGAACAACTGCCCGTAAATGCCCGATTGGTGAAGACTAATAATCAGTGAGAAAAACCCCCACTGATTAAAGTTTCACTTTATCCCGCATTAACAGGCAGTAATACTGAAAGCGAAGCGTCAGGTACACAACTCACGCTTTAAATTTAGTAATAGCAAAGAAATTAGATGCGAGAACAACTGCCCGTAAATGC